>NZ_JBAGKV010000006.1:0-254493 GCF_037049705.1 Janthinobacterium sp. LPB2021202312-11-4 | reverse complement strand
CAAGGGGCTGGGCTTCCTGCTCGATCTGGGCGATGGCGGCCTGGGTGCTTTGTACCTGGCTGGCGGCGTAGGCCTGATCGAAAGTCGGGCCGTCCTTCACTTCAGGAATCATGCCCTTGGACTTATCGATCACTTCTTCGCGAGGGGCCACCGGCAAGTCGAGCTTCTTGGCGATTTTCGCCAGGTGCTGGTTGGCGGTGGTCAGGTCATTGATCACCACGACGGTGTAATCCTTGACCTCTTTGGACTCGGTTTTCTGATGCGCGAGGCGACTGGCCTCGATGTCGGCCATGCCTTTGGCGGAGGCATCGTTGATGAATTCGGCAGACGACTGGGCATAGGCACTGTTGGCAAACAGGCCCAGTAACGTGGCAAGACTGGCATAACGTAAACGGGTGGCCATCCGGCTCATGGTCGCGCCCTCCTTCTGAAAAAATTCAAACGGGGGCTTTCGCCCCCGTCGCTCAATCAAAACAACCTTCACCACTACCGAGATTTCTGACCACCTTTGCGGCCCATGTCGGTTTTCGCAGGGTCTTTCTCGACAGTCGTGGTGGTGGTTTTGCCACCCTTGCGACCGGCTTCAGACGCCTTCGTTCGATCGTTGGCGAAGTTTCCCGAGTTCGAGTTTCTTGAAGTAGGCATGATTCTCTTCCTCTTGGTGATGATTGCGGCCAGCAGATGCCCGCATAGGATGAGAATTCCAATCAGGCTAAAGGTTTAGAAAAACTACGGGATCTTGCGACGAACGGTGGCGAATTTTCAGACACCTAACGGCCGGTGCCCGAGCCGTTTGACCGCGTACATGGCCTCATCGGCGTGGCGGAATAACTGCTTTTCTTCGGTGCCATGCTCGGGATAGAGCGCCACGCCGATGCTGGTTTGCATGTTCAGGCTGTGACCGTCCAGACGCAGGGGTTGGGCCAGTACCTGACGGATTTTTCCGGCAACACATTCAGCATCTTCCGACGCATGGATGCTGTGCAACAACACCACGAATTCATCCCCGCCGATCCGCGCCACCGTGTCGGTATCGCGGACACAGCCCTTGAGCCGATTGGCCACCGCTTGCAACAGCATGTCGCCGACCGCGTGGCCGTGGGTGTCGTTGACCTGTTTGAAACGGTCGAGATCGACATACAGCAACGCCATGTGTCCGCCCTCCGCACGGGCTTGGGCCAGGGAAGCCTTGAGCCGGTCACGGAGCAACTCGCGGTTGGGCAACTGGGTCAGTTGATCGTATTGGGCCATGCGTTGCAGCCGCGCGTGCAATTGCTTGCGCTCGATGGCCGTCGCCACTTGGGCGCAGACAAATTGCAGCAGTTCTTTGTCCTGCTCGGTATAGCGCTCGCCGCCGGCCACGCTTTTGACGATCAGCGCGCCGATGGTGCCGTTTTGCGAGTTCAGCGGCACGCCGAGCCAACACGGCGATTCCTGCCCCGCCACCAGCCCTTCGAAGCCTTCGGGCAGGTCATCCTGGCCCGGGGTCAGCAGTATCGGCAGACCGCTGCGAATCACCTCGGCGCACAACCGCCCGGTGACCGTGCCGGGGAGTTCTGGCGAGTGCTCATGGTCATTGACGTGATAGGGGAAATTCAGCTGCGCGCAGTGTTCGTCGTACAGCGCGACGGAGAAATTCAGCGCCGGCAGCCATTCGCCGATGATCGTGTGGATGCGTTTGAACAGCGCCAGCAAGTCCTCCGCCGCATGGGCCGCTTCGGAGATCGCATACAACGCCGCTTGTCGCGACTCGGCCTGTTTGCGCTCGGTGATATCCCGGGCCACGGCGATGCGCAGTTGATCGACTTCCGACCAGCGCGCCGACCAGAGGATATGCACCACCCGCCCGTCCTTGCGCAGGTAGCGGTTTTCGAAGTTGAGCTTGGGGTCGCCGCCCATGATTTCCCGCGCCGCATCAAGGGTTCGCTGACGGTCGGCGGGGTGCACCAGATCGATCATCGGCTGACCGATCAATTCATCCGGGGTGTAGCCGAAAATGCGCTCGCAGGCCGCGCTGACAAATACAAAGCGACCTTGTTTATCCACCGCACAAACGGCGTCCAGCAGCAGGTCGATGTAGCTCGCCAAAGGCGCGGAATTTCTGGTGTGCATGGTGCAGGGAGCGTGTCCGACAATGCAGCGATAAGAAAACATCCCTGAGCGATGATGGTGCGACTGCCCCCTCCCTGTGGTCAGCCTCAAGCCTTGTTCGTCACCAGCCCCGGCAGTGCGTGGGCCAGGGCATTAATGGCAAAACCGATAAACATCACCCCGCACAACCGGGTGATCAACAATTCATGGCGTTGATACAAGGTGCGCACCTGCCGCGCACCGACAATGCCAATGAGAATAGCGTATGCCAGTAATCCGCCAATAAAGCTCAGGGCGATCAGCCATGGCAGCATCGACCAATGGAGCAATTCGGCGCGGCTCGACAGCAGCGCGGTGAACGTCGCGACCGCCACCGGGTAGGCTTTCGGATTGGTCAGGCCAAACAGAATGCCGTGCCAGAACGGCTGCCGAGCCGGGCCTTGCGGCACTTCGGCACTGCTGCGGCGAGCACGAACGGCGCGCAAGCCGAGCCAGAACAGGTACAAGCCGCTGAGCACGCCCAACACATCGAACGCCGTGCTGCCGATTTCCCGGGCGCCGACAATCGCGATCAACGCGGTGCTGCACCAGACCACATCGCCGAGCAAATGCCCGCACAGGAACCCCGCCCCCGCCCGTCGCCCCCGCGCCGCGCCAATCCCGAACACCGCCAGCACACCGGGGCCGGGCGTGATGCCGTAGATAAAACCGGACGCGAGCACGGCCATTAGCAGCGATGGGGTCATGGGAAATCCTGTGGAAGCAGTGGGGCGAATGGTCGCCAGTCTATCTCAGGTTTTCGGCCATCGGCCTACTGATCATCGAAGAACTTCATCCCGGCATACGGCCGCTCGCGACAGGCTTTCAAACGCGACGCCAGATCACCGACATGGGCTTCGAGCTGGTGGCCGTCGGGGTCGAGGAAGTAGAACGACGCGCCTTCGCTGCGGTTGTCGCGCCATTCCTGCACATTGGCCGATCGCAGGCGCTCGACGAACAAAGGGAAATCCGCCGCGCTGACGGTGAAGGCGTAATGGGTGTAGTCGGCGGCAGGTTCCGGGTTGCGCAGCGAGTCGAAGGACAGGCACAACCACAGGCCCGGCAGCGAGAGATAGGCGCCGGTGTCCCAGGTCGCGTCGAGGCGCAGTTGCAGCAGGTTTTGGTAGAACGCCACGCTGCGGTTCAGGTCGGTGACGGCGAGGGTCAGGTGGTTGAGGCCGGTGAGCATAGGGTCAGTAACCTTTGAGTGCTTCAGGTATGACGTACTGCGTGCCATCGTAGCTCAGGGTGAGCTGTGTTTTTTTCAGCTCGGTGGTTTTGTCAACGCACTCTTCGCCAAATTTGAAGGACTTCGTCACGGTAACTCGGGAGGTGATGATCAAATCGGCGTACCCGTTATGAGTCGATTTGCCGATATCGACGGTTCTGCGTATCTCCTGGCCCTGACCTGTGCAGTTGCCCCACTCACCTGAGTTCTTTGCGACCACCAACCCCTCCAACACCGGACGCAATCTATCGCCCTCCTTGAGGTACAGCGCCAGATCGGTTTTCGAGTACGGGTTAACACTGGAGCTGTGCCCATACTCCGAACGCAAGCCAAAGGCGCGAAGATCCGGCGCCAGGTTGTAGCGGGCCGTATCAATGACCAATTCATTGAAACTCACAGCATCGGTGTTATACGCCTCTGCCTTACGGTACGTGGCCATCGTCCGGTCATTAGTGGAATCAACGACCGACAACTCCAGATCGAAGGTACCGCCATCGTCACCACCCATCGGGTCCGCCGTAAACGTGGATTTCGCGGAGATGGCCAAGTCTCGAACCGCTGGCCATGCCTTGCAGCGAGCCAGCGAATGATTATCGCGGGGCCGTTCTTCACAGGCTGCCTGCGCCTGCGTTGTCATCGCCAAAACGCTCAATCCGAAGATCGCGCCCAGCAGTCGGTTGTTCGTGGTCATGCTCGTCCCTGATCCTTTCATCTATTGAATACCCTTGAACCCGGCCGGCAAGACATAGCTTTTACCGTCATACCGAAGTGTGGTCAGCACCGGTTTGGCGGTGGTGGAGTTGGACACACAAGCGTCGCCTTCGCCCTCGCCGACTGTACTGACGGTCACCGTTTTGACGATCAAATCCGCGTAACCATTTGAACGGGTCTTGCCGATATCAACGGTCCGGGTGTTTTCATAACGACTGCCTGCGCAATTGCCATCCCACTCGCCGCCATAGGCATAGGTCACCAGGCTATCCAGCACCGGACGCAACGTGTCGCCCTCCTTCAAATAAAGCGACAGCCAGTTTTCATGCATCGGATAGAGCCGTGACGAGTTTTTGAACGTGACGCGCACGCCAAACGCTCGAAGGTCCGGCGTGAGTGTGTAGCGCGCCGTATCGAGTTGCAGGTCTTGAAACTCAATGCCATTCGATTCGAAAGCGAAAGCCTGGTGATACGTCGCCAGCGGTTTCGACTGGCCAGCCGAGACCACCGCAAGATTCAGATCATATTTACCATCAGGACCGGAATCACTCGCCGAATACCCCGACACAAACTCCGACAACGCCGTAATCGTCAGCCCCGGATACGCCGGCCAGTCCTTGCACACCGAATGACCAAAATCGCCATAAAACGTCGGCTTCTCGCAATCGGCAAACGCCTGCGCCGTCATCATCAACCCACACAACGCCGCACTTGCCATCCACCCAGACTTCACTGTCATGCCCTGCTCCCTGTGTGTTGCAAAAAATATCGGACGATTTCAGGCGTGCACTATCCCCTCCTGAATCCGCCCATTCAACCAATTCAACGCCTGATCCCCACCCCGCCGCTTATGCCACGCCAACACGAACGTAAACGACGGAATTTCAAATGGCGGCGGGACCATCCTCAGCGTTTGCTCATCGATGCCGCGCAACGCCCGTGAAGCTACCGTCAGAATCAAATCCGTCCCGCCAATAAACGCCGGCGCCACGCTCCAGTGCGGCAGGCTGATGGCCACGCGGCGGCGTTCGCGCAGCGCCGTCAGCGCCCGCTCGATTTCCGGGGTGCCGCTGCCACGCATTTCCAGCAGCACGTGGGGTCGGGACAGGTAGGTTGGCAAGTCGAGCATGCCGTCAGCCGGCAGGCTGTTGCGGTCGAGCAGGCAGGCGTAGTGCTCGTTGAACAACGGCGTGCTGCGCAACTCGTTTGGCAGTTCTGGAAAGACCCCGGCCGCGACATCGATGTCACCGTTGAGCACGCCATCGAGCATGCCTTCGCGGCTGGCGTGGCTGATTTGCAGGTCGATGCCCGGCGCTTCCCGGCGCAGGGTGCGAATCAGCCCGGGCAGGACGATGGCGGCGCCGTAGTCGGACATCGCCAGGCGAAAGGTGCGCTGGGCGGTAGCGGGATCGAAGGTGTTCGGGGCCAGCAGGGATTGCACCTGGGCCAAGGCTTCGGCCAGTGGCGCGATCAACTCCAGTGCACGCGGGGTAGGCGCAAGGCTGGCGCCCGCGCGCACCAGCAACGGATCACCGAGCAGGTCGCGCAGCCGCGCCAGCGCATGGCTGACCGCCGGTTGACTCAGGTGCAAGCGCTCGGCGGCGCGGGTCACGTGTTGCTCGCTGAGCAAGGCGTCGAGGATCACCAGCAGGTTGAGGTCGATGCGCCGCAGATCATTCATCTGATGCATGTTCCGGATAGCAAAACGGAATTTAAATCTGCGCGACGAATACCCTACAGTCCAGCAAAACCTGTTGGAGACATAAGCATGAGTACATTGCATTGGGCCGGCCTATTGCTGCTGGCGGTGATTGCCGGGGCAGTGGTGCCGTTTCAGAGCGCGATCAACGCCAACCTCGGGCGCGGGTTGGGGCATCCATTGTGGGCGACGTTCGCGTCCTTGCTGGTGAGTATCGCGGTGTTGCTGCCGGTGATGCTGGCACTGCGCTTGCCGCTGCCGTCGCTGGCGTTTATCAGCAAGGCACCGCTGTGGATGTGGGCTGGCGGGGCGTTCGGGGTGTGTTTTATTTCACTGGCGCTGATGCTGCTGCTCAAGCTTGGGGCGTCGGGGTTTATTGCCTTGGCGTTGGCGGGGCAAGTGGTGGCGTCGATGGCGCTGGATCATTTCGGGCTGTTTGGATTGGTCGAACGGCAAATGACGCTACCCAGGGTGTTAGGCGCGGTTTTGTTGATTGGCGCGGTGGTGTTGATTCAGTTCGGTGATGCGCCGGCCAAGGCAATCATTGCGTCCTCTTGAAAATCAACGGATCGCCGCACCACCGGTTTTGCCTACAGCCTCGCGAGCCATCGCCCTACACATATATCTCTTGTAACACTCAACCCTGCCGGAATCGGCCGATTCAATACCCTCTCTGCGTTCGGTAAGGTCTGGATACACAAATGGATCGCGATACCTCACAAGGAGAAACACGCTCACATGGACCAGACCTCGCCCACCAAAAACATCTTCACCAACTACCGAAAACTGATCTCACTGGCCGATCACGACTGGGAAGCCGCCGAAGCCGGGAAAGTCGCGAACCTGAATGTCGACATCAAAAGCCCCAACCATATGGTTGACCAATACGGGCGCGGGTTTTATCACTTCTGCACCACTTCTTACCTGGGCCTGGATCACCACCCCGAAGTGCTCAAAGGTGCCATGACCACGTTGTGGGAAACCGGCAGCCTGCGCATCGCCAACTCAAAAAACCGCTGCAAACTGACGATTCTGGAACAGTACGAAAACGAACTGTCCGACTTGTTCGGTGCCCACTGTCTCAGCACCTTGTCGTGCAGCGCGGCGAGCGCTGGAATCCTGCCGCTGCTGGCCAGTGGCGTGTTTACCGAAAACCGTCCGCCGCTAATGGTGTTCGATCGCATGGCGCATTACTCCATGAATCACCTCAAAGCCGCGTGTTCGGACGAGACGACAGTGGTGACGTGCCCGCACAACGACATGGATTTTCTGGAAAAGCAGTGTCAGCAAAACGCCACGGTCGCGTATGTCGCCGATGGCGCCTACAGCATGGGTGGGGTGGCGGACATGGACAGCCTCCTGTACCTGAAGGACCGTTATGGCCTGTTTCTCTACCTGGACGATTCCCACGCACTTTCCGCCGTCGGCACAGCCGGCGCCGGCATTGTGCGTCCCAGGTTGCAGGCCCTTGAAGATGACTGTCTGATCGTCGCGTCACTGGCCAAGTCGTTTGGTGCCAGCGGCGGCTTGGTGATGCTTGGCAACGAGCGGCAGAAGAAACTCATCCAGCGTTATGGCGGGCCGAGCAACTGGTCGCAAAGCTTGAACAGTGCAGCCATCGGTGCGGGCCGGGCATCGATCAAGTTGCACCGCACGCCGGAATTCGCCGCATTGCAGGAAAACCTTCAGGTTAATATCCAGCTCTTTGACAGCCTGATTCAAACCGGACAGCACGGCAGCAACATGGCGATTCGACTGATCCGTTGCGGTGAAGCCGCGCTGGCCAACCGCATCGCCATTGAATTGGCCGATCTCGGATTTTTCACCTCGGCGGTGTTTTTCCCGGTGGTCGCTCAAGGTCAGGCCGCCGTCAGAATCACTCTGCGTGCCGACATGGAACCAACAGTGATTCGTCAGTTTTGTGCGCTCATCACCGCGCTGTTGCGCCCCCATGGCCGTGACGTCAGCCACTGAAAACCACGGATGATTCCATGAAAAGCCGCACCACCCTCCTCGTCACCTGCAGCACGGTTTTTCTCGCCCAGTTGGGCATGAGCATTTACCTGCCGGCATTGCCGGAGATGGCCCGGCACTTGTCCGCCGAGGCGGCGCAGGTGTCGTGGGGGTTGGCGGTGTACCTGATCGGCATGGCGTTGCCGATGTTGTTCTGGGGCAGCCTGGGCCAGCGCATCGGGCGCAAGCCGGTGTTGCTGGCGGCGCTCGGCATTTATGGCTTGAGCAATCTGGCGCTGCCCTTGGGCCAGACGCTGGAGTCCTTCCTGTTTTTCCGACTGCTTCAGGGCATTGGCGCCAGTGGGATTTCGATGATGGCCCGGGTACTGATTCGCGACAGTTTTCGCGGTGACCTGCTGGCCAAGGCGTTGTCGTGGATTTCGATTTCCTTCGTCGTGGCGCTGGGGATTGGCCAGTACCTGGGGTCGATTATCCAGGTCGCGCTTGGCTGGCCTGCGATCTTTTATGGGCTGGGGGCGGTGAGTTTGGTGATGGCCGGGATTGTGGCGCGGGTTGCGTTCCCGGTGTTGACCGACGAGAGCAGCCCGGCATCGAGTTGGTCGAGCTACGGGCGCATTCTGCGCCATCGCGCCTTTTTGCTGCCGGCCCTCGCCGGCGGCCTCGGTTACGGGGTGATCATCGCGTTCAACACCGCCGCGCCGCTGATTCTGCAAGGTCCGTTCAACTGGTCCGCTGTGGAATACGGATTATTAGGATGGCCGATCAGCGCGGCGTATTTTCTCGGGGCGCTGGGGGTTAATCGCTTTGTACTGCGCACCGGTCAGCATTGGCTGATGACCTTGGGCGTAGGCCTGGTGTTGGCCGGCAGTGCGGTGATGTTGCTGGGGAGTGTGGCGGGGACGTCGGCGGCGCTGCTGTTCTGGCTGCCTTACTGCTTTGCGGTGTTCGGCCAGTCGCTGAATTACCCGATCAGCCTGTCGCTGGCCAACGACGGTTCACCGGTCGGCGGTGCTTACGCGATGGCGCTGAGCGGTTTTATTCATCAGTTGATGGCCGCCGTGATTGGCGGCATCGCCAGCCTGATCGCCAGTCAGCAGGCCTGGCCTTTGTCGTTGTTGTGCACCTTGCTGGCCCTCGGCGCGATGCTCTGCGTGAGGCTCGCGCCGGGCCGCAAAACCGCTTAGAACGCGCTGCGGAAAATCTCCTCGATCTGCCGCTGATCCGCCGCCCGTGGATTGGTCAAACCACACGCATCTTTCAGGGCATTGGTGGCAAGGATCGGAATATCGTTGAGCTTGGCGCCGAGGTCACGCAGGCCGCCGGGAATGTCCACGTCCTTAGCCAGGCTGCGAATGGCGGCGATGGCCGCTTGTGCGCCTTCTTCCGGGCTGAGGCCGCGAACGTCGCCGCCCATGGCGTGGGCCACGTCGCTCAGGCGATCAGCGCAGACGAGTGCATTGAAGCTCTGCACATGGGGCAGCAGTACGGCATTGCACACGCCATGGGGCAAGTCGTAGAAACCGCCCAACTGGTGGGCCATGGCGTGGACGTAACCCAGGGAGGCGTTGTTGAACGCCATGCCCGCGAGGAACTGCGCGTACGCCATGTTTTCCCGGGCCGCCATGTCGCTGCCGTCGCGCACGGCCAGGCGCAGGTTGTTGCTGATCAGGGTGATGGCTTTCAACGCGCAGGCGTCGGTGATCGGGTTGGCGGCCGTGGACACGTAGGCTTCGATGGCGTGGGTCAGTGCGTCCATGCCGGTGGCGGCGGTCAGGCTCTTGGGCATGGCAACCATCAGCGCCGGGTCGTTGACCGACAGCAGCGGCGTGACGTTGCGGTCGACGATGGCCATTTTCACGTGGCGCGATTCGTCGGTGATGATGCAGAAGCGGGTCATTTCGCTGGCGGTGCCGGCGGTGGTGTTGATGGCGATCAGCGGCAGTTGCGGCTTCTCGGATTGATCGACGCCTTCATAGTCGCGGATCTGCCCGCCGTTGGTCGCGCACAGAGCGATGCCTTTGGCGCAGTCGTGGGGCGAACCACCGCCCAACGACACCACGAAATCGCAGCGACTTTCCTTGAGCAAGCCCAAGCCACGCTCGACGTTGGCGATGCTCGGGTTCGGCTTGGCACCGTCGAAAATAACCGAGTCGATATCCTGCAGCGCCAGTTTCTCGGCAATCATCGTCGCCACGCCAGCCTTGGCCAGCCCGGCGTCGGTAACGATCAACGCCTTGCGAAAACCGTACTTGCGAATGGCGTCCATGGCTTCGTCGAGGCAACCGCTGCCCATGATGTTGACGGCGGGGATGAAAAACGTGCTGCTCATGAGCGAATCTCCTGGCGGGGGACCGAATCGACAGCTCCGATTCGGCGGACAGCCACAGGATCGACCGATCGGTCACGGCGCATCTTGATCTGGCTCAAGTCCCGGCCGTGATAAAGTCGCCGCCCATCAGACCTTTCGCTTTTTGAGACGACCAACGCAATGACCGATTTCCTGGATGTCGACGCCCAACTTGAAGACTGGAACGCCTTGCGCACCAGCGCTTCGTTCAGCGGCCTGCTGCTGGGCAACGGCGCCAGCCGCGCGGTGTGGGACGATTTCGGCTATGACTCGCTGTTCGACAATGCGCGCACCGTCGAAGAAAAGCCCCTGAGCCAGTCCGAGTTGAGCGTGTTCGACGCTCTGCAAACCCGCAGCTTCGAGCAGGTCCTGAGCGCGCTGAAAATCACCAGCCGCGTCAACAAAGCCCTGGCCGTCAGCTCCGCCGCGCCGCGCAATCGCTACTACGCGATCAAGGAAGCGCTGATCAACACCGTGCACGCGGTGCACATCCCGTGGCGGCTGGTGGTGCCGGCGACCCTGGCGACGATCAATCAGGAACTGGGCAACTACCGGACGGTGTTCAGCACCAACTATGACTTGCTGAACAACTGGGCGATCCAGCATAAACCTGACGTCCTCACCGACCTGTTCCACGGCACCGAGCCGAGCTTCGACTTGAGCGCCAGCACCACCGACAAACCCCGGTTGTTGTATCTGCACGGCGGCTTGCACCTGGTGCGCAATCAGGACGGCACGGCGCGTAAATTGATGTCGACCGAGGGCACGTTGCTCGGCAGTTTTGCCATCAACAACACGATCAAGACCCTGGACGATGTGCCACTGTTTGTTAACGAAGGCCCGGCCCAGGACAAGCTCAAGACCATTCGCAGTTCGGACTATTTGTCGTTCTGCTATGACCAGTTACTGGGGCATGGTGACGGGTTGTGCATTTTCGGGCATGCGTTGGGCGAGCAGGACAGCCACATCATCCACGCGTTGCGCCAGGCGAAGCCGAAGGTGGTGGCGGTGTCGATTTATCCGCGCAGCAAGGCGTTCATCCAGCATCAGAAGCGGCATTACGCGAAGGTGTTCGAGGGGACGGGCGTTGAGTTGCGGTTTTTTGATTCCAAGACCCATGCGTTGGGTAGCCCGAAGTTGACGGTTCCGGTCGAGGTTTAGATCAACAGCAAGATCAACAGATCGCAGCCTTTGGCAGCTCCTACGCGCCTTTGGGCGCTGCCGAGGGCTGCGATCTTTTGACTGTTAAAGCACCGGCAATGTCTTGTCCTTGATCACTTTCGTCGCACCATTCGCCTTCACACTGGCGATGCCCTTCTCCCGCGCCGCATCGGAGGCGTAAGCCTCGCTGCTGCCAATAATCTCGTGATTACCCGCCTTGAGGTTGAAGTACGGATGGCCATCCTTGGTGGTCTTTTTCTCGTAGCGTTCATCCAGCGCACTGTTGGTCTGCACCGAGGCAATACCGTTTTCGGCGGCGCTGCGGGTGGTGTAGTGCTCGCTGTTCAAAATGGTTTCGGCATTGGCCGCTTTCAACACAAACCGAAACTGCCCGATGCTGGTTTTGCTCAATTCATACCATCCAGACATGGTGCTTCTCCCCTCGATTCATCCAACCAGAGATGCCTGACAGTAAAGACCCTCCCCACGGTTTATCCACTGCTGCGCACTGGACATCACACGGCGAGAGACAAATAGCAATAATTCTCGATATCATTCCCGACTTTTCGGCACCTCGCGTTCCAAGAAGGATATCCATGTCTCGTCTCAAGCCCGACCCACTGTCGGCTGACTCTTTTCGCCGGTTCTACGGGGACATCCTGCATTACCTGCGAAAACGCACGGATAACCCCAGCGACGCGGCGGACATGACCCAGGACGTCTTCACCCAATGGCTGGACTACGGCGACCGGGCCAAAGTCGAACAGCCTCGGGCATTTCTGTTTCAGATGGCACGCAACCTGCTGCGTGATCATTGGCGTCGGCAGAAGGTGCGGCACATCGTGCAGCCCAATCAGGAGGCAGGCCTGGAGCCCGTCACCGACGACCAGCACGACCCGATGGCGGGCGCTCAACGCCTGCAACGCCTGGAACAACTCAAAGGTGTTCTCGCTGAACTCTCGCCGCGCCGTCGAGAAGCCCTTATGCTGCACCGCTTTGAAGGCCTCAGCCAGGCGCAGATTGCCGAGCGCATGGGCATTTCCCTGAGCATGGTGGAGAAACACATCGCCTTCGCCCTCTTGCATTGCAAGCGACGCCTGGACCACGAGAACGGCATGGAGCAGCCAGAATGACCCGCCATCGCGACATTGACACTGACCAGGACGACGGCATCGATGCCGAGGCCGCGAGCTGGTTTGTGCGCAATCGCCAGGATCACAACAGTGGCGAGCGCCGAGCGTTCGAACAGTGGGTGAGCGTGCCCGAGCATGCCAAGGCCTACCACGCGTTCGAACAGTTGTGGGCGGACCTGGCCGAACTCCAGCAACAGAACAAACCGGTGCCGATCACCGTGCGGCGCAAGCCCAATGCCTGGCGCCCGGCGCTGGCCATCGCGGCGGCACTGGTCTGCGCCGTACTGGCGTTTAACCTGGGCACGCCCCACGGCCTCTATCAGCGCCAGATCACCGCCCAGGCCAAAGGCGCGCGCACCTTCACCCTGCCGGACGGCAGCACGTTGACGGTCAACGCCAACACCCGGTTGCGCATCGATTTCGATGGCCAGCAGCGTCAGGTTTACCTCGATCAGGGCCAGCTCTACCTCGAAGTCGCCCCGGACAAAGAACGCCCGTTGTGGGTGCACGCGGGCGCGGGCACGGTGCGGGTGGTGGGCACCGGCTTCGATGTGCGACGCACGGAGAAACAATTGGTGGTGAGCGTCGCCCACGGCCAGGTTGCGTTCGCCCCCAACAACACGCCGCCCACCCTGCTCGGCGCGCAGCAGCAAGCCGCGCTGGACCTGGCCAGCGGCACCCTGCAACAACAAACCCTGGCGGACGGGCAAGTCGCCGAATGGCGCAGCGGGCACTTGTCGTTTCGCAATCGCGAACTGGCCAGCCTGGTGGATGAGTTGAACCTCTATCGCGCCCGACCGGTGCGGCTGGCCGATCCGAAACTGGGTCGCTTCAAAGTTTCGGGCAACCTCGACATCAATGATCCCGACGCCCTGATCAGTGCGCTCCCGGTGTTGATCCCGGTGAAAACCGTGACCCTCCCGGACGGCCAACTGCGGATCGAAGCGCGCTGAAAACCCACATGAGAATATTTTTCATTCGCATGTGAGGTTTTTTTCAGCTGCCGCGTCTTCCTCCGGTCTGCGTTGTGTACGCAGGCCTTTTTGGCCCTTTTCGCCGCCCTGGGGGATTTCATGTTTCGCGCGTCTTCGCCTTATCCGTTCACCGTTCTTCGCCCGTCCCTGCTCGCCGCATGCCTGGCGTTCAGCCTGCAGGCCCATGCCGAGTCGATCACTGTGCACCTGCCGGCGCAGCCATTGGCCACGTCACTGAGCCAGATCGCCCAACAGGCGAAGATCCAACTGTTGTTCGACGAAGCGCAGTTGCGCAACCTCAAGGCGCCGGCCCTCGACGGTGATTACAGCGCCGAAGCCGCGATTCGCCAGTTGCTCGACAAGAGTCCGTTCGGCCTGATCAAGGTCAACCAGACCTACGTGGTGCGTCCCGAAGAGCCAGTCACCCGCAGCGGCGACGGGATTCAACTCGACGCCGTGAGCGTGATCGGCAGCGGCACCGAGGTCGATTCCAGCACCGTCGGCCGCTCGACCCTGACCCAGGCCGACATCGACCGCCACCAACCGAGCAACATCCCCAGCCTGTTGGCGACCCTGCCCGGCGTGAGCATGGGCGGCTCGATGAAACCTGGCGGCCAGACCATCAATATCTGGGGCCTGGGCGACGCCGAGGACGTGCCGCTGACCGTCGACGGCGCGACCAAAAGCGGCTTCGAGCGCTACCAGCAAGGCACGATTTTCATCGAGCCGGAGCTGATCAAACGCATTGAAGTGGAGAAAGGCCCGCACTCGATGCTCACCGGCAACGGCGGTTTCGGCGGCACCGTGCACATGGAAACCAAGGACGCCCCGGACCTGTTGCAAGAGGGCCGCAACAGCGGCGCGATGGTCAAATACGGCTACGCCAGCAACGACCATCAGCAAACCTACAGCGGCGCGGTGTTCGGCCGTACCGACGACGGCCGCGCCGATGCGCTGGTGTACCTGACCAAGCGCGATGGCGACGACATGAAGCTCGCCGGCACCCCGCCCGACCCGGACAACAGCTACCCGATCAATCCCAAGCGCTTGCCCAACAGCGCCCAGGATCTGGACGGCCAACTGCTCAAATTCAACCTGCACCTCAATGATGAACACAGCGTCGGCCTGTCGTACTCGCGCTCCCAAAGCGAGCGCTGGACGCCGTTCTCGTCCGCCAGCTACCCGACACCGCCGAGCAAGGACAACATCAAGCAGTATGGCTACGAAAACGCGTTGAAGCGTTTCCTGGCCAACCGCGAAACCACCGACACCACGTGGTCGACCAAGTACCAATACCAGCCGCTGGACAATCGGCTGATCGATTTCAAACTCAGCTACTCGGAGTCCAACACCGACCAAACCGACGAGCGCGATGCCACGGCGTTTTTCCAGACCTCCACCGGCGGACGCAAGATGGACACCGCTTACAAGGACCGCATCCTTGAGGCGAGCAACATCAGCCTGTTCGACACCGGCCCTTTGGCCCACGCGGTGACCAGTGGCGTGCAAATCCGCAAGCACAGCCGCGACACCGAGATGTGGATGCCGGGCAAGACCTACGACGTACCCAAGTACAACTACGGCTATTTCCAGCCAAGCTTCATGCCCCAGGGCAAAGTCGATACCAACAGCGCTTACCTGCAAGACGCCATCACTCTGGGCGACTTTACCCTCACGCCGTCCGTGCGCTACGACCACGTGCGCAACCGTGGCGAGGCTAACGACGCGCCGTACTACAACAACCCGGACCCAAGCATTGGCCACGATTACAGCGACCGCACTTACACCGGTTGGTCGCCACGACTGTCGGCCTTCTGGCGGGTCACGCCGGATGTCGGGTTCTTTGTCGATTACAGCAAAACCTGGCGTGCGCCGGTGATCGACGAGCAGTACGAAGTCCAGGGCCTGGGCAGCCGCACCGCCACCAGCGTCGACCTCGACCCGGAACGCATCACCGGTTGGCGCGCCGGTAACATCAGCCACTTTGCCAACGTGTTCCAGGACAACGACAACGTGCAAATCCGCACCACGCTGTTCCGCAACAAGATCGACGACGAGATCTTCAAGGCCACCGGCGTCGGCTGCGAAAACCAGGCGATCAAGGGCGGCACCATTGCGTCCGACTGCAAGGGCTCAGGCCCGATGAGCAACTACCGCAACATCGGCGGGCTGACCATCAAGGGCTTCGAAGTGGAAAGTTTCTACGACTCGACGTACCTGTTCGGCTCGCTGTCGTACTCGTGGATGACCGGCAAACACGAAGGCGCCTACACCAACCCGTGGGGCCCGGATGTCTGGGTGCGGGATGTGCCGCCGCCGAAATGGATCGCGGTGCTGGGGGTGAAGATTCCGAGCTGGGACGCCCAAGTCGGCTGGCAGGGTGAGTTCGTGCGCAAGTCCGACCGGTTACCGAGCGACCACTACGGTTCGAGCAAAAATACCGTGGGGGATGTGTTTTACGACCAGTACGCCAACGACCGGTACAACGTGCAGGGGTTGTTCGCGAACTGGAAGCCGCAGCAGGCTTATCTGAAAGGGACAGAGGTGAATCTGACGGTGGATAACCTGTTCAATGAGGATTACCGGCCGGCGCTGAGTGGGGATCGGGCGTATAGCCAGGGGCGCAATGCCAAGGTGAGTGTGACGCGGTTCTTCTGATCCAGCATTTGTGGTGTCTGGCCTGGCGCCTTCGCGGGCAAGCCTCGCTCCTACAAGGTTTTGGGGTGTCCGCGAAATTTTCGAGCACCACCAAAACCTTGTAGGAGCGAGGCTTGCCCGCGAAGAGGCCCGCAAGGTCAACGAGCTATTTGGCAGCCGTGCGCACCACCGACAACTCCGGAACAACCACCCGCCGCTGCGACAAATAGCGCATGCAACTCACCCGCAGGAACGACGCAAAATTCACCACTTCCCCGCGATAGTCCATCACCTCTTCATACAACTTGGCGATCAACTGGTTGGTGGTCATGCCGTCGACTTCGGCGATTTCGCTGAGGATGTCCCAGAACTGGTTCTCCAGCCGCAGGGTGGTGACCACCCCGCAGATGCGCAGCGAGCGGGAGCGCGATTCGTAGAGAATCGGATCGGCTTTGACGTAGAGCTCGCACATGGAAACGTCCTCGTTACAGCGTGATTTTGGTGCCCAGCAAGCCAAGGAAACCGGCGAGCCAGCTCGGGTGCGCCGGCCAGGCCGGGGCAGTGGCCAGATTGCCTTGAACGTGACCTTGCGTCACCGGGATATCGATGAACGTACCACCGGCCAAACGCACTTCCGGGGCACAGGCCGGGTAGGCGCTGCACTCGCGACCTTCAAGAATCCCCGCCGCCGCGAGCAATTGCGCGCCGTGGCACACGGCGGCGATCGGCTTGCCGGCCTTGTCGAAATCCCGTACCAGCTCCAGGACTTTTTCGTTCAGGCGCAGGTACTCCGGCGCACGACCGCCCGGCACCAGCAATGCATCGTAATCGGCAGCATTCACCTTGGCGAAGTCGAAGTTCAGGGCAAACAGGTGACCGGGTTTTTCGCTGTAGGTCTGGTCGCCTTCGAAGTCATGGATCGCGGTGCGCACGGTCTGGCCGGCGGTTTTGTCCGGGCACACGGCGTGCACGGTGTGACCGACCATCAGCAGCGCCTGGAACGGCACCATCACTTCGTAGTCTTCGACGTAATCGCCGACCAGCATCAGAATTTTCTTGGCAGCCATGGGGAGGACTCCTCTGGGAATACGTGGGCGTGCAGGAGTATTCAAGGTAGTCCTTAATCGGCAGGGCAGGTAATAACCGACTACTACGGTGATCCCCGTACACGATGATCCCGGTAGGAGCTGCCGAAGGCTGCGATCTTTTGATCTTGATCTTCAGCGATTTCGGAAAAGATCAGGATCAAGATCAAAAGATCGCAGCCTTCGGCAGCTCCTACCAACTGTACGGATAACTCTGTGCCTAGCTGTAACACCGCAGGCTGTGCGGTTTATGGCTAGATGAGGTCACGTCCAATCCTTCGATTCTGGTTACCCATCATGTCCTCGCGCGAAAACACTGGCATGGCCCTCGGCCTGCTTGGCGTCGTCATTTTCAGCCTCACCCTGCCCTTCACACGGATCGTCGTGCAGGAAATCCATCCACTGCTCAACGGTCTGGGCCGTGCGTTGTTTGCGGCGGTGCCGGCGGCGATGTTGTTGCTGTGGCGTCGGGAAAAGTGGCCGACCTGGAAACAGGTCAAGGGCCTGACCCTGGTGATCGCCGGGGTCATTCTCGGCTTCCCGGTGCTCTCGGCCTGGGCGATGCAAACCTTGCCGGCGTCCCACGGTGCATTGGTCAATGGTCTGCAACCGCTGTGCGTAGCGCTGTACGCCGCGTGGCTGTCCCATGAACGTCCGTCGAAAGCCTTCTGGGCCTGCGCGGCGCTGGGCAGTGCGCTGGTGCTCGGTTATGCGCTGATCAGCGGCGCCGGCAGTATCCAGGCTGGTGATTTGCTGATGCTCGGAGCGATTGCCGTGGGTGGGCTGGGTTACGCCGAGGGTGGCCGGTTGGCCAAGGAGATGGGCGGTTGGCAAGTGATCTGCTGGGCGCTGGTGCTGTCGACGCCGTTGCTGATCGGGCCGGTGGTGTACCTGGCGCTGCAACATCAGGGCGAGATTTCCGCCAAGACCTGGTGGGCGTTTGGCTACGTCTCGCTGTTTTCGCAGTTCATCGGGTTCTTCGCCTGGTACGCCGGGTTGGCGATGGGCGGGATTGCGCGGGTCAGTCAGATCCAGTTGTTGCAGATCTTTTTCACGATTGCGTTTTCGGCGTTGTTCTTTGGTGAACACATCGAGCCGATCACCTGGTTGTTTGCTGGTGGGGTGATCGTGACGGTGATGCTGGGCCGCAAGACGGCAGTCAAACCGGCGCGTGTGGTTACGGTGTAAAGCAAGATCAAAAGATCGCAGCCTTCGGCAGCTCCTACATTGGGAGGTCGTAAACCCTGTAGGAGCTGCCGCATGCTGCGATCTTTTCTGCCTTAACCCAGATAACCGTCAGCCCGCAGCAAGGTTTCCAGGCAATGTTCGGTGATCTGGTAGAAATCCTTCAATTCCTGAATCTTCACCAACAACTGGGCCGGGTCCACCGGCTCGGCGCGTTTGACCGCCAGGATCATCTTGTTCTTGTTGGTGTGGTCCAGTGAGATGAACTCAAACACCTTGGTCTCGTAGCCGCAGGCCTCAAGGAACAACGCGCGCAGACTGTCGGTGACCATTTCCGCTTGCTGGCCCAGGTGCAGACCATATTGCAACATCGGCTTAAGCAACGCCGGGCTCTGGATTTGCAAGCGAATCTGTTTGTGGCAGCACGGCGAACACATGATGATCGACGCGCCGGAGCGGATGCCGGTGTGGATCGCGTAATCGGTGGCGATGTCGCAGGCATGCAGGGCGATCATCACGTCCAGTTCGCTCGGCGCCACGCTGCGCACGTCCCCGCACTTGAACACCAGCCCCGGGTGTTCAAGCTTCGCGGCGGCGCTGTTGCACAGGTTGACCATCTCTTCGCGCAACTCGACGCCGGTGACCTCGCCTTCAGCGTTCAAGGTGTTGCGCAGGTAGTCGTGGATCGCGAATGTCAGGTAGCCCTTGCCCGAACCGAAATCCGCCACCCGCACCGGTTTGTCCAGCGCCAGCGGCGAGGTGGTCAGGGCATGGCTGAACACTTCAATGAACTTGTTGATCTGCTTCCACTTGCGCGACATCGCCGGGATCAGTTCGTGCTTGCTGTTGGTCACGCCCAGGTCCGCGAGGAACGGCCGGCTCAGGTCGAGGAAGCGGTTCTTCTCGCGGTTATGCTCGGCGGACGGCACTTCACGCAATTGCTGAGGTTTGCTCTTGAACAGCGAAGATTTGCCCTTTTTGCTGTATTCGAGCTGGGCTTCATCGGTCAGGGACAGCAAGTGCGCATTTTTGAACGCTTCCGGCAGCAACGCGGCAATCGTCGCCACGCCTTCGTCCAGCGGGAAGTTTTTGGTGATGTCGCGGGTCCTGTAGCGGTAGACGAAGGACAGGCATGGCTGATCCTTGACCGTGAGCTGCTTGATGATCAGCCGCTGCAAATCCACTTCGCTGCCGACGTACTTGGCCAGCACCAGTTTGATGAAGGCGTTGGCGTCGAGGCTGGTTTGCAGCAGGTCGATGAACTGGGCGTGGTGATCCGGCGCGAGGCTGGCGGGAGTGGCGGTAGCGGACATGGGAAAAACGGCCTCGGGCGGGCGAATCGGGGAATGGCGGGTATTTTAGGGGGGATGGGAGTTGAGGGCACGGCTAATTTCCCGAACGGTGCAGAATCAAAAGATCGCAGCCTTCGGCAGTGCCTACGCCGAACGCATTCCCTTGTAGGCGCAGCCGAAGGCTGCGATCTCGTGATCTACCCTAAAACCACCAACCGATTCGGCAATTCGTTCCTCACCTGCGTCACCTGCACATGCACCTTGAGCAACTCGCCGCACGCCTCGATACACGTCACGAACCCTTGCAACGTCTGGCCCTGTTTCACCTGTTGGGTAAACGCCGCGACGATCGCGTCCCAGCTCTTGTTGTCCAGCCGTTTGGAGATGCCTTCGTCCACCAGGATCTCCACATAGCGCTCGGCTTCGCAGACAAAGATCAGCATCCCGGTGCTGCCCACGGTGTGGTGCAGGTTCTGCTCGAGAAACTGCCGGCGCGCCAGGTTTGAGGCACGCCAATGGCGAACCCGGCGCGGGATCAGGTGGGTGGTGACTTTGGGAATGCGCAACACCAGGCACAGCACGATAAAACTGGCCCACTGCACCAGCAACAGACTGTGCATGGTCAGCGCGCCGGTCAGGTAATGCACCAGCCCCGGCACCAACAGCGCCAGCAAACTGGCCCACAGCAACGGGATGTACGCGTAGTCATCGGCGCGGGCTGCGAGCACGGTCACCAGTTCGGCGTCGGTCTCGCGCTCGACCCGGGCAATCGCCTCGGCGACTTTGCGTTGTTCGTGTTCGGTCAGTAATGCCATGGTTACGAATGCCTGTTCGCTATTGTTATTAAACGCAGTGTGATCACCAGCCGCCCGACGAACCGCCGCCCCCGAAACTGCCCCCGCCGCCGCTGAAGCCACCGCCCCCACCACCGCCGCCAAAACCGCCACCACCGAAGCCGCCCCCCGAACCACCGGAGCCGCCGCGACCGGCCGGAAGGATACCGAGCATCTGGCAGATGAAAACAGTCAGGATGAACAGCAGCACCAGAAAGATGAACAGGCCCGGGTGTCGCGAGACGAAATCGCTCTGCTCGTCGCCGCCGGAGTCATACACCGTCGACGGCTCGTCCAGCGGACTGCCGCCCAACACCACCAGCATCGCCGCAACCCCGTCGCTGATGCCCTTGCTGAAGTTGCCGGTCTTGAACGCCGGGGTGATCACCTGGTTGATGATCACCGAACTCTGGGCATCGGTCAGGCGATCTTCCAGGCCATAACCGACTTCGATGCGCAACTTGCGCTCATCCCGCGCGACGATCAGCAGCGCACCGTTGTTCTTGTCCTTCTGGCCAATGCCCCAGGCACGACCGAGTTGGTAACCGAAATCGGCGATGTCGGTGCCCTGCAAGTCCGGCAACGTCACCACCACCAACTGCTCGCCGGTAGCGGCCTCGTGGGCCTGGAGCTGCTGGCTCAACTGCTCGCGCACCGCCGGCTCGATCAACTGCGCGTTGTCCACCACCCGCCCGGTCAGCGGCGGGAACTTCAATTCGGCCTGGGCCGTGACTGCGAACACCCAGAGCAACAGCACCAGGCCCATCTTCAACACGCGCATTGGCAACCTCATCCGTGCATAGCCATCAACACAACCCCGTAGGAGCTGCCGAAGGCTGCGATCTTTTGATCTTGAATTTTGGCGATTTCAAAAAGATCAAGATCAAAAGATCGCAGCCTTCGGCAGCTCCTACGGGGATATTCGTTCGCCGTTAAGTTGCGTCGGTCAAAACTTGACTTGCGGCGCTTTTTCGGCGTCCGGGCTGGTGGCTTCGAAGGTTTCGCGGATCGGCAAATCGCTGTACATCACGCTGTGCCACAGACGGCCGGGAAAGGTGCGGATTTCGGTGTTGTATTTCTGCACCGCGAGGATGAAGTCACGGCGGGCCACGGCTATGCGGTTCTCGGTGCCTTCAAGTTGCGATTGCAGCGCCAGGAAGTTCTGGTTGGCCTTGAGGTCCGGGTAGCGCTCGGACACCACCATCAAACGACTCAGGGCACCGGTCAACTGGTCCTGGGCCTGCTGGAATTGTTTGAGTTTTTCCGGGTTATCCAGGGTTTTTGCATCGACCTGGATCGAGGTTGCCTTGGCCCGGGCTTCGATCACGGCGGTCAGGGTGTCTTCTTCGTGCTTGGCGTAGCCCTTGACGGTTTCCACCAGGTTGGGGATCAGGTCGGCGCGGCGCTGGTACTGGTTCTGCACCTGGCCCCAGGCCGCCTTGGCCTGTTCGTCGAGGGTCGGGATGTTGTTGATGCCGCAGCCGGCCAGCAGCGTGGTCAGCAGCATCAGCGCTGCGACTTGCAGGCTCGAGCGATAGTTGAGTCTTACATTCATGTAGGTGATGCTCCCGTGCACAATCCGTTGAAAATCTGCCTGCGACCCAAGAACCGGGCTCTTGGGGCATAATCTGCCGCCACTACTGGATTGCAGCGTGGCAATGGGCTAAAAGATGCCCCAGTACAAAAACGCTTCAGAAGTGTGCTGCATTTACTTGAACAACAATAGTCGCTCCCTAAATTTTGGCTGACCGGCGCGTATTCACTGCCGTTTAGGCCTTTGAGAAAACCATTCATGAAGAAGCTGTGTTTGCTGGGCCTGTTCGTCAGCCTGGCCAGTCATAACGTACTGGCCGCCACGACCCCCGCACCTCTAGAGAACAAGGACGCCTTCGTCAGCAACTTGCTGAAGCAGATGACCCTCGATGAAAAAATCGGCCAGTTGCGCCTGATCAGCATCGGCCCGGAAATGCCCCGCGAGCTGATCCGCAAGGAAATCGCCGCCGGCAACATCGGCGGCACGTTCAACTCCATCACCCGCCCGGAAAACCGTCCGATGCAGGACGCGGCCATGCGCAGCCGGTTGAAGATCCCGATGTTCTTCGCCTATGACGTGATCCACGGCCACCGGACCATTTTCCCGATCAGCCTGGCCCTGGCGTCGAGCTGGGACATGGACGCCATCGCCCGCTCCGGGCGCATCGCCGCCCAGGAAGCCGCCGCTGACAGCCTCGACATCACCTTCGCGCCGATGGTGGATATCTCCCGCGACCCGCGCTGGGGCCGCACCTCAGAAGGCTTCGGTGAAGACACCTACCTCGTGTCGCGCATTGCCGGCGTGATGGTCAAGGCCTTCCAGGGCCAGGGCGCCAACGCGGCCGACAGCATCATGGCCAGCGTCAAGCACTTCGCCTTGTACGGCGCGGTCGAGGGCGGTCGCGACTACAACGTGGTCGACATGAGCCCGGTCAAGATGTATCAGGACTACCTGCCGCCGTACCGCGCCGCGATTGACGCCGGCGCTGGCGGGGTGATGGTTGCACTGAACTCGATCAACGGCGTGCCGGCCACCGCCAACACCTGGCTGATGAACGACCTGTTGCGCAAGGAATGGGGCTTCAAGGGCCTGGCCGTCAGCGACCACGGGGCGATTTTCGAGCTGATCAAGCACGGTGTTGCAGCGGATGGTCGTGAAGCAGCGAAGCTGGCGATCAAAGCCGGCATCGACATGAGCATGAACGACACCCTGTACGGCAAAGAACTGCCAGGGCTGTTGAAAGCAGGCGAAATCCAGCAGAGCGACATCGACAACGCCGTGCGCGAAGTGCTCGGCGCCAAGTACGACATGGGCCTGTTCAAGGACCCGTACCTGCGCATCGGCAAGGCCGAGGATGATCCGGCCGACACCTACGCCGAAAGCCGTTTGCACCGCCCGGAAGCCCGGGACGTTGCCCGTCGCAGCATGGTATTGCTGAAAAACCAGAACGAAACCCTGCCACTGAAGAAAACCGCGAAAATCGCCCTGGTCGGCCCATTGGCTAAAGCGCCGATCGACATGATGGGCAGCTGGGCCGCTGCCGGTAAGCCGGCGCAATCGGTGACCCTGTTCGACGGCATGAACGCCGCCGTGGCCGACAAAGCGACGCTGATCTACGCCCGTGGCGCCAACATCACCAGTGACAAGAAAGTCCTCGATTACCTCAACTTCCTGAACTTCGATGCCCCGGAAGTGGTGGACGACCCGCGTTCGGCCCAGGTGCTGATCGACGAAGCGGTGAAAGCCGCCAAGGACGCTGACGTGGTGGTTGCCGCCGTTGGCGAATCCCGTGGCATGTCCCACGAATCGTCGAGCCGCACCGACCTGAACATCCCGGCCAACCAGCGTGAGCTGATCAAGGCGCTGAAAGCCACCGGCAAGCCGCTGGTGCTGGTATTGATGAACGGCCGTCCGCTGTCGATTCTCGACGAGAAAGAACAGGCTGACGCGATTCTGGAAACCTGGTTCAGCGGCACCGAAGGCGGCAACGCCATCGCTGACGTGCTGTTCGGCGACTACAACCCGTCGGGCAAACTGCCGATCACCTTCCCGCGTTCGGTGGGCCAGATTCCGACCTACTACAACCACCTGAGCATTGGCCGACCGTTCACGCCGGGCAAACCGGGCAACTACACCTCGCAGTATTTCGATGACACCACGGGCCCGCTGTTCCCGTTCGGTTTCGGCTTGAGCTATACCGATTTCAGCCTGAGCGACATGGCCCTGTCATCGACCACGCTGAACAAGACCGGCACGCTCGACGCCAGTGTCACGGTGAAGAACACCGGCAAGCGTGACGGCGAAACCGTGGTGCAGTTGTACATCCAGGACGTGACCGGTTCGATGATCCGCCCGGTCAAGGAACTGAAGAACTTCCAGAAAATCATGCTCAAGGCCGGTGAACAGAAAGTCGTGCACTTCACCATTACCGAGGACGACCTGAAGTTCTACAACGCCCAGCTCAAGTACGCGGCGGAACCGGGCAAGTTCAACGTGCAGATCGGCCTGGACTCCCAGGACGTGACGCAGCAGAGCTTCGAACTGCTGTAATCCCCGAACCTCGCTTCTCCTGTAGGAGCGAGGCTTGCCCGCGAAGAGGCCTTCACATTCAACCTCTTCGTTGACTGTCACGCCGCCTTCGCGGGCAAGCCTCGCTCCTACAGGGGTGTTGGGCGTTAGTGGCTACCCCCGTCGATCCAGCAGATTCACCACCAGCCGATCCACATATCCCCAAATCCTTTGCTTGACCCGCCGCCACAGCGGTCGGCGTTGCCAGGCCTCGAGGCTGACTTCCTGGCTCAGAGAGAAGTCCTTTTCAAAACTTTCCACCACCGCCGCCGTCAATCCGGGGTCCAGCGCTTCAAGGTTGGCTTCCAGATTGAAGCGCAGGTTCCAGTGATCAAAGTTGCATGAGCCGATGCTCACCCAATCGTCCACCAGCACCATTTTCAGGTGCAGGAAACACGGCTGGTACTCGAAGATTTTCACCCCGGCCTTGAGCAATCGCGGGTAGTAGCGGTGCCCGGCGTAGCGCACGGACGGGTGATCGGTGCGCGGCCCGGTCAGCAGCAGGCGTACATCGATACCGTGGGCGGCGGCCCGGCGCAGCGAACGACGAACCTTCCAGGTTGGCAGGAAGTACGGCGTGGCCAACCAGATCCGCCGCTGCCCGCTGTTGAGCGCGCGCACCAGCGATTGCAGGATATCCCGGTGCTGGCGAGCGTCGGCATAGGCGACCCGGCCCATGCCTTCGCCCTTTGAAGGCAGGCGCGGCAAACGTGGCAGGCCAAAGTGCGAGGCAGGTTTCCAGGCACGGCGATGGCGGTTGGCGATCCATTGGCGGTCGAACAGCAATTGCCAGTCGAGCACCAGCGGGCCAGTGATTTCAACCATCACTTCGTGCCATTCGCTGGTGTCTTCGCCCGGGGTCCAGAATTCATCAGTCACGCCCGTGCCGCCGACCACTGCGAGGTGCTGGTCCACCAACAATAACTTGCGGTGATCGCGGTAGAAGTTGCCGACCCAGCGCCGCCAGCTCAGGCGATTGTAGAAACGCAGTTCCACCCCCGCCGCCGTCAGCCGTTGACGCAGGTTCAGGGTAAACGCGAGGCTGCCGTAATCATCGAACAGGCAACGCACCCGCACACCGCGTTCGGCGGCTTGCACCAACGCCTGGACCATGGCCTCGGCGCAGGCGCCCGCCTCCACCAGGTACAACTCCAGCTCGACTTGTTCTTCGGCGCGGGCAATCGCCACCAGCATGCGCGGAAAGAACTGCGGACCGTCGATCAGCAATTCGAAGCGGTTGCCTTCACGCCACGGAAATACGGCACCGGCCATGTCAGCGCGCCGTGAAAATCAGTACCGCACCCACCGGCACCGACAGACTGATCGCCGACAAACCGGCAACCTTACGCAAACTTTCCAGCCCGGGGGCCAGGTCGAAATCTTCAGCGTTGATCACCAGCGGCTCCAGGGTCACCACTTGAAAGCGCCGGTCATCGAGCCGGGTCGCCAACAGTTCGGCGTTATATTCGTGTTGTTTGCCATGCAGATTGACGGTCAGCGGCAAACGCAATTCCAGCTGTGCGCCGGGGGCTAGGTCGTTGATCGGGCGCAGGTCGATTTGCGCGGTGATCAGCGCATCGGGAAACGTCTGGATCTCGAACAGGTCCTTACGCATCCGCTCGTCACGCAGCGGGATGCCGCTGTTGACCGAATCCATCTCGACTTCCACTTGCGCCAGCCCCGAGGGATCGACCTTGCCGTGCAACACCAAAAAGCGCTGCACTTCGGAGATGTTGGCGTTTTTAGTGCTGATGAACGACAGCCGCGACGACTCGCCGTCCAGGTACCAATCGGCGCGGGCCGACAGCGCAGCACCGGCCAGCAGCAGGAAGGCGAGGGTTTGAGCGAGGGAGCGGTTGAACATAGAAACTCGAGGGGCAGATAAACCTGCACGAACCTTAACCGGGCGTGGGCGTGTTGCAAACCTTGAAGATCAAAGATCGCTTTTCGTAGGAGCAAGGCTTGCCCGCGATGACGTCCTTGAGATCGCCATCGCGGGCAAGCCTTGCTCCTACCGCTATACGCCCCGTAGGAACTGCCGAAGGCTGCGATCTTTTAAGGCACCAACCGACATCCCTGCCGTTCACCGACCCACGACGCGCTATTGCTGCGCCCCATGCCACTGACCGTCACGTGCTTGCTGGCTTCGTCATCGCTAAACCCGCTAAACGGCAACCATTGCTTCACATAACCCCGGCAATACGCCGCGTCGTTGTTCATCACATAACGGCACGAGCAATATTCCTTGGCCGTGTAGGCGCTGATGATGTCCGGGAACGCCCACAACGCCACCCGCTCCTGCCAGATCCAGCCGAGCATGGCGATCAACAGCAGCAATAACAGCGTGCTGAACGGCCGACGGCGAACAAAACGACTCATGGCTGCACCTTCCCGGCGAATGCCTTGAGCGCCCGTTTGAGCAACTCATCGTGCTGGTAGCTGCCATCGCGATCATCGGCGTAACGGACGATCACCAGATTTTCGCTGGGGATCACATACAGCGCCTGGCCCCAATGGCCCAACGCCGCGAACGTATCGGCCGGCGCCGCAGGCCACGGTTGTGCCGCGCCGTCCACCGCGCGATTGAGCCACCACTGGCCGCCGGGCACGGCGGTGTCCTGATGGGCGCGATAACCGGCGAAGGGTTCGCGGTTGAACGCGACCCAGTCCTTGGGCAGCAATTGCCGATCGCCCCAACGCCCGTCGCGGGCCATCAACAGCCCGATTCGCGCCAGATCCCGGGCGGTGAGGTAGGCATAGGACGAGGCGACGAACGTTCCGGTGGCGTCGGTTTCCCAAACCGCATGGCCAATCCCCAAGGGTTCAAACAATGCGGTCCACGGGTAGTCCGGATAACGACTCGGGCCGACGATATTTTTCAGCGCCGCCGAGAGCAAATTGCTGTCACCGCTGGAATAGCGGAACGCTTGACCCGGTGCGGCGTATTCATCGTGCCCGGCAGTGAACGCCGCCATATTCCCGTGACCCAGGGTGTAGAGCATCGCCACCACCGAGGACTTGAGCGGCGCGTACTCGTAGTCTTCCTGCCAATCCAGGCCAGACGCCCAGTGCAACAGGTCGGCCAGGGTGATCGCCGGGTGATTTTCCAGCGCCGGGTAAAACTTCACGGCGGGGTCCTGCAGTGAGAACAAGCCTTCGCCATAAGCGACGCCAAGCACCGTGGCCATCAGGCTTTTGCTGATGGACCACGTCAGGTGCGGGGTGTCGGCGCTGGTTGGGCCGGCGTAGCGTTCGTAGATGAGTTGACCGTCGCGGATCACCAGCAAGGCGTCGGTGCGGATGCCTTTTCGAGTACTGTCGTCGCGGGTCGGGAAGGCGTAGGTTTCCAAGGCTTCGAGGGCCGGGCCGGTGATTTTCGGACCTTGCGGCCACTGCTCGGCGGGCCAGGTTTCGGCGTGGGCCGAGAGGCTGAGCAGCAGTATGAAAAGCAGGGACAAGCCTTTGAACATGGGGTGGGCTCGCAAGGATCAGCACCTGCTGAGCCTAGTCGAAAATCATGACAATCTTTCGGCACACACATCCCCCGTAGGAGCTGCCGAAGGCTGCGATCTTTTGATCTTCGTTTTTTAAAATCAAGATCAAAAGATCGCAGCCTTCGGCAGCTCCTACGCTGGGCGATTTATAACTCGGCCAATGCCTTGGCCAAGCGCTTGCCGCGCGCGCCCGCTGCCAGATCCATCACCGCTTGATCGCGCTGCCACATCGTCGCCCACAATGGCGGTCCATCAGCCAAGGCCTGGTCCACCTCAGCCTTGAGCCCGTCAAACTGCGCAAACAACCCGCCCAACAACACATGCCCGGCCGGACTGCCCGGCGCCTGGCGACTGACTTCCGCACACCCGGCCAACAGCGCCAGCAAGCGCAGTTGCAGGGCTTGCGGCCAATCGCTGTCCTGTCCGACGCCATACAGCCACGCGGTCATGGCGCTGAGCACGTAGATGTCCTCCAGGGTGCGGAAGGGTTTGACGTAAGCGTCCCAGCCATCGCCGGCCAGCAATTCGCAAAAGGCATTGTCGAGAAACACCCGGCCATGGCTGATGTCCGGCATCAACGCGATGGCCGGGAGTTTTTCCAGGCGCACGCCCGGCTCGCCGGGATAGACCACCGCCAGGCTCAGGCGCGGGTCTTCGCCCAGTGCTTCGCTGCGGGCGGCGATCAGCAGCCAGTCAGCGGCGTCGCCGGCGGTGACGAAATCCTTGCGTCCGTTCAGGCGCAGGTCCTGGAGCCGGGTCTGCATGTCCGCCGGGCGCAGGCTGCGCTGCTCGGTCGCGCAGAGGGCGCCGAGGCTCGGCGGTGCACTCGGCCACAGCACGCGCAACGCCGCTTGATAACCCACCAGAAACGCCAGTCCCGGCGTCGCCATCAAACGTGCGCCGGCCACCGCCAGTTCGAACGGTGTCACCGGGCCCAACTGATGCAACAAGGTCGCGAAACCTTCAGCGAGGTCCGGATTGGCCGGCAGGCGTTCGCGGCGATTCAACAGGGTTTGCCAGGGCATAAGAGGCTCCTTGTGGGCTGTCATATAAGCATCACCAAAGCTTAACGGCGATGACACCGGGGCTACATAGCCTGACTTTGCACAACACGGCTGCATAAAGAAAGTCGATCGGCTGCAACCCACGACGGGTGCACGGCCCGTACGGAGATTCGCAATGACTCAGATCGCCCGCATCAGCGACACCGGCAATGAACGCCGCCTGCAAGCCGAACGCCTGATCGGCACCGAGGCTTTGCAAGAAGCCCAGGCCTTGCGCTTCAACGTTTTCAGTGGCGAGTTCAACGCCAAGCTGAAAGGCGCGGAGCTGGGCCTGGACATGGATGACTATGATGTTCACTGCGCCCACATCGGCGTGCGTGACTTGAACACCGGGCGTCTGGTGGCGACCACCCGTCTGCTCGACCACACGGCGGCCAGCAGCCTCGGCAAGTTCTACAGCGAAGAAGAATTCAGCCTGCACGGCCTGGTGTCGCTCAAAGGCCCGATCCTGGAAATCGGCCGCACCTGCGTCGACCCGGCCTACCGCAACGGCGGTACCATCGCCGTGCTTTGGGGTGAACTGGCCGAAGTCCTCAATCAGGGCGGCTACAGCTACTTGATGGGTTGCGCGAGCATTCCGATGCAGGATGGCGGGATTCAGGCCCACGCCATCATGCAGCGCCTGCGCGAACGCTACCTGTGCACGGAGAACCTGCGGGCCGAGCCGAAAAAGCCACTGCCTGTTTTGGATATCCCGTCCAACGTCATCGCCGAAATGCCACCGCTGCTCAAGGCCTACATGCGCCTGGGCGCGAAGATCTGCGGCGAGCCATGCTGGGACGAAGACTTCCAGGTCGCCGACGTGTTCATCCTGCTCAAGCGCGACGAACTCTGCCCGCGTTACGCCAAGCACTTCAAGGCGGCCATGTAATGAGCCGTCTTCGGGTGTACGCGCGAATTGCGCGAGTGCTGGTGGTGGTGGCGCTGGGGTTGACCATGGCCAGTGTGTTTGGCGTATTCGAGCGCGCCGGGATTGCGCATTCGATGGTTCGGCGTCAGCGCTGGTCGCGGTTTTTCATGGCGCGCCTGGGCAACGCCCTGCCCTTTAACGTCACCGTTCACGGTGAACTGCCGAAACAGCCGATGCTGTGGGTCAGCAACCACGTGTCCTGGACCGACATCCCGCTGCTGGGGATGATCACGCCGCTGTCCTTCCTGTCCAAAGCCGAAGTGCGCACCTGGCCGGTGGCCGGCTGGTTGGCGGCCAAGGCCGGCAGCCTGTTTATTCGTCGGGGTTCGGGCGACAGCCAGTTGATCCGCAAACAGATGACCCGTCACTTGGAACAGAAACATCCGCTGCTGATGTTCCCGGAAGGCACCACCACCGATGGCCGCTCATTGCGTACCTTTCATGGGCGCCTGCTGTCAGCGGCGATTGATTCCGATGTGAAGTTGCAGCCGGTGGCGATTCGTTACCTGCGCGACGGTGAAGTGGATTCGCTGGCACCGTTTATCGGCGACGATGATTTGCTGTCGCACTTGATGCGCCTGTTCGCCAATGACCGTGGGGACGTGGAGATTCATCTGCTCAAGCCGATTGCCTGCGAAGGCCGCGAGCGGGCAGCGCTGGCGTTCGAAGCGCAGCAGGCGGTGCAGAAAGCATTGTTTGGCGAAGTGGCCAAGCCTGCCGAACCACGGCGTGCCGGCGAACTCATCGCCGCGTAGTGCTTTTTGTAGGAGCGAGGCTTGCCCGCGAAGCTTTTGTCGCTCTCAGAGGCCCCTTCGCGGGCAAGCCTCGCTCCTACAGGTAATGTGTGTCAGCGACTGTTGGCGAAAGCCTGGAGCTGTGGGTAGAACAACCGGAAATCCTCGCTCAACGGCTCATACAACACCCGCAATTCCTGCATCGCCCCGGCCAGTTCCTCAGGCTTGGTCAAGCGCCGGGAAATCCCCCGCAGCACCTGCGCCAACACCTCAAAATCCTCGTAAGAACCCAACCAGTCATTGGCCACCATGTGCGGCGCGATCTTCGCCAGGCGTTCCGGTAACTGCGGCTCGCTGGACAACACCCGGTACACGTCCGAGGTGAACAGCGCCAGCGGCTGATCCGAGTAGAGCGTCCAGTCCCGGGCCAGGCAATGGTCGAAAAACACGTCGAGCACAATCCCGGCATAACGCCGACGAGTGACAGAAAACCGCGACAGCGCGATGTCGACCAAGGGATGGCGATCAGTGAATACGTCGATGCTGCGATGCAACTGGATGGCCGCTTCGATCTCCGGATCGAACTGCCCTTGCAGCCGTCCCTTGACGAAATCGCCATACAGGCTGCCGAGCCATTGACCGGGGCGCTGGCCACCGAGGTGCAGATGTGCGAGATAATTCATGCCCCGCAGCTTAGCACTGCGGCACACATATCGTTATAACTCGATATACCGATTTAGTCGGACATCAGACCGAAATCATATTGGTATATCGCGATTCAACGATTTAAAGTTCGCCCCATCGCGATATAGCGTTTTACTCATCACGAGCCCACACCATGCCTCTCGACCTCGACGAAATAATAAAAGCCCTGGCACACCCAGTACGCCGAGACATCCTGCACTGGCTTAAAGACCCGACCGTCGAATTCCCCGACCAGTCCCACAGCAACGAGCACGGCGTTTGCGCCGGGCAGATCGATCAACGTTGCGGTTTGTCGCAGTCCACGGTGTCTGCGCACCTGGCGACCCTGCAACGCGCCGGCCTGATCAGCAGCCGCAAAGTCGGCCAGTGGCATTTTTTCAAACGTAATGAGGAAACCATTCAGGAATTCCTCCGCACTTTCAGCAATACGCTCTGACCCTTTACGTCAGCCAGCCGACAAGGAATCAACAATGCCCCTCTCGCTCCTCATTCTGGCCCTGAGCGCCTTCGCCATCGGTACCACCGAGTTCGTCATCATGGGCCTGCTGCCCGATGTGGCGGCGGACCTCGGTGTGTCGATTCCCGGTGCTGGGTGGCTGGTGACCGGTTACGCCCTGGGCGTGGCCATCGGTGCGCCGTTCATGGCACTGGCCACCGCACGGCTGCCACGCAAGGCCGCCCTGGTCGCGTTGATGGGGATTTTCATCGTCGGCAACCTGCTTTGCGCCCTGGCCAGCGACTACAACGTGCTGATGTTTGCCCGGGTGGTCACTGCCCTGTGCCACGGTGCGTTCTTTGGTATCGGTTCGGTGGTGGCGGCCGGCCTGGTGCCGGCCAATAAACGCGCTTCTGCCGTAGCGTTGATGTTCACCGGTCTGACCCTGGCCAACGTTCTCGGCGTTCCGCTGGGCACCGCGCTCGGTCAGCAATACGGCTGGCGCTCGACGTTTTGGGCGGTGACGGTGATTGGCGTGATTGCGCTGATCGGTCTGATCCGTTTCCTGCCGGCCAAGCGCGATGAAGAAAAACTCGACATGCGCGCCGAACTGCGCGCCCTCAACGGCGCCGGGATCTGGCTGTCGCTGAGCATGACGGCGCTGTTCGCCGCGTCGGTCTTCACCTTGTTCACCTATGTCGCGCCGCTGCTGGGCGAAATCACCGGCATCTCGCCGCGCGGCGTGACCTGGACCTTGATGCTCATCGGCCTGGGCCTGACCGTCGGCAACATCATCGGCGGCAAGTTGGCCGACAAAGGCATGGCGGCGACGCTGATCGGCGTGTTCATCACCATGGCCGTGGTCTCCACCGTGCTGACCTGGACCAGCGTGGCCGTGATCCCGACCGAAATCACCTTGTTCCTCTGGGCCACTGCGTGCTTCGCCGCCGTTCCGGCCCTGCAAGTGAACGTCGTGACCTTCGGCAAAGCGGCACCCAACCTGGTCTCGACCCTGAACATCGGCGCCTTCAACGTTGGCAACGCCCTCGGTGCCTGGGTCGGCGGCAGCGTCATCGCCCACGGTTTCGGCCTGACCAGCGTGCCCCTCGCGGCGGCCGCACTGGCGGTACTCGCCCTGCTGGTGACCCTGATTACTTTCCGTCAGAGCGGCAATCCCGATCTGGCCCCCGCCACTACTAATTGATCTTCAAAAGAGAGCTATTTCAATGACGACTATTTTCGATCCGATCAAACTGGGCGACCTCGAGTTGGCCAACCGCATCATCATGGCGCCGCTGACCCGCTGCCGCGCCGACGAGGGCCGTGTGCCCAACGCGCTGATGGCCGAATACTACGTACAACGCGCCTCCGCCGGCCTGATCCTCAGCGAGGCCACTTCGGTCACGCCGATGGGCGTCGGCTATCCGGACACCCCGGGCATCTGGTCCAACGACCAGGTTCGCGGCTGGGCCAACGTGACCAAGGCGATCCACGGCGCGGGCGGCAAGATCTTCCTGCAACTGTGGCACGTTGGCCGGGTTTCCCACCCGTCGTACCTGAACGGCGAAGCGCCGGTCGCCCCGAGCGCCATCCAGCCTAAAGGCCACGTCAGCCTGGTTCGCCCATTGGCCGACTACCCAACACCGCGCGCCCTGGAAACCGCTGAAATCGCCGACATCATCGACGCTTACCGCACCGGCGCCGAAAACGCCAAGGCAGCCGGTTTTGACGGCGTGGAAATCCACGGCGCCAACGGTTACCTGCTCGACCAGTTCCTGCAAAGCAGCACCAACCAGCGCACCGACAACTACGGCGGCTCCCTGGAAAACCGCGCTCGCCTGCTGTTGGAAGTGACCGACGCCGCCATCGAAGTCTGGGGCGCTGGCCGTGTCGGTGTGCACCTGGCACCGCGCGCCGACTCCCATGACATGGGCGACGACAACCTGGCCGAGACCTTCACTTACGTGGCGCGCGAACTGGGCAAACGAGGCATCGCCTTCATTTGCTCCCGCGAGAAAGAAGCCGGCGACAGCCTCGGCCCACAATTGAAAGCAGCCTTCGGCGGCCCGTACATCGCCAACGAACGCTTCACCAAGGACAGCGCCAACGAATGGCTGGCCAGCGGCAAGGCGGATGCGGTCGCTTTCGGCGTGCCGTTTATTGCCAACCCGGATTTGCCAGCGCGCCTGAAAGCTGATGCTCCGCTGAATGAAGCACGTCCGGAGTTGTTCTACGGTAAAGGGCCGGTCGGTTACATCGACTACCCAACACTGTAAATAACGATTGAAATAAAAAGCCCCGACTCTCAAGAGCCGGGGCTTTTTTATTCAAAGAGAATTCCAACTCAACGCAAAACGGCAAAATATATTTTTGATAAGTTCATGATCTTGGCGATGAAGACGTCAGCATCAACTTTCAATTCAGCTTGGAAAGCAGCGTGACTTTTGGCGTTATTGGGTCGACCGAAACGGCCCGGCCCCACAACTTCTATCTACTCTCTGGGGGAGGAGACCATTCGATATATCGCCAAGTCGTACAGAAGGAGACTGACCTCCTTGGCATTTCGAATGGGAAATGACGCTGGAATAAAACCGGTTCAAGTGATTTGAACCGAGCGGCACAGTCAAGCAGGCTCAGCGCGGTTGCCTCGGGTTGCCGCGCCGAATGCCCTCATGCAGCCTCGTCAATTGTGCTCCGTCACGCCATCAACACAATTTCCCTACAAAATACGTAGCTCACTACCTATCAACCTGCTACTAGTGCGTATATAAAAGCACCCATGGCACAAGGCGAGTGGCACCGGCCAATTACGCATTTTGTTTCATTTGCGCAGGCTGGGGCTCAGGCGCAGCATGTCCAGCCCGGTATCGACCCACCGTTCGGCTTCGGTGTGCAGTTCGAAGCTGTCGGGCGCCAGCAACCACTGGTACAGGATGCCGTCGATGTAGGCATGCAGGCTGATGGCCGCGCGAGCCGTGTCGAGGTCTTCCGGCAACTGCCCCCGATTCACCGCATTACTCAGGGCCAGGGCGATACGGACGTTGCAGTCGAGGCTGGCCGTCTGGCGCTGTTGGCGCAGGTCACACATTTCATCGGTGAATTCGCACTTATGAAACAGAATCTCGTTGATGCGCCGGGTTTTCGGGTCCAGCGCAACTTGATGAAACAAATGAGTCAGCAGTTTGCGCATGCAGCCCAGCGGATCGAGTTCGTCCTCGCTCTCGCTGGCTTTGGCCATCTCGTCCAGTGGCTCATGCAAGCTATCGAGCATGGCCTGCACCAGATCCGCCTTGTTACTGAAATGCCAGTAAATGGCCCCGCGAGTGACGCCAGCCAGGGTGGCGATGTCCGCCAGCGTCGTGCGCGCAACGCCCCTTTCGTAAAAGGCTTTCTCTGCCGCTTCGAGTATTTGGCTACGGGTTTCTTGAGCTTCCTCTTTGGTGCGACGGACCATGGCAGTAAAACCTCAATCAGGATGCCTCAGCAATGTCTGAACATGTGCTGAATAAAAGTGGGGCGAACGCTCTTGGGTCTCGTCCCCGGCCTACAATTCAAACCTTTGAACGGCTTTTGTAACGATGTGGGTACGCAGCCAAGGTATTTACAAACAACCATGAACGTAAGTATATTCCTTAGCAAGCTACTTATCCACTCAGCGCACATTTTTTACCCTTCCACCTTTCGAGTGCGCAGTTTGCGCGCCTGACCCGAGGATCTTCATGCAATTCAAGCCAGCTGTTACCGCTCTGGTCACTGCCGTCGCCTTGGCATCACTGCTCAGCGGATGCAAAAAGGAAGAGGCCCCTCCTGCCCCTCCCGCCCCTCAGGTCGGCGTCGTCACCCTGCAACCTCAAGCCTTTACCCTGACGTCCGAGCTTCCGGGCCGCACGAGTGCGTACCGCATCGCGGAAGTTCGCCCACAGGTCAACGGCATCATTCTCAAGCGCCTGTTCAAGGAAGGCAGCGATGTCAAAGCCGGCCAGCAGCTCTATCAGATTGATCCGTCGGTCTACGAAGCGACGCTGAAAAGCGCCGAGGCCAGCCTGCAACAGACCAAATCGATTTCTGATCGTTACAAGCAACTGGTCAACGAGCAAGCCGTCAGCCGTCAGGAATACGACACCGCTGTGGCCAACCGCTTGCAGTCCGAAGCGACCCTGCAGACCGCCCAGATCAACGTGCGCTACACCAAGGTTTACGCACCGCTGACCGGCCGTATCGGCCGTTCCAACGTCACCGAAGGCGCGCTGGTCAGCAATGGTCAGGCCGACGCCATGGCCGTGATCCAGCAACTGGACCCGATCTACGTCGACGTCACCCAATCCTCGGTGGAGCTGCTTGAGCTGCGCCGCGAACTGGAAAGCGGTCGCCTGCAAAAGGCCGGTGACAACTCTGCGGCCGTCAAACTGACCCTGGAAGACGGCAGCGAGTACAAGCAGGACGGCAAGCTGGAGTTCTCCGAAGTGTCAGTCGACCAGACCACCGGCTCCGTCACCCTGCGAGCCGTGTTCCCGAACCCTGATCACACCTTGCTGCCCGGCATGTTCGTTCACGCCAAATTGCAGTCCGGGGTGAACGCCGCCGCCATTCTGGCACCGCAACAAGGCGTGACCCGTGACCTCAAAGGTACCCCGACCGCGCTGGTCGTCGGCCCGGACAACAAGGTCGAACTGCGTCAGCTCAAGGCCAGCCGCACCGTCGGCAGCCAGTGGCTTATCGAAGACGGCCTGAAGGCCGGTGATCGCCTGATCACCGAAGGGCTGCAATTCGTCAAACCGGGTATTGAAGTGAAACCGACCGAAGCGACCAACGTGTCTGCAAAAAACCCGGCCCCTGCGCCTGCACCATATAAAGCTGCAGGCGGCAAAGGGGAGTAAACCATGTCGAAATTTTTTATCGACCGTCCGATTTTCGCTTGGGTAATTGCCCTGGTGATCATGCTGGTCGGGGCTCTATCGATCCTCAAGCTGCCAATTAACCAATACCCGAGCATTGCGCCACCGGCCATCGCCATCTCCGTGACCTACCCGGGCGCCTCTGCACAAACCGTGCAGGACACCGTGGTGCAGGTCATCGAGCAACAGCTCAACGGTATCGACAACCTGCGTTATGTCTCGTCGGAAAGTAACTCCGACGGCAGCATGACCATTACCGCGACCTTCGAGCAGGGCACCAACTCCGATACCGCGCAGGTTCAGGTCCAGAACAAACTGAACCTGGCCACCCCGCTGCTGCCGCAAGAAGTACAGCAACAGGGTATCCGCGTGACCAAGGCAGTGAAAAACTTCCTGCTGGTAATCGGCGTGGTGTCGCAAGACGGCAGCATGTCCAAGGACGACCTGTCCAACTACATCGTGTCGAACATGCAGGACCCGATCTCGCGGACCGCCGGTGTCGGTGACTTCCAGGTCTTCGGTGCCCAGTACGCGATGCGCATCTGGCTCGACCCGGCCAAGCTGAACAACTACAACCTGACCCCGGCCGATGTCAGCGCCGCGATCTCGGCGCAGAACGTTCAAGTGTCTTCCGGCCAACTCGGTGGCTTGCCGGCGCTGCCTGGCCAGCAACTGAACGCCACGATCATCGGCAAGACCCGTCTGCAGACTGCCGAGCAGTTCAAGGCGATCCTGCTGAAGGTCAACAAGGACGGTTCGCAAGTGCGCATCGGTGATGTCGCCGATGTCGGTCTGGGCGGCGAGAACTCCAGCATCGCGGCGCAGTTCAACGGCAAACCGGCTTCCGGTCTGGCGGTGAAACTGGCCAACGGCGCCAACGCACTCGACACCGCCAAGGCCCTGCGCAAAACCATCGACGACCTCAAGCCGTTCTTCCCGCAAGGGATGGAAGTGGTGTTCCCGTACGACACCACGCCGGTGGTGACCGAATCGATCAAGGGTGTGGTTGAAACCCTGGTCGAAGCGATCGTGCTGGTGTTCCTGGTGATGTTCCTGTTCCTGCAAAACTTCCGCGCCACCGTGATCACCACGATGACCGTGCCGGTGGTACTGCTGGGTACGTTCGGGATTCTTGCGGCGTTCGGTTTCAGCATCAACACCCTGACCATGTTCGGCATGGTGCTGGCCATCGGCTTGCTGGTGGACGATGCCATCGTCGTGGTGGAAAACGTCGAACGGGTGATGAGCGAAGAAGGTCTGTCACCCAAGGAGGCCACCAAGAAATCCATGGGGCAGATCCAGGGTGCACTGGTCGGTATCGCCCTGGTGCTGTCGGCGGTATTGCTGCCGATGGCGTTCTTCAGCGGTTCCACCGGTGTGATCTACAAACAGTTCTCGATCACTATCGTCTCGGCCATGGCCCTGTCGGTACTGGTTGCCCTGATCTTCACCCCGGCCCTTTGCGCCACCATGCTCAAGGCGATTCCGAAAGGCGAGCACGGCACACCGAAACGCGGCTTCTTCGGCTGGTTCAACCGTAACTTCGACCGTGGCGTCAAAAGCTACGAGCGCGGTGTCGGCAACATGCTCACGCACAAGGCGCCGTACCTGCTGGCCTACCTGATCATCATTGTTGGCATGATCTGGCTGTTCACCCGTATCCCGACCGCGTTCCTGCCGGAAGAAGACCAGGGCGTACTGTTCGCCCAGGTGCAGACCCCGGCCGGTTCCAGCGCCGAACGTACGCAAGTGGTGATCGACGAGATGCGCTCCTACCTGCTGGAGAAAGAATCCGGCGCGGTGGCGTCGGTGTTTACCGTGAACGGCTTCAACTTCGCCGGTCGCGGGCAGAGTTCCGGTCTGGCGTTCATCATGCTCAAACCGTGGGGCGAGCGTGACGCCAGCAACAGCGTGTTTGCCCTGGCAGGCCGCGCCCAGCAGCACTTCTTCAGCTTCCGCGATGCGATGGTGTTCGCCTTCGCCCCGCCGGCCGTACTGGAATTGGGTAACGCCACCGGTTTCGACGTGTTCCTGCAGGACCGCGCCGGTATCGGTCACGACAAGCTGATGGCCGCTCGCAACCAGTTCCTCGGCATGGCCGCGCAAAGCAAAGTGCTGTATCAGGTGCGTCCGAACGGCTTGAACGATGAGCCGCAATACCAACTGGAAATCGACGACGAGAAAGCCAGCGCCCTGGGCCTGACCCTCGCCAACATCAACAGCACGCTGTCGATCTCCTTCGGTAGTAGCTACGTCAACGACTTCATCGACCGTGGTCGAGTGAAGAAGGTGTACGTGCAAGGTCAACCGGGCGCCCGCATGAGCCCTGAAGACTTGAAGAAGTGGTATGTGCGCAACAGCGCCGGGACCATGGTGCCGTTCTCCGCTTTCGCCAAGGGTGAGTGGGTGTACGGTTCGCCGAAACTGGCCCGTTACAACGGCGTGGAAGCGATGGAAATTCTCGGGGCTCCGGCGCCGGGCTACTCCACCGGTGAAGCCATGGCCGAAGTCGAAGCCATTGCCAAGAAACTGCCGGCGGGTGTCGGTATTTCCTGGACCGGTCTGTCGTATGAAGAACGTCTGTCCGGCTCGCAAGCACCCGCGTTGTACGCCCTGTCGCTGCTGATGGTGTTCCTGTGTCTGGCGGCGCTGTATGAGAGCTGGTCGATTCCGATCGCGGTCATGCTCGTGGTGCCGCTGGGGATCATTGGTGCGCTGATGGCCACCAGCCTGCGCGGCTTGTCGAACGACGTGTACTTCCAGGTGGGCTTGTTGACGACCATCGGTCTGGCCTCGAAAAACGCCATTCTGATCGTCGAATTCGCCAAGGACTTGCATGAGCAAGGACGCAGCCTGCGCGACGCGGCCATCGAGGCCTGCCGGATGCGTCTGCGGCCGATCATCATGACCTCGCTGGCCTTCGTTCTGGGTGTGGTTCCGCTGGCAATCTCCACCGGCGCCGGTTCGGGTAGCCAGCATGCGATCGGTACCGGGGTAATTGGCGGTATGATCACGGCCACGATCCTGGCGATCTTCTGGGTCCCACTGTTCTTCGTCACCGTGTCGTCCATCGGCCAGCGCAAAATCGCTGATCCGGATGACGCAACTGAAACTCCTAAAGAGGCTGGCCAATGAGCAAGTCGCTACTCTCCCTAGCTGTTGCCGCTTTCGTGCTCGGTGGCTGCTCGCTGATTCCTGATTATCAGCAGCCCGCCGCACCAGTGGCGAATCAGTTCCCGCAAGGTCCGGCGTATTCGCCGGCCCAGGCGCCGAACCAGGCCGCCGCCGAACAAGGCTGGAAGCAGTTTTTCCATGATCAGGCGCTGCAACAGATGATTCAGGTGGCCCTGGAAAACAACCGCGACCTGCGTGTCGCGGCCTTGAACATCGACGCTTACGCCGCTCAGTACCGTATCCAGCGTGCCGATCTGTACCCCGCCGTTTCGGCCAATGGCAGCGGCAGCCGCCAGCGCGTCCCGGCACGGGCCTCGCAAACCGGTGAATCGAGCATCTCCAGTTCGTACTCGGCCACGGTCGGTATCAGTGCCTATGAACTCGACCTGTTCGGTCGGGTTCGCAGCCTGAGCGAAGAAGCCCTGCAGAAGTACTTCGCCACCGAAGAAGCCCGGCGCAGTACCCAGATCAGCCTGGTGGCCAGTGTGGCCAACGCCTACCTGACCTGGCAGGCCGACAAGGAACTGCTGAAGCTGACTCAGGACACCCTCGGTGCATTCGAGGAGAGCTACAAGCTCACCTCGCGCAGCAACGAAGTCGGTGTAGCCTCGGCGCTGGACCTGGCGCAGTCGCGTACCTCGGTGGAAAACGCCCGGGCGCAACTGGCCAAGTACACCCGTCAGGTCGCCCAGGACGAAAACAGCCTGGTGCTGCTGCTCGGCACCGGCGTCCCGACCAATCTGCAAGCGGCCAAGCCGCTGTCGGATGACCTGCTGAGCGATGTTCCGCCAGGCTTGCCGTCGGACTTGTTGCAACGTCGTCCGGACATCCTTCAGGCCGAATACAACCTGAAGGCCGCCAACGCCAACATCGGCGCGGCGCGCGCGGCGTTCTTCCCGAGCATCAGCCTGACCGCCAATGCCGGGACCTTGAGCCCGGACCTGTCCGGTCTGTTCAAGGGTGGTTCGGGGACCTGGCTGTTCCAGCCGCAGATCAACCTGCCGATCTTCAACGCCGGCAGCCTGCGTGCCAGCCTGGATTACTCGAAAATCCAGAAAGACATCGGCGTGGCGAACTACGAGAAGTCCATTCAAACGGCCTTCCAGGAAGTCGCCGACGGCCTGGCCGCACGCCAGACCTACACCGAGCAGTTGCAGGCGCAGCGTGATTTCGTCACCGCGAACCAGGACTACTACCGTTTGGCCGAGCGTCGCTACCGCATTGGTGTCGACAGCAACCTGACCTTCCTCGATGCCCAGCGTCAGTTGTTCAGTGCCCAACAGGCGCTGATCACTGACCGTTTGGCGCAACTGGTCAGTGCGGTCAATCTGTACAAAGCGTTGGGCGGTGGCTGGAACGAGCAGACCGCGAAGAACGAACTGCTGAAAGAAGAAGCGCCGAAGTTGAAGTTGTTCTGATAGCGCTGTGAAGACAAGAAGCCCACCTTTTGGTGGGCTTTTTGTTGGAGCAAAAGAAAGTAAAAAACTCACAACGCCCGCAAACGCGTAGGAGCTGCCGAAGGCTGCGATCTTTTGATTTTTTGCCGTTCGATAATCGCCCAAAACCCGCGTTCCCCAATTGAATCCCCCCGCCCATCCCCCGCACCATTCGCTCCACAAAACCAATAACAACAGGTTCGACACCATGCCCCCGCGCCCCGCCCTGTCCGGCTGATCTCGCCCGATCCCCCCTCGATTTCAACTCTTGTGTCTGCACCCTCAGGTTGCGGCAACGCCCTGCTTCACCCCTAACAATTAGAGAGCCCCGAGCCCATGAAGCCTTCCTCCGCGCAGTACCTGTTTCCCAGCCTCATCGCCGCCGCCATCGCCGGCAGCGCCCTGCCTGCTGTGGCCGAAGAATCAGGGTTTGTCGAAGGGGCCAAGGTCAACTTGAACCTGCGCAACTTCTACATCAACCGCAACTTCACCAACCCGACCAAGGCCCAGGGCAAGGCCGAAGAATGGACGCAAAACTTCATCCTCGACGCCAAGTCCGGTTTCACCCAAGGCACGGTCGGCTTCGGTATGGATGTACTGGGGCTGTACTCGGTAAAACTCGATGGCGGCAAAGGCACCGGTGGAACCCAGTTGCTGCCGCTGGACCACGACGGCCGCCCGGCGGACACCTTTGGCCGCACCAACGTCGCGTTCAAGGCCAAACTGTCCCAGACCGAAGTGAAGGTCGGCGAATGGATGCCGGTGCTGCCGATCCTGCGTTCGGACGATGGCCGCTCCCTGCCGCAAACCTTCCGTGGCGGGCAGATCACCTCGAAGGAAATCGACGGCTTGACCCTGTACGGCGGGCAGTTCCGCGCCAACAGCCCACGGGACGACAGCAGCATGAGTGACATGTCGATGGTCGGCAAAGCGGCGTTCACCTCCGACCGCTTCAACTTCCAGGGCGGCGAATACACCTTCAACGACAAGCACACCCAGATCGGCCTGTGGAACGCTGAACTCAAGGACATCTACAGCCAGCAATTCGTCAACCTGATCCACACCCAGCCGCTGGGCGACTGGACCCTCGGCGCCAACCTCGGTTACTTCTACGGCAAGGACGACGGCAGCGCCCGGGCCGGCGAACTGGACAACAAGACCTGGTCCGGGCTGTTCTCGGCCAAGTACGGCGGCAGCACCTTCTACGTCGGCCTGCAAAAACTCACTGGCGACAGCGCCTGGATGCGCGTCAACGGCACCAGCGGCGGGACCCTGGCCAACGACAGTTACAACAACAGTTACGACAACGCCCAGGAACGCAGTTGGCAAGTGCGCCACGACTACAACTTCGTCGCCCTCGGCATTCCCGGCCTGACCCTGATGAACCGCTACATCAGCGGCGACAACGTGCACACCGCAACCACCCGCGACGGCAAGGAATGGGGCCGCGAATCGGAACTGGGCTACACGGTGCAGAGCGGCACGCTCAAGGATTTGAACGTCAAATGGCGTAACTCGACCATGCGTCGGGACTTCAGCAACAACGAGTTTGATGAGAATCGCTTGATCGTTAGCTATCCGATCAGTTTGTTGTAAACCCAAAGCAAAAGATCGCAGCCTTCGGCAGCTCCTACAGGTGTTTCACATTCCCCTGTAGGAGCTGCCGAAGGCTGCGATCTTTTTAAGGCCGTTACGCTATTCCCGCGACTCAACCCCCAACTCATCCCACACCGACTCCGCCAAATGGAACGTCGCGTTCGCCGCCGGAATCCCGCAATAGATCGCGCTCTGCATGATCACTTCCTTGATCTCGCCACGGGTCACGCCGTTGTTGGCGGCGGCGCGCAGGTGCAGCTTGAGTTCTTCGCTGCGGTTCATGCCGATCAGCATGGCGATGGTGATCAGGCTGCGGGTGTGGCGCTCCAGGCCCGGACGGGTCCAGATGTCGCCCCAGGCGTGGCGGGTGATCATTTCCTGGAACTCCGAGTTGAACTCGGTCAGGGCATTCAAACTGCGATCGACGTGAGCATCACCCAGTACTGCGCGGCGGACGGTCAGGCCCTCGTCGTAACGTTGTTTCTCATCCACAAACTTTTCCTCAAGGCTTCGATAAAAATGCCAGCACCCGCTCGCTGAACGCGGCGCCGGCCTGGACGTTGGACAGGTGCGCCGCGTAGAACTCGGCGTACTCGGCGCCCTGCACATGGTCCTGAATAAAGTGCCCACCGGACGGCGGCGTAACCGCGTCTTCGGTGCCGGCGATGACCAGCAGCGGCACCTTGATCGCGGCCAACTGATCACGGAAATCAGCATCGCGCACGGCAGCGCAATTGGCCGCGTAACCTTGCGGCGAGGTCGCGGCGAGCATGTCGGTGATCTGCTTCGCCGTCGCTGGATTGGCCTCGGCAAAGTCCACCGTAAACCAGCGGGCAATCGAGGCATCACGCAACGCGACCATGGCCATCGGGCCGTCACGCAGCACGGTTTCGATGCGCGGGTTCCACACCGACGGATCGCCGATTTTCGCGGCGGTGTTGCACACGATCAGTTTGTTCAACCGCTGCCCGGCATTGATCCCCAGCCACTGCCCGATCAAACCGCCCATGGACAAACCACAGAAATGCGCACGCTCAATGTTCAAAGCGTCCAGCAGCGCCAATACATCATGGCCCAATTGCTCGATGGTATAAGGCCCCGGCGTCACCAGCGACTGGCCGTGACCACGGGTATCGAAACGCAGCACCCGGAAGTGTTCAGTGAACGCCGCCATTTGTGCGTCCCACATGTGCAGGTTGGTGCCCAGCGAGTTGGACAACACCAGCACCGGCGCCTCCTCCGGGCCATAGAGTTGCGGTCCTTGAATTTGGTAGTGCAGTTCGCCCTCGGCGAGTTGTACGAATGCCACGGCAGCCTCCTTCAGGCAGTCAGCGCAAAATGTTCAGCCACGGCGCGTTCGACCCAGGTATGGGCCTGGCCGAGGTAATGGGCAGGGTCCAGCAGTCGATCCAGTTCGGCAGGTGAAAGCTCGGCAGTCACTTGCGGCTCGTCACCGAGTACCTCGCGCAGGTGACGCTGTTCGGTCACTGCGCGTTTGCAGCATTGCTCTAATAAATGATGCGCGGTATCGCGACCGACCCGTTGCGCGAGGACGATGCTGACCGCTTCGGCCAGCACCAACCCCTGGGTCAGGTCGAGGTTGCGCGCCATGCGTGTTGCGTCCACTTCCAGGCCATCGGCCAGCAGCAGCGCTTGTTGCAGGCTGCCGGACACCAGGCAGCAAATCTCCGGCAGGGTTTCCCACTCGGCATGCCACAGGCCCAAGCTACGTTCGTGTTCTTGCGGCATCGCGCTAAACAGCGTCGAGAGCAAACCCGGCACCCGCGTGGCCGCGCCGATCAACACCGCCGCGCCCACAGGGTTGCGCTTGTGCGGCATGGTCGAGGAACCGCCCTTGCCCGGCGCCGATGGTTCGAACACTTCTGCCGCTTCGGTCTGCATCAACAGGCTGATATCACGCCCGAACTTGCCAAGGCTGCCGGCGATCAAGCCAAGCACGGCGCCGAACTCCACCAGGCGATCCCGCTGGGTGTGCCAGGGTTGTTCCGGCAAGGTCAGTTGCAGCTCTTCGGCCAACGCAGTGGCAATCGGCATCGCCTGTTCGCCGAGGGCCGCGAGGGTTCCGGAAGCACCACCGAATTGCAGCACCAGCAAACGCGGCTTGAGCTCGCGCAAACGCTGGCGACTGCGGGTCACGGCCCCCAGCCAACCGGCGATCTTCATCCCGAGCGTCACCGGCGTCGCGTGCTGCAACCAGGTGCGCCCGGCCAGCGGCGTGGCCACGTAACGCCAAGCCTGGGTCGCGAGGATTTCCCCGAGTTGCGCCAAATCGCGCTCGATCAGCTCCAGTGCCTGGCGCAGTTGCAGCACGAGGCCGGAATCCATCACGTCCTGACTGGTCGCGCCCAAATGCACATAACGCTCGGCCTCGGCATCGTTGGCGGCGATCTGCTTGCCCAAGGCTTTGACCAGTGGAATCGCCGAATTGCCCGCCGTGGCAATCGCCTCACCGAGCGCGGCGAAATCGTAATGCCCGGCCTGACACGCCGCTTCAATAGCGGCGACAGCGGTCTGAGGAATCAACCCGACCCGCGCCTCGGCCCGGGCCAGCGCCGCTTCGAAGTCGAGCATGGCCTGAACCCGGCCCTGATCGCAGAACACTTCGCGCATATCGCGGGCAGTGAAATAGGCATCGAACAATTGATTGTTCGGTCGCTGGTTCATAAACAATCCTTGAGGACGTGGGCCGCTGAGGCCCACGGGTAGAGATCAAAGGTCGTGGTGCAAATACTTGGCTTGTCTGGGCAGGCGCAGGCTGAACAGGAACGCCACCGCCATCATCACCGTGACGTACCAGTAGAAGGTGTTTTCCATGCCCACGGCTTTGAGGCTCAGGGCCACGTATTCCGCCGAACCACCGAAGATCGCATTCGCCACCGCGTAAGCCAGGCCAACGCCCAAGGCGCGCACTTCCGGCGGGAACATTTCGGCTTTCACCAAGCCGCTGATCGAGGTGTAGAAACTGACGATCGCCAGCGCCACGGTAATCAGCGCAAAGGCCAGGAACGGGCTGCTGATGCTTTTCAGACTCAGCAAAATCGGCACGGTGAACAACGTCCCCAACGCACCGAACCACAGCATCGAGTTACGTCGGCCGATCTTGTCCGCGAGCATCCCGAACAGCGGCTGCATGCACATATAAAGAAACAGCGCGCCGGTCATGATGTAGCTGGCGGTCTTGGCGTTCATACCGGCGGTGTTCACCAGGTATTTCTGCATATAGGTGGTGAAGGTGTAGAAAATCAGCGAGCCACCGGCGGTGTAACCGAGCACGGTGATGAACGCGGCTTTGTGGTCGCGAAACAGCGCCATGATGCTGCCGGCGTCCTTGTTTTCGCGCATTTCCTTGCTGGTGGTTTCCTTGAGCGAACGACGCAGGAACAGCGAGATCACCGCCGCCACCGCACCAACCACAAACGGAATCCGCCAGCCGTAGGCGCGCAGATCATCTTCGGTGAGGAACTGTTGCAGGATCACCACCAGCGACACCGCCAGCAGTTGCCCGCCAATCAGCGTCACGTACTGGAACGAGGCGAAGAAACCACGCTGGCCCTTGAGCGCGACTTCGCTCATATAGGTCGCGGTGGTGCCGTACTCCCCGCCTACCGACAAACCTTGCAGCAGTCGCGCAAACAGCAGCAGAAGCGGCGCCCACACGCCGATGCTGGCGTAAGTCGGCAAACAGGCGATGAGCAATGAGCCGAAGCACATCATCAGCACCGAAATCATCATCGATGTCTTGCGGCCCTTTTTGTCCGCCAGCCGGCCGAAAATCCAGCCGCCAATCGGCCGCATCAGGAACCCGGCGGCGAACACACCGGCGGTGTTGACCAGTTGTACCGTGGGGTTATCGGAGGGGAAAAAGGCTGGTGCGAAATAGATGGCACAGAAGGCATACACGTAAAAGTCGAACCATTCGACCAGGTTGCCGGACGAGGCGCCGACAATCGCAAAAATCCGTTTGCTGCGCTCCTCACCCGTGTAGTGCTCTGTTGAAGCCGTAGTTGTTGTCATTGTTTTTCACTCAATGGGGACAGTGAGAGTCTAGACACACTTCGCAACAGTCCTGTTCCACAGTACCGAAACATCAAAAGATCGCAGCCTTCGGCAGCTCCTACATTGGTACGGCGTACACCCTGTAGGAACTGCCGAAGGCTGCGATCTTTTGATCTTGATCTCAATAATCGAAAAACACCGTCTCCGCATCGGTGCCCTGCAAAATCACATTCCACTGATAAACACCGGACGCATCAGCCTTCGCCAGCAACGTACTGCGGCGCTCAGCCGGCACGCACTCCAAGAGCGAGTCCGAAACATTCGCCGGCTCGCCATCAAAGTAAATCCTCGTCAGCAAGTGCTTCACCAATCCACGGGCAAACACCAGCACCACCAGATGCGGCGCCTGGGTCGAACCGTTCAGGCCTTCAACCGTGCCTGGCTTGATCGTGGTGAAGCGAAACCGTCCTTCGGCATCCACCGGCACCCGGCCAAAGCCTTCGAAGTGCGGGTCCAGGGGTTTGTCCTGTTCGTCTTCGGGGTGGTCGTACTTGCCGGCGGCGTTGGCCTGCCAGACTTCCAGCATCGCGTCGTTGACGAAATCACCGTTGCCATCGACGACTTGCCCGGTGATCGCCACGCGTTGGCCGAGGGTCTGTTCGACAGTCAGGTCTTCGCGGTTCAGCCAGGTCAGGCCGATGTGGTAATACGGCCCGACGGTGTGGGACGTGGTCGCGTTCAGCGTCATCTTATTTCTCCATCGGCGTGGCTTCGCGGCCGCGCAAGATGATGTCCCAACGGTAACCGAGGGCGTAGGAAGGGATGGTTTTTTCCAGGTCGAAACGGGCGATCAAGCGTTCTTTGGCGCTCGTATCCGGTACGCAGTTGTAGATCGGGTCGTAGGCCAGCAACGGGTCGCCCGGGAAATACATCTGGGTCACCAGCCGCGTCAGGATGCTCGGCCCGAACAACGAGAAATGGATGTGCGCCGGGCGCCAGGCGTTGTGATGATTGCCCCACGGGTAGGCGCCGGGCTTGATGGTCTGGAACTGATACCAGCCGTCGGCGTCGGTCACGGTGCGGCCAGTGCCGGTGAAGTTCGGGTCCAGCGGCGCGTCGTGCAAGTCGCGGGCATGGTTGTAGCGACCGGCGGCGTTGGCCTGCCAGATCTCCACCAGAATCCCCGGCACCGGCAAGCCGTCTTCATCGAGCACGCGGCCATGGATGATGATGCGCTCGCCCAATGGCTCGCCCCTGTGCTGGGCGGTCAGGTCGTTGTCCTGCGGGTTGATGCGCTCGGCGCCGATGGTCGGACCGGTGATTTCCGACAACGAATGGGGCAGAAACACCAACGGTTTGGACGGCGAGCGCTTGTTGGTGGATTGATAGGTCGGGTGCAGGTATTGCGGCTGGGTGCCTTCTTGCGGACGACGGTAACCAGGCTTGTCAGTCATTTCGCTTTCCTCTGTTCTTATTAGTCGGCGGCTGTCAGACGCGTTCGATGGCGAGTGCCAGACCCTGGCCAACGCCGACGCACATGGTCGCCAGACCTTTCTTGCCACCGGTTTTTTCCAGTTGATGCAGTGCGGTCAGCACCAGGCGTGCACCGCTCATGCCCAACGGATGGCCCAAGGCAATGGCGCCGCCGTTTGGGTTGACCTGGGCTGCATCGTCGGCGATCCCCAGTTCACGCAACACCGCCAAACCCTGGCTGGCGAACGCTTCATTGAGTTCGATCACATCGAAATCGCTGACGGCCAGGCCCAGACGCTCGGTGAGTTTGCGCACCGCCGGTACCGGGCCGATGCCCATCACTCGCGGGGCAACCCCGGCGCTCGCCATGCCCAGCACTTTGGCGCGGGCGGTCAAACCGTGTTGCTTCACCGCGTCGGCGGACGCCAGAATCAACGCCGCCGCGCCGTCGTTCACACCGGAGGCATTGCCGGCGGTCACGGTTTTGTCGGGGCCGTTGACCGGTTTGAGTTTGGCCAGGGTGTCCAGGGTGGTGTCGGCGCGCGGATGTTCGTCCTGGGTGACGACGGTCTCGCCTTTTTTGTGGGCAATTCGCACTTCCACAATTTCTTCGGCGAAAAATCCTGCAGCTTGCGCGGCGGCGGTGCGCTGCTGACTGCGCAGGGCGAAAGCGTCCTGATCCTCGCGAGAAATGTCGTAATCGTCGGCCACGTTGTCAGCGGTTTGCGGCATCGCATCGACGCCGTACCGGGCTTTCATCAACGGGTTGATAAAACGCCAGCCGATGGTGGTGTCTTCCAGCTTCATGTTGCGCGAGAACGCCGCATCAGCCTTGCCCATCACGAACGGCGCGCGGGACATCGATTCGACACCACCAGCAATCGCCAGCTCCATCTCGCCGCTGGCAATCGCCCGGAACGCGGTGCCAATGGCGTCCATGCCCGACGCGCAGAGACGATTGAGTGTGACGCCTGGAATGCTTTCCGGCAGCCCCGCCAGCAGCAGCGCCATGCGCGCCACGTTGCGGTTATCTTCGCCGGCCTGGTTGGCGCAGCCGAGAAATACCTCGTCCACCGCACTCCAGTCCACCGACGGGTTGCGTTCCATCAGTGCCTTGATCGGCACGGCGGCCAGGTCGTCGGCGCGAACGGCCGACAAGCCACCGCCGAAACGGCCGATGGGCGTGCGAATCGCATCGCAGATATAAACGTCACGCATCACGCTTCTCCGGGGGCTTGGCCATGGGCCGCAGCGGTGCGGGCTTCCAGATCCCGCAGCGCCTTGAGTTCAACCTCGGTGGGTTCGGCGGTGGTTTCAACGTGTTCGGCAAAACGAATCGCCCAACCGGTGGCCGCCGTGACTTGCTCGCGGGTCACGCCCGGATGCAGCGCGGTGACCACGAATTCATGGGTCTCGGCTTCCGGTTCCATGATGCACAGGTCGGTAATGATGCCGACCGGCCCGGCACCCGGCAGGCCCAGACGCTTGCGCGAATCGCCGCCCTCGCCATGGCCGACCGAGGTGATGAAGTCGAGTTTGTCGACAAACGAACGCGCCGACTGTTTAAGGATGATCAACACGCTCTTGGCCGAACCGGCAATCTCCGGCGCGCCCCCGGCACCCGGCAGGCGCACTTTGGGCTGGTGATAATCGCCCACGACCGTGGTGTTGATATTGCCGAAGCGGTCAACCTGCGCGGCGCCGAGAAAACCGACGTCGATGCGCCCGCCCTGCAACCAATAGCGAAAAATCTCACCGGTCGGCACGACAGTGTCAGCGGTTTCCGCCAGTTCACCGTCACCAATCGACAGCGGCAACACACTCGGCTTGGCGCCGATCGGACCCGACTCGTAGATAAGGACGACATCCGGCGAGGAAGTGAGCCGCGCCAGGTTGGCCGCTTTCGACGGTAGGCCAATGCCGACGAAGCATACCGAACCATTTTTCAAACGGCGGGCGGCGGCGACGGTCATCATTTCATTGGTGGTGTACGTCATTACTTGGCCTCCGAAGCAGCGGCCAGTTTGGCCTGGAACTCGCTAAAGTCAGCGCAGCCGTGGATGTACTCGTTGATCCACGCAGTGAAGGTGTCGCGGTCCCGGGCAATCGGGTCCCAGGCCTGGTAGAAGCGGTTATCGCGTTCGTTGTAGCCGTGGGCGTAGGACGGATGCGCGCCGCCAGGGACGTGGCAAACCGCGCTCAAGGCCCAGGTCGGCAGCACACAGGCGTTCATCGGTGCATTGAGGTCGTCGACGATTTCTTCGACGGTGACGATGCAGCGCTTGGCAGCCAGCGCAGCTTCTTTCTGCACGCCGAGGATGCCCCACAGCAGCACGTTGCCCTTGCGGTCAGCCTTTTGCGCGTGGATCACGGTGATGTCCGGGCGCACCGAAGGCACGGCGGCCAGTACTTCACCAGTGAACGGGCAGGTCACGGTTTTGATCAGCGGGTTGACCTTCGGCAGGTCGGAACCGGCGTAGGCCCGCAGCACGGCGAACGGTAGGCCGGAGGCGCCAGCGACGTAGGCATTGGCCAGGTCGGCGTGGCTGTGTTCTTCGATTTCCAGTGGGTGCGGCCACTGTTTCTCGACGGCGTCGCGCAGACGATGCAGCGAGCCAACGCCAGGGTTGCCGCCCCAGGAGAAAATCAGCTTGCGAGCACAACCGGCACCGATCAACTGGTCGTAGATCAAGTCAGGCGTCATCCGCACCAGCGTCAGATCTTTCTTGCCCTGGCGAATGATTTCATGACCCGCCGCCGTCGGAATCAGGTGAGTGAAGCCTTCGAGCGCGACGGTATCGCCGTCGTTGACGAATTGCTTCACCGCGTCGTGCAGCGAAAGGATTTCAGCCATGGGGCAGGCTCCCGTTTTGTTGTGAACCGACAGTGGAAGAAAAAGGCGCGAGGTTCAGCGCCGAAGTCACTGAAGGTTAAGCCGCTGAAAATCGCCGAACAATCCGATAATCGACTGAGTGTTCGTTTATCGAACAGATTGTTGTAGGGCTATCGATCTGTGTTGTTCCAAAAAGATCGCAGCCTTCGGCAGCTCCTACGGGCGTGCACATCCCACTGCAGGAGCTGCCGAAGGCTGCGATCTTTTCCCACAACACCGCTATCTCAACCTGGAATCAGGTCGCATCCGCATGACTGACCATGCCCTTGATCACCACCGCCGTGGTCGCCAATGCCGCCGGAATCACCAACGCTGTCAGCACCTGTTCGAAATTCCAGCCCAGGCCCAGCAACGTCGCGCCCATCCACGCACCGAGGATCGCGCCGAAACGGCCGATCCCGAGCATCCACGACACCCCGGTCGCCCGGCCCTGGGTCGGATAAAACCGCGCCGCCAGTGAAGGCATCGCCGATTGCGCACCGTTGACGCACATCCCGGCCACCAGCACCAACGTCGCCAGCAGCGTGATGTGGCCCAGGCTCTGCCCGACCGCGTAGGCAAACACCCCGGCCAGCAGGTAGAAAGTGCCGATGACCTTGTGCGGATTGAACCGGTCCATCGCCCAGCCCACACCGACCGCGCTCAATACCCCGCCGAACTGGAACAGCGCGCCGATGAAAGCGGCTTGCTCCATGCTCGCGCCGCTGTCACGCATCAGGGTCGGCAGCCAACTGGTCAGCAGGTACACGATCACCAGGCCCATGAAATAGGTCAGCCACAACAGCAAGGTGCCGGTGCTGTAGGTGCCGGAGAAGATCACCGCGAACACGTTGCGCGCCTTCACGGTTTTTTGTTCCGGGACGCTGAAGCTGGACGCCTGAGCCACCACCACCGGGTCGATCGGCGCCAGGGTTTTGCGTACTTTGTCAGTGCCGCGATTACGGACTACAAGGTAACGCGCCGATTCCGGCAGCCAGAACAGCAAAACCACGGCAAGGATCAGCGGCAGAATCCCACCGATCAGCAGCAGGCTATGCCAGCCGAACGCCGGGATCAGCTTGGCCGAGATAAACCCGCCACCGGCCATGCCAAGGTTGAAGCCGCAGAACATGCTGGTCACCAGCAAGGATTTCTTGCGCTCCGGGGTGTATTCCGACAACAGCGTGGTAGCGTTCGGCATGCCGGCGCCCAGGCCCAGGCCGGTGAGGAAACGCAGCACCAGCAATTGATCAACGTTGCTGCTGTAGGCCGAAGCCAGGCTGAAGATGCCGAACAGAAACACCGCCCCCACCAGTACGACTTTTCGCCCGAAGCGGTCAGCCAACGGGCCGGAACCCAGTGCGCCGAATACCATGCCGATCAGCGCCGCACTCATCACCGGGCCGAGGCTGGCGCGGTCGATGCCCCAGTCCTGGGACAGTGCTGGCGCGATGAAGCCCATGGCTGCGGTGTCGAGGCCATCGAGGAAAACGATCAGGAAACACAGGATCACCACTCGCCACTGATAGCGCGAAATGGGTTGGGCATTGATGAAGGACTGCACGTCGAGGCAGTTGCCAACAGCAGACTGAGGCTGATTCATTATTTTTATTCCACGCAACGAACGCGTGGCCTCTTCTCATTATTATGGGGGGTCGTCGTCCAGCGATTGACCGAGGGCCAACAGTGCCGGATGACGCTGCCGCGACATTAATGATCCGAGGGAAACAGCGTCAATTCGATAAACGCGACTCTGTGCGTTTATCGAACAGCTTAGGCGAAGACCGCTTATGCAAAGACCGCTTATGCAAAGAGTTGTGCACTGAGGTCGCGACTGGCACTCAGCAAACCGGGCAGGAAGCGTTGCTCCAGCTCGGTGCGGCTGACCCGCCCGGCGTGGGTACTGACATTGAGCGCCGCCACCACCTGGCCGGAAGCGTCGTACACCGGAACCGCAATCGAGCGCAGGCCTTGTTCCAGTTCCTGATCGACGATGCACCAGCCTTGCTGCCGCACCTCATGCAGGCATTCGAGCAAGGCCTCGGGGGTGTGCAGTGTGCGGCTGGTCTTCGCCTGGAATTCCGCATGGTCGAGGTATTCGCCGAGCGTCGTGTCATCCAGCGCCGCCAGCAGAATGCGGCCCATGGAAGTGCAATAGGCCGGCAGACGCCCGCCCACCGACAGGTCCACGGAAATAAGGCGTTGGGTGGTTGCTGAGCGGGCGATGTAGAGAATGTCGTCGCCTTCCAGGGTGGCCATGTTGCAGGCCTCATGGAGTTGCTCGCTCATGCGATCCAGGTACGGTTGCGCGGACACCGCCAGCGGCGTCGAGGACACATAGGCATGGCCCAGGGTCAGCACTTTGGGGAGCAGCGAATAGGTTCGACCGTCCGTGGTGGCGTAGCCGAGTTTGATCAGGGTATGTAGGCAACGTCGCACGGCGGCGCGGGGGATTTCCGTGCGGTGGCTGATTTGCGCGATGGTCAAGTGACGCTTGCGCTCCTGAAAGGCTTGCACCACCGCCAAGCCACGGGCCAGGGAGGTCATGAAGTCAGGGTCGCCAGTCAGCGCCTGGATTCGCTTGGCCGGCGAGGCGACGATCGGCGGCGCCACTGAGGTGAAGGAGTTGCGCAGTTGATCGTTCATATCAGGTCCTTTTCCTACACGGATCAGTGGCTATTACAAGCGGCTACCGGCCGGTGCACAAGCCACTGGCGTCAAGATTGGGCGATTATCGAACCGTCGACCGATAATCGCAATTGTCTGGCCGTTGACGGTCACGCACGTGCCGAGCCATTAAATGTTCTTACTCTTACGCGCTTGCAGACTTAAGCCGGCAATGTAATGAGTCGAACTTGTCCGACTTGTTGACGTCAGAAAGAGGGCGCTGAAATGTGAAATTCAGACACTCTAATTAGCGGTAAAAGTTGTGAGTAACAAAAACATCACACACTCCGAACCACTTTTAACTCTCTGGAGATAGTGTTCTTCGATTCGACCGCTATAATGCACCCCAGTGACCAGCCGGCTTATTACTTGCCGACTACGCCACCCGGAGCGCGATGTTCCATCGCCGCTACCCGCAGCAAGCGCCTGACGCTCATTCATATGCACCGCCAACGCGCTCGCTGAAACAGGACACTGAAGCTACGTCAGCTGTTTTTATCTGGTGCCGTGGCCGCCTGCAACATGGACCTGTTGATCACTCTGTCGTTAAAACCGATGCCTTTTTCCAGGCGTTGTCCTTTCGACGAACGTGGTCAATAAACTCGGTGCAGCGCGTTTCACCAGAATTTATCTCAACTCAATCAGGTAGCACTGTGACGAAAGACGAACTGCGCGCGGAACTTGAGCGCCAGGAACAACGTTACAAGGAAGTTTACGGCGGGGAAGTCACCACCTACGCCGCCCAGCCCGAACCGGAACGCAAACCCTGGCGTAAACGCGCTACCGTTCAGGATCAGGCCTTCACCCAGGAACTGCAGAAGATGGAAAAGGAACTCAAAGCCGAAGAGCCTTGACCGCCCCGGCCTGAATCCTTCAAGGGTCTGCGTCTGCTCCCGCTAAAAGCGCGGTGTATGGACCATGCCTTTCGCGCCCGCTACAAGCGGGCAGCGGCCGCCTCACCCACCGGATGAGGCAAATGGCGCATGTCCGACCCTCTTCTCAGATATTTCACACAAGCGTTTCAGCGCCTCATTCCCTCGAGAGAAACCCTTGTGGCCGCAGGCTTTTCAAATGAAATCAACAACTTGCAAAACCCAGTAAAAACCTGGGGCTTAGGGCTTTGCTACAAACTAATTCATTGAAGAATGTTACCGATGAGCAGCTAGTGCATCGATTTCCAGTCTTTTCTGGCATAATCGCGCCCCCTTACGACCGGGTCAGAAAACCTTCATGATCGATTTATTCAGCGGACTAGATGCTTGGGTGCTAGTGAGCCTCTTGCTCGCCCTGGCCTTTGTCCTCGCCTTCGAGTTCATCAACGGCTTTCATGACACCGCCAACGCGGTGGCCACTGTTATCTACACCAAAGCCATGCCGCCTCATCTGGCGGTGTTCTTTTCCGGTGTGTTCAACTTCCTCGGCGTGCTGCTGGGCGGTGTGGGCGTGGCCTATGCCATCGTCCATTTGCTGCCGGTAGAGCTGCTGATCAATGTGAACACCGGACACGGACTGGCCATGGTGTTCTCGTTGCTTGCCGCCGCCATCACCTGGAACCTGGGTACCTGGTACTTCGGTATCCCTGCCTCCAGTTCCCACACGCTGATCGGCTCGATCCTCGGTGTCGGCCTGGCCAACGCCCTGATCAACGACATTCCGTTGGCCGATGGCGTGAACTGGCAGAAGGCGATCGATATCGGCGCGTCCCTGGTGTTCTCGCCAATGGCCGGCTTCATCGTGGCCGCCCTGGTGCTGATCGGCCTTAAATGGTGGCGCCCGCTGTCGAAGATGCACAAGACGCCGGACCAGCGCCGCAAGCTCGACGACAAGAAGCACCCGCCGTTCTGGAATCGCCTGGTACTGGTGATTTCGGCGATGGCCGTGAGCTTCGTGCACGGTTCCAACGATGGCCAGAAAGGCATCGGCCTGATCATGCTGGTATTGATCGGTATCGTGCCGGCGCAGTTCGTACTCGACCTGAGCAGCACCACTTACCAGATCGAACGCACCCGCGATGCGACCCTGCACTTGAGCCAGTTCTACAAGCGCAACGCCGACACCCTGGGTGAATTCCTGGCGCTGGGCAAAAGCGTGGAAGGCGATCTGCCGGAGAAATTCCGTTGCAACCCGCAACAGACCGAACCGACCATCAGCGCCCTGCTCGACACCCTTAAAGGTGTCGCCGACTATCACTCGCTGTCGTCGGAAAGCCGCATTGAAGTGCGTCGTTACCTGCTCTGCCTGGACGACACTGCACGTAAAGTCGCCAAGCTGCCAGGCCTGCAAGCCCGCGAAAAGGCTGACCTGGACAAACTGCGCAAAGACCTGACCACCACCACCGAATACGCCCCGTTCTGGGTGATTCTGGCGGTCGCACTGGCCCTGGGCCTGGGCACCATGGTTGGCTGGAAACGCGTGGTCCTGACCATTGGCGAGAAGATCGGCAAGCAAGGCATGACTTACGCACAAGGCATGTCCGCGCAAATCACCACCGCGTGCATGATCGGCCTGGCCAACATCTTCAGCCTACCGGTGTCCACCACCCACGTCCTGTCTTCGGGTGTGGCCGGGACCATGGTCGCCAACAAAAGCGGCCTGCAAGGTGGCACGGTCAAAACCATCCTGCTGGCCTGGGTCCTGACCCTGCCCGCCACCGTGGCTTTGTCGGCCGGCCTGTTCTGGCTGGCATCGAAAGCACTGGGTAGCTGATACCTCGCGGCAACGAAAAAGGCGCGTTCCGTAAGGTTCGCGCCTTTTTCATGCCTGCCACTTTTCGCGGATGCTCCCGCCCCACCTGTAGGAGCGAGGCTTGCCCGCGAAGGCGGCGGAACTTCCAACATTGATGTTGCCTGGCACACCGCTTTCGCGGGCAAGCCTCGCTCCTACAGGGGATTGGTGCAGGCGGACAGATTTTTACAGGCAAAAAAAAGGGCAACCGAAGTTGCCCAAAATGCCTTGCGTGCTCATTGCTCTGGAAAGAACTACGGTTTGCGCTTATGCGAATCCTTCCAGATGAAATATCCAAACCCTGCGAAAAACAGAACCATGAGGCCGACTGTCAGCACTCCGGCGATCACCACGTTGTCGAAAAACATGACTGGCCTCCTGCACTTGCCCTGTTGCGATGGAGCTAAGTTAACCAATCAGGCAGGGGAGAAAATTGACCGGGATCAATGTCGCCCAAGACTGGGCGTAAAGGAGGGAAATAACTGACCTGCATCAATCGATGCAGGGGGTTTCAACGCTTTTTCGGTTTGTTTTTCGGCTTTTTCTTCGCTTTGCCCAACGGCATGGCTTGCTCGAACGCCTGGCGCACTTCGTTCAGGCGCTTGTCGTTGAGGTCATGAACCCGCTTGGCGCGTTCGGCATTGAGGTCGATCAGTTTGTCGTCTTGGCTCATGGTGTGCTGTGCATCGCGTGAACGGGATTGCGCCAATAATGCGGTCTGGCGCCCGTGCTGACCAGTCACTCGCGCGGCAAGGACTTAACAAAATATGTGCTCACGCCGATTTTTCACCGCACAATCGGCGCTTTGCGATGGACCCCAAGGACCCGACCGTGGAATTGCACCAGGACCTGCCGCCCCTGATGAGCCTGCGCGCCTTCGAGGCCGTGGCCCGCCATTTGAGTTTCATCAAGGCTGCCGATGAGCTGTCGGTGACCCAAAGTGCGATCAGCCATCAAGTGCAAAAACTTGAGCAATTCCTCAATCAGCGGCTGTTTATCCGCCGTACCCGGGCCATCGACCTGACAACCGCCGGCGAACGCTACTACCGCAAGATTCAACCGGCGCTGGCAGCCATTGCGGCGGCCACCCGCGAACTGCGCGGTGATGAGCAACAGCAAACCACCCTGCGCATCGGCCTCCTCGCCTCGTTCGCCACCCTGTGGCTGGCGCCGCGCCTGGCCGGTTTCAACGCGCGTTACCCGCAGATTCACGTGGAACTGCTACCGTCGGTGCAACTGGCCGATGTCAGTGGCGGCGAGGTGGATCTGGCGATCCGCTATGGCAAGGGCGGCTGGCCGAAGGTCCAGGCCCGACGCTTTATGCTGGAACAGCTGACGCCCGTGTGCAGCCCGGCGTTCAAGGCTCAGGGCGCCGATAACGGCCCGTTGCTGATGGCCAAATCCCTTCAGCCGTTCGAGTGGATCGACTGGAGTACATGCAACGGCGTTGATCTCACCCACTATCCCAACGTGATGCTCCACGACTACAACATCGTCGTCGAGGCCGCCGTGGCCGGCCAGGGCATCGCCATGGGCCGGCATCATTTGATCGAGCGCCGGCTCAAGGAAGGCGCGCTGGTCGAGGCCTTCGACACCCCGCCGTTCACTGGCGAAATCGGCTATTGGCTGGTCACCCCGGACCGCCCGCCCAATCATGCGGTGCAGTGCTTCGCGCAATGGTTGAGTGAAATCGTCGACGCATGAGTTATTTGGATACGTCGAATTAAATCTATCCGTTTGTCGCCCTCTCTCGACGCCAACATGCTGAGCCCTCCATTCAGGAGGATTCACCATGACCGATTCACTCGCCCAACGCGTCCAGCAACTTGGCCTGACCTTGCCGAGCCCGAGCCAGCCGATCGCCAACTACGTCAACCATGTGCTCAGTCAGAATCAGTTGTTTATTTCCGGGCAGATTCCGCTGCTTGACGGCAAACCGGCGTTCGTCGGCCGACTCGGTGAAGCAATCAGCGACGAAGAAGGGGCCAACGCCGCCGAACTGGCGGCGCTCGGTTTGCTCTCGCAACTCAGCCATGCGCTGGGTGATGACTTGGGCAAACTGGTGCGCATCATCCGCCTCGGCGTGTTCATTGCCAGCGCCGGGGATTTCAAAAACCAGGGCGCCGTGGCCAACGGTGCGTCCAACCTGCTGGTCAACGCCCTCGGCGAGAAAGGTCGGCACGTGCGCACAGCGGTCGGTGTTTCAAGCCTGCCGGGGGGCGTGGCAGTGGAAATCGACGCCATTTTCGAGTTGCGTCCATGAACCGCGCCGAAGTGGCGCGTTTGCGGGCGGCCACACCCGGTTGCGCCAGCGTGATCCACTTCAACCATGCCGGCGCCTCGCTGCCGAGCCAGGCGACCCTCGACGCCCTCCTCGGGCAACTGCAACGCGAAGCCCTCGGCGGCCCGATGGAGGCGGCCGATCAAAGCGTGCAGGCCCGCGCCCGAACAGCGGCGGCTACTTTGCTCAACAGCGAGCCGCAAGCCATTGCCTTCGCGAGCAGCGGCTCGGCGGCCTGGGGCATGGCGTTCAACGCCCTCGGGCCTTGGCAAAGCGGCGAACGGATTCTGGTTGGCCGCCACGAATGGGGCGGCAATCTGGCCTGCATCGCACGGGCCGTCGCCGCTGGCGCGCAGTTGGAAGTGATCCCTTGCGATGAAACCGGCGCGGTGTCCGTCGCCGCCCTCCAGCAAATGATCGACCCGAAGGTGAAGCTGATCGCCCTGACCTGGCTCCCCGCCAATGGTGGCCTGATCAACCCCGCCGAGGCGATTGGCGCGCTGGCGCGACAGCATGGCATTGCCTACTTCATCGACGCCGGCCAGGCGCTGGGGCAATTGCCTTGCGATGTACAAGCGCTGAACTGCGACGTGCTCAAGGGTGCCGGGCGCAAATTCCTTCGCGGGCCACGGGGAACCGCGCTGCTTTATATAAGGCCAGGGTTTATGGAGCGGCTCGAACCGACCCAACTGGATGTGCTTTCAGCCCCGTGGGATGGCGAAAGTTTCGCCCTGCGCGGCGATGCCCGGCGTTTTGAAACCAGCGAGGTGTCTGTGGCGCTGCTGGCCGGGTTGGCGAATGCACTGGAGGAATGCAACGCGTTGGGCCCGGCCACTATTCGTCAGCGGATCGATTCGTTGAGCCAGGATTTGCGCGAACGCCTTGCCACCCTCCCCGGCCTGACGCTGCACAACCTCGGCCCCACGGCTCATCAATCCGGCCTGATCGCGTTTACGCTCAAGGGTTGGGACAGTGTTGAGTTGAAGCAACGGTTGGCGCAGCGCGGGATCAACATCGGCGCCAACGGCGTGGCGTATACGCCCCTGGATATGCAGGCCAGAGGGTTGGAGAGCATTGCGCGGATTGCCGTGAGTTATTTGAACACCGAGGAGGAGATTGAGGTGTTGCTGGGGCGTTTGCGGGAATTGGCCGAGGGTGGCGGCGTCTGAAAAAGATCGCAGCCTTCGGCAGCTCCTACGGGGGCGGGATTTAGATCTGGATATCGACCCAAAGGCCCTGGCGTGGCTGGTCGTCGATCAGCGGCGCGACCGGCACGGTGTTGTCGGCGTTGAGCTCGTCACCGGGGATCGCCAGGTGTTCTTCCGGGTCTTCATCGGCTTCCTGGCGACGGCGATCCTGTTCCTGACGACGGCGCTGTTCCTCGCGCAGTTGCAGGGCGGCCTCTTCGGGGTCGCGTTTTTGCATGTCGATCGTGCTTTCGCTGGACCCTTCCTGCACCGGCACGACCGGCGGAATGTCCGGGCGCTGGCGAATCGGGTCGTGTTGCGAGGTGATCGGCACGGCACTCAAGGGCAGCATCGGTTGCAGCATAATTATTAGTCTCCTGTCTTCAGGCTGTCGGCTGAGCGGGTGGCGACTTGAGCCATCGGTCGCAAAGATGTGAACCGGTTGGCACTGTAAGAGCTGCCGAAGGCTGCGATCTTTTAATCGGACAACGTAGAACAGAGGTGTTCCCTAAGATCAAAAGATCGCAGGCTTCGCCAGCGCCTACATGCGTTCACACGCGTAATCCTTTGGCCTCAGGGCCTCATTCCGTTAAGATAGCCCGCTTTTTCAAGGTGGGAGTCAGGCAGCATGGCGCAGCAGTATCAACCGGGGCAACGCTGGATTAGTGACAGCGAAGCCGAGCTGGGTTTGGGCACCGTTCTGGCACAGGACGGCCGCTTGTTGACCGTGCTCTATCCGGCCACTGGCGACACTCGTCAGTACGCGCTACGGAATGCGCCCCTCACACGTGTGCGGTTTTCGCCGGGCGACTCGATCACTCACTTCGAAGGCTGGAAACTGACCGTACAGGAAGTCGACGACGTCGATGGCCTGCTGGTCTACCACGGCCTCAACGCGCAAAACGAAGCGGTCACCCTGCCGGAAACCCAGCTGTCGAACTTCATTCAGTTCCGTCTGGCCAGCGACCGCTTGTTCGCCGGGCAGATCGACCCGCTGGCCTGGTTCTCCCTGCGTTATCACACCCTGGAACACACCAGCCGTCAGTTGCAGTCCGCCCTTTGGGGCCTGGGCGGCGTGCGTGCACAACCCATCGCGCACCAATTGCACATTGCCCGTGAAGTCGCCGACCGTATCGCGCCACGGGTTTTGCTGGCGGACGAAGTGGGCCTGGGTAAAACCATCGAAGCCGGTCTGGTGATCCATCGCCAACTGCTGTCGGGCCGCGCCAACCGCGTACTGATCCTGGTGCCCGAGAACCTGCAGCACCAGTGGCTGGTGGAGATGCGCCGCCGCTTCAACCTGCAAGTCGCGCTGTTCGATGAAGAACGCTTTATTGAAAGCGATGCCGCCAACCCGTTCGAAGACACCCAGCTCGCTCTGGTTGCACTGGAATGGCTGGTGGACGACGAGAAGGCCCAGGACGCGCTGTTCGCCGCCGGTTGGGACTTGCTGGTGGTCGACGAAGCCCACCACCTTGTGTGGCACGAAGACAAGGCCAGCCCGGAATACTCGTTGGTCGAACAACTGGCCGAAGTCATTCCCGGCGTGCTGCTGCTGACCGCGACCCCGGAACAACTGGGCCAGGACAGCCACTTCGCCCGTCTGCGTCTGCTCGACCCGAACCGTTTCCACGACCTGCACGCCTTCCGCGCCGAGAGCGAAAACTATCGCCCGGTGGCCGAAGCCGTTCAGGAGTTGCTGGACAAGGGGCGCCTGTCGCCCGAAGCGCACAAAACCATTCACGGTTTCCTCGGCAACGAAGGCGAAGCCCTGCTCACCGCCGTCAACGATGGCGACGCCGAAGCCAGCGCCCGTCTGGTGCGCGAGCTGCTCGACCGCCACGGCACCGGCCGCGTTTTGTTCCGTAATACCCGCGCCGCCGTGCAAGGGTTTCCGGAACGCAAACTGCACCCGTACCCGCTACCGTGCCCCGACGAATACCTCGAACTGCCGCTGGGCGATCACGCCGAGCTGTACCCGGAAGTCAGCTTCCAGGCCCAGCCGGAGGCGAACGAAGAAGAACGCTGGTGGAAATTCGACCCACGCGTCGAGTGGCTGATCGATCAACTGAAGATGCTCAAGCGCACCAAAGTGCTGGTGATCTGCGCCCACGCCGAAACCGCTATGGACCTGGAAGACGCCCTGCGCGTGCGCTCCGGCATTCCGGCCACGGTGTTCCACGAGGGCATGAACATCCTCGAACGTGACCGCGCCGCCGCTTACTTCGCGGATGAAGAGTTTGGCGCGCAAGTGCTGATCTGCTCGGAAATCGGCAGTGAAGGTCGCAACTTCCAGTTCTCGCACCACCTGGTGCTGTTCGATCTGCCGGCGCACCCGGACTTGCTGGAGCAGCGGATCGGTCGTCTCGACCGGATCGGCCAGAAGCACATCATCGAACTGCACGTGCCCTACCTGGAAACCAGCCCGCAAGAGCGTCTGTTCCAGTGGTACCACGAAGCGCTGAACGCCTTCCTCAACACCTGCCCGACCGGCAACGCCTTGCAGCATCAGTTCGGCCCGCGCCTGCTGCCGCTGCTGGAAAACGCCGACGACGGCGAGTGGCAAGCGCTGATCGACGAAGCCCGCAGCGAGCGTGAACGTCTGGAAGCCGAGCTGCACACCGGTCGCGACCGTTTGCTGGAACTCAACTCCGGCGGTTCGGGCGAAGGCGATCAGTTGGTCGAGGACATCCTTGAGCAAGATGATCAGTTTGCCCTGCCGATCTACATGGAAACCCTGTTCGATGCCTTCGGTATCGACAGCGAAGACCACTCGGAAAACGCGCTGATCCTCAAGCCGAGCGAAAAAATGCTCGACGCCAGTTTCCCGCTGGGCGACGACGAAGGCGTGACCATCACCTACGACCGCAACCAGGCGCTGTCTCGCGAAGACATGCAGTTCATCACCTGGGAACACCCGATGGTGCAGGGCGGCATGGACCTGGTGCTGTCCGGTTCGATGGGCAACACCGCCGTCGCGCTGATCAAGAACAAGGCGCTGAAACCCGGCACCGTGTTGCTGGAGCTGCTCTACGTCAGCGAAGTGGTTGCCCCGCGTTCGCTGCAACTGGGCCGTTACCTGCCGCCGGCCGCCCTGCGCTGCCTGCTGGACGCCAATGGCAACGACTTGTCGGGCCGGGTGTCGTTCGAGACCCTGAACGATCAACTGGAAAGCGTGCCCCGCGCCAGCGCCAACAAGTTCGTCCAGGCCCAGCGCGATCAGTTGACGCCACGGATCAATGCCGGCGAAGAGAAGATTGCTCCGCGTCACGCCGAGCGTGTGGCTGAGGCGCAACGTCGCCTGGCCGCCGACACCGACGAAGAACTGGCGCGCCTGACCGCGTTGCAAGCGGTCAACCCGACCGTGCGCGACAGCGAGTTGGTGGCCCTGCGCAATCAACGCGAGCAAGGCCTGGCCATGCTCGACAAGGCTGCGCTGCGACTGGAAGCGATTCGGGTGTTGGTGGCGGGTTAATCGCTCCCTGCTCCACCGATAAAACAAAGAGGCCCGCAGCGATGCGGGCCTTTTTTATTCTCTGCATTTCTGTGGTGCTCCGGACGGCCTGCATTCCCTTGTAGGAGCGAGGCTTGCCCGCGAAGAACGATAACGCGGTATTACTGTTGAACCGCAGCGCTCCCTTCGCGGGCAAGCCTCGCTCCTACGGGGGGTGCTGCCTCACTTACCGCCACCAACCCATCCTTCATCCGCTGGGCATCACGCACAAAACACCGCGACGCCATAAACAGAAACACCATGGTGAAAAACAGCGCCACCGGAATCAGGTACATCGCGTCATGCAGCCCGACAGCCTTGTACGCCTCGGTCATCTGCTCGACACCGTCCGCCAGCATCGCCGTGTGGGCAAAGTGATCGGACAAACCACCCACCACCACCGGACCCAAACCACCGCCCAGCAAATACAACCCGGCAAAGAACAACGCCATGGCCGTGGCCCGCAGGCGCGGTTCGACCACGTCCTGAATCGCCGTGTAGACGCAGGTGTAGAAGTTGTACGCAAACAGCCAACCCAGGCTGAACACCGCGACAAACACACCAATCTCGATCCGCCCGGCATGCAGTGCCCACGCCGTGCACACCGTCGAGATGATCAGACTGAACGCCGCAAACAACAGCCGCCCATTGGCCACGCGCTGGTGAATCTTGTCGGCAATCAAGCCGCCCAGGGTCAGACCGAACAGCCCGGTCACGCCGACGATCACCCCGGTCGCCACCGCCGCTTCCTGCAACGGCATCAGGAAATAACGTTGCAGCATCGGCACCAGGAACGAGTTGCAAGCGTAAGTCGCGAAGTTGAAGCACAGCCCCGCCAGCACCAGCCAGAGGAAGGTCGGCACCGCCAGCACTCGGCGAATCGGCCGGTCCACGCGTTCCTGGGACACTTGCACGCTTTCTGCCGCACCGCGTTTCGGCTCTTTAATGAAGAACATGAAAATCGCCAGGATCAGCCCCGGCACTGCTGCGATAAAGAAAGGTGCGCGCCAACTGTCGAAAGTCTTGACCATCCAGCCGATGGTGAAGAACGCCAGCAGCAGCCCCAGCGGCAAGCCGAGCATGAAAATGCCCATGGCCCGTGCCCGACGGTGCGCCGGGAACAGATCGCCGATCAGCGAGTTGGCCGCCGGTGCGTAACTCGCCTCGCCAATGCCGATGCCCATGCGCACCAGCAGGAACCCCCAGAAACTGCCGACCAGGCCATTGACCGCCGTCAGCCCGCTCCAGACCGCCAGGCCCCAGCCCATCAATTTGCTGCGCGAACCGGTATCGGCCATCCGCCCCAATGGCAGGCCGGCGATGGCGTAAACGATGGTGAACGCGGTGCCGATGATCCCCAGTTGAAAGTCGCTGAGGTGCCATTCCTTGCGGATGGGTTCAATGATGATGGCGGGGATGGTGCGGTCGAAGAAGTTGAACAGGTTGGCCAGGAACAGCAGGAACAGAATGCGCCAGGCATTCGCCGCTTGGGTCGAGTTCTGCATGGGGTCCGTCTCTTTTATTGTTATGAAGGCGTCGCTGCCCCCGGAGTCTGCAATCTAGTCAGGCGCGCGCGGCGTGTCTGTGATCATTCGCCAGCCTGATATCAGGTAATGCCACACGCACAACCTGTAGGAGCAAAGCTTGCTCGCGATAGCGGTCGTTCAGTCAACATCTTCGCCGGCTGACAGACCGCTATCGCGAGCAAGCTTTGCTCCTACAGGACCGTGTGGCCAGCGAATACGGGTGAAAAATATACCTGTGCGCCCCCCTTCCCAAGTCCATGGCGAAGCCTAGAATAGCGACCTTGTCTGCCCCACCGTTGCCCCCATCCCTCTTTGACTATCGCCCATGTCCGAAGCCAGTCCGTGTCTGAATTGCGGTGCCTGCTGTTCTCATTTTCGCGTGTCTTTTTTCTGGGGTGAATGCACCTCGGCCGGGGGGACGGTGCCGGATGATCTGGTCGCGCCGATCAGCCCCAGCCGAGTCGCCATGCTCGGTACCGACTGCAAACCCACCCGTTGCGTCGGGCTGGTCGGCGAGGTGGGGAGCACCGTGCAATGCTCGATTTACGATCAGCGCTCCAGCACCTGCCGGGAGTTCGACGCCTCGTGGGCCAATGGCGAAGCGAACGTCGATTGCGATGCTGCGCGGGCCGCGTTCGGTTTGCCGGCGCTGCAACCCGAGTTCGAAATAGCGGTATGAACAAAACGATTAATACTTAGCGCCGATCGCTATCGTATTAATACCAAAATCATTAGCGTCAACGTGCCATCACGGCTTGCGCTCCGTACATGAGCTCTATACTCCAAGGCATTCGCCAGCGTTCATGGCGCTGGCCAGGATGACTCAGAGACGGGGCATGCTATGGAGTGGCTGGGTTTGCAGTTCATTACCGAGCTGCCAGAAAGCGGGCAGGTCATCCTCAACTGCACCTACAACCCTTTTCTGGTGCTGCTGGCCTATGTGGTGGCGAGTGCGGCCGGTTTTGCCACGCTGGACATGACCGAGCGGGTCGGCCATGTGGAAAAGTCCGGTTCACAGCGGCTCTGGCGCTGGGTCGGCGCCGGGTGCCTGGCGGTCGGCATCTGGGCCATGCACTTCATCAGCATGCTGGCGTTCCAGGCGCCGATCGAAATTCACTACCAACTGCCCATCACCTTGCTCTCGCTGGGGTTTGCCCTGACCGCTGCGTGGCTGGCCATGCACACCCTGAGCCATCCGCACCTGAGTTTCTGGCAGTACCTGCGCGCCGCGATCTGGATCGGCCTGGGCATCGCGACCATGCATTACGTGGGCATGGCCGCCATGCATTCGGGTGCTACGGCCTACTACAACCCCTTCCTGTTCGGCCTCTCCATTGTCATCGCCATCGGCGCCAGCCTCGCCGCACTGTTGATTTCCAGTTACCTGCGCGACGGCAACGGGATGTTCCATCAATTGCTCAAGTACAGCGCCAGCCTGGTGCTCGGGGCGGGCATTGTCGGCATGCATTTCACCGGCATGGCGGCGCTCAATCTGGTGATGCCGGCCGGCAGCCTGCAGGCGCTGCCCGCTGAAGACAACCATCTGCAACTGGGGCTGACGGTGGCGGTCATCAGCCTGCTGATTATCGGCAGTTGCATCAGCGCGGCCCTGGCCGACAAGAAGCTGCAACACAAAGAACACGACCTGCGCCGGGTCAACGCCCTGCTCAGCCAATTGGACCAGGCGCGCATGTCACTGCAACAAGTGGCGCACTACGACGCCCTGACCAACCTGATCAACCGCCGTGGCTTCAACCAGATCTTTGCCGAGAAACTGATCGAGAAAACCAACGAGGGCGGGATGCTCGCGGTGATGTTCCTCGACATCGACCACTTCAAACGCATCAACGACAGCCTGGGCCATGACGCCGGCGACGAATTGCTCAAGGTGTTGGCCGGGCACATCAAAGGCTCGGTGCGCAGCCACGACGACGTGGTGGCGCGCTTCGGCGGCGACGAGTTCTGCATCCTCATCGGCCTGCACGACCGCGAAGAGGCGCGGCACATGGCCCAGCGCATCATGCTGAAAATGAAAGAGCCCATCGAGTTGTCCGGCCGGCGCATGGTCATGACCACCAGCATCGGCATCAGCCTGTTCCCCGAAGACGGCAAGACCTGCGAAGAACTGCTGAAAAACGCCGACCTGGCGCTGTACCAATCCAAGGGCAGCGGCCGCAACAGCCTGCATTTCTTCAGTTCCAACCTCAGAACCCGAGCCACGCTGGAACTGCAACTGGAGGAAGAACTGCGCCATGCCCTGCGCGAAAACACCGGGCTGATGCTGCACTACCAACCGATCTACGACCTAAAAAGCGGCCAGGTCACCAAGCTTGAAGCGCTGATTCGCTGGCAACATCCGGTTCACGGTTTACTCGCGCCGGAGCGCTTTATCGCGATTGCCGAGGCCAACGGGCTGATCGGCGAACTGGACAACTGGGTGCTGCGCAAGGCCTGCGAAGACTTGGGCGAACTGTCGCGCAATGGCTGTGAGCAACTGAAAATCACGGTGAACTGCTCGCCGCTCAACCTGGCGCGCGAGGATCTGGCCGATGAAATCGAACACGTCCTGCGCGCGACCGGCGTCGAGCCGCAACGCCTGGAACTGGAAGTCACGGAAAACGCGCTGATGGGCAACATCGCCAACACCCTGGTGTTGCTGCGGCAGATCCGCGCGCTCGGAGTGTCACTGTCGATCGACGACTTCGGCACCGGCTATTCGTCCCTGGCCTACCTCAAGCGCCTGCCGCTGAACACGTTGAAGATTGATCGCTCGTTTATCCAGGACATCCCCAAGGCCACCCAAGACATGGAGATCGTCCAGGCAATCATTGTCATGGCCCACACCCTGCATTTGCAGGTGGTCACCGAAGGCGTCGAGACCTTCGAGCAATACGAGTTTCTTGAACGCCACGGCTGTGATTTCGTCCAGGGCTACCTGCTCAGCCGCCCGGTGCCCCTGGAGGAACTGCGCCCGGTGCTGAACGAAATCAACCAGCGCAAACACCCGCACACGGTCAGTCCGTTGAGCCTGGCTCGCGGTATAGCTGCACTAACGTTGACGGGTCCTTTTCCAAAAAGCCCTGGCCCCCATGCAGGCGCATCAATTGTGCGGCCAATCCGCTGATCGGCGTGGCCGAGCCTTGTTCACGGGAGAATTTCACCGCCGTGTCCAGGTCCTTGAGCAACGTGCGCACGTGCCATTTCACCGGTTCGAAACGGCTCTCGGCCATTTGCGGGGCGAGGATCTGCAAGGGTTTGGAATCGGCGAAACCACCGGCCAGCGCTTCGGCGATCAGGCGCGCATCGACGCCTGAGCGCTCGGCCAACGCCACCACTTCGGCGATCACCAGGGCATTGCAGGCGACGATCATCTGATTGCAGGCCTTGGTCACCTGGCCAGCACCGACGCCGCCCATGTGGGTCACGCGTTGACCGAGGGTCAGCAGCACCGGCCGGACCCGTTCAAGGTCCGCCGCGTCCCCGCCGACCATGATCGCCAGGCTGCCCGCCTCGGCACCAACCACCCCGCCCGACACCGGCGCATCCAGCCAGGCCATGCCGGTTTTACTGACGAGCGCTGTCGCCATTTCCCGCGTGGCGGTGGGCTCCAGGCTGGAAAAATCCACCAGCAACTGGCCACTTTTCCCACCCTCGGCGATGCCTGCCGGGCCAAACACCACCTCGCGCACCACCGATGTGTCCGCCAGGCACAGCATCACCACATCGGCGTGCTCACAGAGTTCGGCAGGCGTGACGACTTGTCGCGCGCCCGCCTCCACCAACGGTGCGCACTTGTCCGGATTGCGGTTCCACACTGCCAGCGAATAGCCCGCCGCCAGCAATCGCCGGCACATCGGCAAGCCCATCAAGCCGATCCCGGCGAATCCGAGTGAAGGTAAAGCGGCCATCATTTTGCCTCCTTTTGATTAAAGATCGCCGAATATTGGCCGATCCATCATGACTAAGGAAAGGATTCCCCCGAGTGATGCACAGGCCCAGCCCCTGTCGCTTGGGCAATATACGCGCGCAAAAAGACGCGAGATCCCATTCCGTGAAGTTCGATAACACCTTGTTGTCGAGCCAACCAGTCCAGGTACATGGCGCACAATGACTTCTAAAAACAATCCGGCCACAGCGGTATCCGATTTGACTCTGAGCCCAGCGGCGAACAGCCCATCGCCGTCGCCATCGAAGCCATTGATCCCCTCGCGCCCGCTGGCCACCCAGCAATACCTGTACTTCACCGAAACCAACACCGACCGCATCCTCGACAACCTCGACGGCCTGCGCGACATGGTGTTCCCGCGCCCGCCGCACCTGGAAGGCGACAGCGAACAGCACAACGAGCAGGAATTCCCGTCGGTGTGCCTGATCGGCCTCGGTCGCTGCGGTTCGAACATCGCGCTGGACGTGGCGGAACTGGTGTACAACGCACGCAAGTTCTACCTCAACGAATTCAACAACGAAGATCGCCTGTCGCCGGACAAACGCTACGCCGAAAAAGGCTACAGCCCGGCGCAATGGATTCGTAACAACCTGCGCCTGGGGCCGAACAAGGCCACCAAACCGGTGTTCCTGGTCGAACCGCTGGTCATGCTCGGCGACCTGGACAAAGACATCGCCGGGCGCATCCGTTTCTCGCGCAAGGGCGAAAAAAGCGGCTTCCTGCGCGACTACAGCAAAATGAAGATCATGGACTTGTCCGAAGTCCACGCCGGTGGCGCCGGTAACGCGCCGATCCTCGGCCAGTACCTGGCGAAGATCATCCTGAACAAGGACACCCAGCGTTTCTCCAGCCCTGACTGGAAGATGATCCACTCGTACCTGATCGACAGCTGCGGGATCAAGGCCAACCAGTCGCGCCTGTATTTCTCGATTTTCAGCGCCGGCGGCGGTACCGGTTCGGGCATGGCCTCGGAATTCGGCCTGGCCCAGCAGCACTCGTACATGAACAAGACGTTCGACACCAAGCCGATGGACGAGCACGACAGCAAAAGCGGCCACGCTTTCGTCTTCGAGCCGATCTTCACCAGCGGCATCTGCGTGCTGCCGAACATTTCCGACCACCGCAGCGAAATGTCCGAGGCGCTGCACATCAACGCCGGTCGGCTGCTGTGCAAATACCTGTCGGAAGAGTGGGACTTCTCCTACAACTTCGACAATGAAGACAGCAGCGAAGCCAGCGTCATGGGGCGTATCCGCCCATGGAACGCGATGATGCTGATCTCCAACGACATCATGCGTTACGCCGAAGAAAGCGATGACGGCAACATCCAGAACATTGATGTCAATGCGATGGAAAAACACGCCAACCAATACATCTCGCAGCAGATCTTCAACATTCTGACGGCGCAAGCGGTCACGACTGACTACGACCAGAACTATTTCCGTCGTGCCGGCATCGACATCGGCGAAACCATTCGCCTGGACGCCAACGACTTGTTCATGAGCCTGGCCGGTCCAGTGGCGATTGCCTACGCCGAATCCGTGGTGCCGGAAACCCCGGCGCCGAGCAGCGACAAGTTCAAGGTGTTCGATAAAGAGCCGCAGCGCCTGAACATCGATGACCTGTTCTTCCGCTCCATCGACCTGCCGCACTTCAACAAGGTCACTCAGGCCATCGAAGGCATCAGCCTGTTGCCGATCGAGTCCAAGCGCTATCGCGCGTCTCTGGAGCAGTACAAGAATTCCGGCTACGACGCGGCCGCGTTGCACGACCTGCACTTCTTCAAGAATTGCTCGTCGGTGGTGTCGATCGTTTCGTTGCCCAAGGACTACAAGCTGTCCTACATGGACCTGAACCGCTTGAAGACCCACCTCAACAGCCTGTTCCCGAACACCACGCTCAAGCGTTACGCGCTGGTGATCGGCGCCTCGGCCAACTTGTCGCTGACCACCCTGATCGCCAAGAGCCCGTGCCTGTCGGACGACTTCCTGACCCTGATCGTGGCCTTCATCAAGCGCTGCTTCGCGAAGAACCCGTACCGCTTCGACGAGACCCTGGACAACTCGATCCTCGACTTCATCATCCATGAAGACTTCGACGAAGACCGCATCGACGAACTGCTCAACGAATTCGAAAACCCGGCGAAGATCCTCGACACCAACTGGTACGCGATCAAGCCGATGTACGAGAAGAAGTACCGCGAGCTGATCAGCGACAAGGACAAGTTTGTGTCGATCAACGACATTCGCTTGTCCCGGGATTGCGTGAAGAAAGCCATCAAGTACCTGCGCGAGATCTACCGTCACCGGATTGGCAAGACCAAGGTTATTTCGCTGAATAACCACACCGGTAAAACTGCTTAATCAGGGACGGCCCCTTCGCGAGCAAGCCCGTTCCCACATTCGATCGCATTCCTTCAACAGGAACGCCATCCCCTGTGGGAACGGGCTTGCTCGCGAAGGCGTCCTCAAATCCCCCACGAATCAAAAGATCGCAGCCTTCGGCAGCTCCTACAGGTTCAGCACTCCCCCTGTAGGAGCTGCCGAAGGCTGCGATCTTTTGATCTTGATCTTTTGCGCTCATCCACAACATCCAGAAACAATTAAGCAGCCCTCAGGCTGCTCATAAAACTGTTCCCGTTACGTGCACGTCACCCTCTTCAAGACCCTTCTGTGGCCTTTCTCTACGGCAACATGCCATCACGCTACTCGCCTACACACTTTTAGCCAGACGAGCGACGCACTTATTTAGTGCAAGGCTTCAGCTCGTCGCCCTTTCCTGGATCAGAATCCACGGCGAAACCACCACCGCCCACAGCTCGGGATCGCGCTCGAAAAGATCCAGCGCCCGCGTTTCAGAGAGCTTGGCGAGGGTATCGGCGGCCAGCCAGGCAGCCACTTTCTGGCCTTCGTCCGTGGCCACGGCCTCGGCGGCGGCGATCAAATCCAGGCTTGGGTCGACCCACAATAGGGCACCCTTGGCAAAGAACGGTTCCAGTTCCTTCCAGGTAATAGATGCGGTCTCACCAAGCAGCTTGGCATAGAGGGTGCTAGGTTCTTCAGTCATGGGTCCTGTCCGGAAAAGAAATCGGCGTGAATGATAACGTCGGTGGTCTGGCAGAAAAACCCGGATGCAATTGAGTCAACGAACGAAAAGTGCAGGAAAGCCAAGGAATGCTGCTGAATCAAGCGATTAGCCAGCTAACAACCCGCCGCATTTCTGTAATTTCCTTTCAAAAAAGCGACACCCTCAGGGTTTGCCCCCCGGCGCTGCCTTCCCAGGCTAACAATCGGCGCTCTACACTGTACCGGTACAGTTGCCGGGGGCATTTTCCGGAGGATATCCCAGATATCTGACCCGGTTCTGCTGCTACGGCGCCAGGACTATAAAAACTACAACAGTAAGAGTGGAGCACTATGACTAAGGCTACTAAGCAGATTTCCAAACTGTTTGCCGCTATGGTTCTGGCCGGGGTTGCCAGCCATTCGTTCGCAGCTGACACCATCAAGATCGGTATCGCCGGCCCTAAAACCGGCCCTGTAGCCCAGTACGGCGACATGCAGTTCAGTGGCGCCAAAATGGCCATCGAGCAAATCAACGCCAAGGGCGGCGTCGACGGCAAGAAACTCGAAGCCGTTGAATACGACGATGCCTGTGATCCGAAACAAGCGGTAGCGGTCGCGAACAAAGTCGTCAACGACGGCGTCAAGTTCGTGGTCGGCCACCTGTGCTCCAGCTCCACCCAACCTGCTTCGGACATCTACGAAGACGAAGGCGTGGTCATGATCACCCCGGCTGCCACCAGCCCGGACATCACCGCCCGTGGTTACAAAATGATCTTCCGTACTATCGGTCTGGACAGCGCCCAGGGCCCTGCCGCCGGTAACTACATCGCTGATCACGTCAAACCGAAAATCGTTGCCGTGCTGCACGACAAACAGCAATACGGTGAAGGCATCGCCACCGCCGTGAAGAAAACCCTCGAAGGCAAAGGCGTGAAAGTTGCCGTGTTCGAAGGTATCAACGCCGGCGACAAGGACTTCTCCTCGATCATCTCCAAGCTCAAGCAAGCCAACGTCGACTTCGTCTACTACGGCGGCTACCACCCGGAGCTGGGTCTGATCCTGCGTCAATCCCAGGAAAAAGGCCTGAAAGCCAAGTTCATGGGTCCGGAAGGCGTGGGTAACGACTCCATTTCGCAGATCGCCAAGGACGCTTCCGAAGGCCTGCTGGTGACCCTGCCGAAATCCTTCGACCAGGACCCGGCCAACGTCGCCCTGGCTGACGCGTTCAAAGCCAAGAAAGAAGATCCGAGCGGTCCGTTCGTGTTCCCTTCGTACTCGGCTGTTGAAGTCATCGCCGGTGGTATCACTGCCGCCAAGAGCGAAGACCCTGCAAAAGTGGCCGCGGCCATCCACGCAGGTTCCTTCAAGACCCCGACTGGCGACCTGAGCTTCGACGCCAAGGGCGACCTGAAAGACTTCAAATTCGTGGTTTACGAGTGGCACTTCGGCAAACCTAAAACCGAAGCTTCGCCTCAGTAAGGCTTTGCCTGACTGACTGCCAATAAAGCCCACGGCGTGCCGTGGGCTTTGTTTTACGAACGTATTGGGCCGCGCTGGCGTGATCCGCCAGTCTCCCCACCTGAAAATCTCAAAACCGTCATCAGCGGTTCGCTGGCAAACCTCGAATTCGAAGTGGATGCAGATCCACGGGGCTCGAGCGGGAAAATGACTCCACCAGTGAAATGCGTATCAGGTTTTTAGGAGCGCAGTAATGCCTGACATCTATCACTTCTTCCAGCAGCTGGTTAACGGTCTGACCGTTGGCAGCACGTATGCCCTGATCGCCATCGGCTATACGATGGTTTACGGCATCATTGGAATGATCAACTTCGCCCACGGCGAGGTGTATATGATCGGTTCCTACGTGGCGTTCATCGCCATCGCGGGCCTGGCCATGATGGGACTCGACAGTGTCCCGCTGTTGATGACCGCCGGTTTTATCGCGAGCATCGTCGTTTGCAGTGCCTACGGCTACAGCATCGAACGGATTGCCTATCGCCCCTTGCGTGGCAGCAACCGTCTGATTCCGCTGATTTCGGCCATCGGCATGTCGATTTTCCTGCAGAACACCGTTCTGCTGGCGCAAGACTCCAAGGACAAATCCATCCCCAACCTGATCCCCGGGAATCTTTCCTTCGGGCCAGGTGGCGCACACGAAGTGCTGATCTCCTACATGCAAATCGTCGTGTTCGTGGTGACCCTGATCGCCATGCTCGGCCTGACGCTATTCATCTCTCGCTCCCGCCTGGGTCGCGCCTGCCGCGCCTGTGCCGAAGACATCAAGATGGCCAACCTGCTGGGGATCAATACCAACAACATCATCGCCCTGACCTTCGTCATTGGTGCTGCGCTGGCGGCCATCGCGGCCGTGCTGCTGAGCATGCAATACGGCGTGATCAACCCGAACGCCGGTTTCCTCGTCGGCCTCAAGGCCTTCACCGCCGCAGTACTGGGCGGTATCGGCAGCATCCCCGGCGCCATGCTCGGCGGGTTGGTGCTTGGGGTGGCGGAAGCCTTTGGTGCCGACATCTTCGGCGACCAGTACAAGGACGTCGTGGCTTTCGGCTTGTTGGTTCTGGTGCTGTTGTTCCGGCCGACCGGCATTCTGGGCCGTCCGGAGGTTGAGAAAGTATGACTAGGAATCTCAAACAGGCGCTCTTCAGCGCCCTGCTGGTCTGGGCTGTGGCCTACCCGGTACTCGGTCTGAAACTGACCATCGTCGGCATCAACCTGGAAGTTCACGGCACCAGCAACATGACCCTGTCGATCATCGCGATCTGCTCGGTCCTGATGTTCCTGCGCGTGATGTTCAACGACCCGATCAGCAAGGCCTGGAAATCCTCGCCAAGCATGCCGTTGATTCCGGCCAAGGCCAGCAACTTCCTGACCCTGCCGACCACTCAGCGCTGGATCATCGTTGCGTTGATCATCGGTGCCCTGGTGTGGCCGTTCTTCGGCTCACGCGGCGCGGTGGACATCGCGACCCTGATCCTGATCTACGTGATGCTGGGCCTGGGCCTGAACATCGTGGTCGGTCTGGCCGGTCTGCTCGACCTGGGTTACGTCGGTTTCTACGCCGTCGGCGCCTACAGCTATGCGCTGTTGTCGCACTACCTGGGCTGGAGTTTCTGGGTCTGCCTGCCGATTGCCGGCCTGATGTCGGCAACGTTCGGCTTCCTGCTCGGCTTCCCGGTCCTGCGCTTGCGCGGTGACTACCTGGCGATCGTGACCCTGGGCTTCGGTGAAATCATCCGTCTGTTCCTGCGTAACCTGACCGACATCACCGGCGGCCCGAACGGCATCAGCAACATCGAGAAGCCAACGTTCTTCGGCCTGACTTTCGAGCGTAAAGCGGCCGAAGGCATGCAGACGTTCCACGAGTACTTCGGCCTGGAATACAACTCGATCAACAAGGTGATTTTCCTCTACCTGGTTGCCCTGTTGCTGGCCCTCGGTGCGCTGTTCGTCATCAACCGCCTGCTGCGCATGCCGATCGGTCGCGCATGGGAAGCACTGCGTGAAGACGAAATTGCCTGCCGTGCGCTGGGTCTCAACCCTACGGTGATCAAGCTGTCAGCCTTCACCCTCGGTGCGAGCTTCGCCGGTTTCGCCGGCAGCTTCTTCGCCGCCCGTCAGGGGCTGGTGACGCCGGAGTCCTTCACCTTCATCGAGTCGGCGATCATTCTCGCCATCGTCGTGTTGGGTGGCATGGGCTCGCAACTGGGCGTCATCCTCGCGGCCGTGGTGATGATCCTGCTGCCGGAAATGATGCGTGAGTTCAGTGAATACCGCATGTTGATGTTCGGCGCCTTGATGGTGCTGATGATGATCTGGCGTCCTCAAGGTCTGCTGCCCATGCAACGTCCTCACATGGAGCTGCGCAAATGAGCCGCGAGATCCTTAAAGTCGAAAATCTGAGCATGCGCTTCGGCGGCTTGCTGGCGGTCAACGGCGTCGCCCTGACCGTGCACGAAAAACAGGTTGTGGCACTGATCGGCCCCAACGGCGCCGGCAAGACCACCGTGTTCAACTGCCTGACCGGTTTCTACAAACCGAGCGGCGGCAGCATCATCCTCGACGGCCAGCCGATCCAGGGCCTGCCCGGCCATGAGATCGCCCGCAAAGGCGTGGTGCGGACCTTCCAGAACGTGCGGCTGTTCAAGGACATGACGGCGGTCGAGAACCTCTTGATCGCCCAGCACCGTCACTTGAACACCAATTTCCTGGCCGGTCTGTTCAAGACCCCGTCGTTCCGCAAGAGCGAACGCGAAGCCATGGAGTTCGCCGAGTACTGGCTGGACAAGGTCAACCTCAAGGCCTTCGCCAACCGTCCGGCCGGCACCCTGGCCTACGGTCAGCAACGTCGCCTGGAAATCGCCCGCTGCATGATGACCCGCCCGCGGATTCTCATGCTCGACGAACCGGCGGCCGGCCTGAACCCGAAGGAAACCGAAGACCTCAAGGCGCTGATCAGCGTGCTGCGCGAAGAGCACGATGTGACCGTGCTGCTGATCGAACACGACATGAAACTGGTCATGAGCATTTCCGACCACATCGTCGTGATCAACCAGGGCACGCCCCTGGCCGACGGCACGCCGGAACAGATCCGCGACAATCCTGAAGTGATCAAAGCCTACCTGGGGGAAGCGTAAATGCTGCAATTCGAAAACGTTTCCACCTTCTACGGCAAGATCCAGGCCTTGCACGGCGTCAACGTGGAAATCCGCCAGGGCGAAATCGTCACCCTGATCGGTGCCAACGGCGCGGGCAAGTCCACCCTGCTGATGACGCTGTGCGGTTCGCCGCAAGCCCACAGCGGCAGCATCAAGTACATGGGTGAAGAACTCGTGGGGCAGAGCTCGGCGCAGATCATGCGCAAGAGCATCGCGGTGGTGCCGGAAGGTCGTCGGGTGTTTGCCCGTCTGACCGTGGAAGAAAACCTGGCCATGGGCGGCTTCTTCACCGACAAGGGCGATTATCAGGAACAGATGGACAAGGTTCTCGGACTTTTCCCACGCCTGAAAGAGCGTTTCGCCCAACGCGGCGGCACCATGTCCGGCGGCGAACAGCAAATGCTCGCCATTGGCCGTGCGCTGATGAGCAAGCCCAAGCTGTTGCTGCTCGACGAGCCGTCGCTCGGTCTGGCGCCGATCATCATCCAGCAGATCTTCGACATCATCGAACAGCTGCGTAAGGACGGTGTGACGGTGTTCCTGGTGGAACAAAACGCCAACCAGGCGCTGAAAATCGCTGACCGCGCCTACGTTCTGGAGAACGGCCGGGTGGTGATGCAAGGCACCGGTGAAGCCCTGCTGACCGATCCGAAAGTGCGCGAAGCGTATCTGGGTGGTTGAAGTTTTCCGGGAAACAAAAAACGGCCTTCGGGCCGTTTTTTTATGCCTGCCCCTCCGTAGGAGCTGCCGAAGGCTGCGATCTTTTGATCTTGGTTTTTCTTCATGATCGTTGAAGATCAAGGTCAACAGATCGCAGCCTTCGGCAGCTCCTACGGGGGGATTTTGGGGGGATTGAGGGTGTGTTTAATGCTTGTCAGTTGTTACTTCCTGCAAGCTACGACGCCTTGCGTCATTGCCTACAGCTACGCCAGAATCCGCCGGCTTGTGCGCCTGGGGACGGGTCTTTATCGTTTGCTTGCCACTGCTCATCAGTGGTCGGGTTTAGTCGCTCGGTTGTTTTTCACAGAAACGCATAAGTGCCAAAAGTCAGGTTTCCCATCCCTGCACTTGATGGCGGCTGTGTGCAGGGCGCCTTCGGGCGCGCCGAGTTTCTGTGCTCATCGGTCGACTAACCTGCACACCGCTGCCACCCTAATTCGTTTAGTCGCGAGCCGGGCGCAGCCCTTAAGCGAGCACAAACGAATGATCAAAGACTCACCCAATCCCCCACACACCCCAAGCACGATGTTCCTCGTCGCGCCCGGTTTCGATGTGCAAACCCTGCTCGGCCATGCCTGTGAGTCACTGGCCTCGGCGAGCGTGATGGCCAGCAATTTCGCCGCGTTCCTGGAAGGCTCGGACCGCCACATGCTGCTCGGCATCCAGCAAAGCATCATGCTCGGCGAACTGGCGGTGAATCAGGCCCTGGACCAGATCGACCCACAATAACCAGCCTCCCCGTAGGAGCTGCCGCAGGCTGCGATCTTTTGATCTTGGTTTTTCTTCATGATCGTTGAAGATCAAGGTCAAAAGATCGCAGCCTGCGGCAGCTCCTACGGGGGATGGGTGTTAGCGCTGGAGTCTGTCGAGGGCCTCGCCGCTGCGTTTGAACCAGCCAATCAGATAATCCGCCAGCACTTGGGTGCGCTTTGGCAGGCCACCCTGATACGGATGCACCAGGTACATCGGCATGCGACGGGTCTGATAATCGCGCAGGAGCCAGCGCAATCGGCCGTCGGCCAATTCCGCTTGCAGCAAGTAAGACGGCAACCGCGCAATCCCGGCGCCGGCCAATGCCGCTTTTTTCAGCAGGCTGTAATGGTTGCTGGCGAACGGTCCCGACACCCGCACCCGTAACAATTCGTGTTGCTGGTGATACAGCCACTCTTCACGGCCGCTGTAGTGGCTGTTGAGCAGGCAACGATGCTCAACCAAAGCCTGGGGCGTCAGCGGTTCGCCGTATTGCTCAAGGTAGGCCGGGCTGGCGCAGGTCATTTCGTGCCAGGCCAGCAGCGGCCGGGCGACCAGGCGTTCGTCGTTGCCCACTTCGGAGCGAACCGCCAGGTCAAAACCGTCGCGGGATAAATCGTGAAAACTGTTGTTGAGGTCCAGCTCAATCTGCACCTCGGGGTACTTGCTGGAAAACTCCAGCAACAAACCATCGAAGAAGGTTTCCCCCAGCGACACCGGCACCGTCATACGCACCGGCCCGGCCATGTCGTCCTTCAGTCGTGCCAATGCCTGACGCGCCCTTTCCACTTGGACTACAAGCGCCTGGGCTTGCGGCAACAGCGCCGCACCGGCGGCCGTCAAACTCAAACGGCGCGTGGTGCGTTGCAGCAGGACCACGGAAAACCGCGTTTCCAACAGGCTGATGCGCTTGGAGAGCTGTCCCTTGCTGCAACCCAGTTGCTGGGCCGCCAGGGTAAAACTTCCGGCTTCGATCAACACGGCGAACGCCGCCAAGTCATCCATTTCGCTCATGGATTGTTTCCAATTGAAAACCAAAGGTTGCCTATTAGCACGCTTATCAACAGGAAAATCCACCCTAGACTTAAGCCTCGTTCAACTACTTCGAGGAACAGCACGATGAAGATTCTTTTGATTGGCGCAGGCGGCACCATCGGTTCGGCCGTCGACAAAGAGTTGTCCCAGCGTCATGAGGTCATTCGCATTGGCCGTAACAGCGGCGACTTCAATGTGGATATCAGCGACAGCGCCTCGATCCGCAAACTGTTCGAACAAACCGGCAAATTCGATGCGCTGGTCTGCGCCGCTGGCAACGTCACCTTCGCACCGCTGGGCGAAATGACCTCGGATAGCTTTGCCCTGGGCCTGAAAGACAAGCTGATGGGCCAGGTCAATCTGCTGCTGATCGGCCGTGAATTCGCCAATGACGGCGCCTCGTTCACTTTCACCACCGGCGTGCTCAGCCACGACCCGATTCGCAGCGGCGCCTCGGCAGCCCTGGTCAACGGTGCGCTGGACAGCTTCGTCCGCGCCGCCGCGATCGAACTGCCGCGCGGCCTGCGCGTCAACTCGATCAGCCCGACGGTGTTGCTCGAAGCCATGGGCAGCTACGCGCCGTACTTCCGTGGCTACAAACCGGTTCCCGCAGCCGATGTGGCATTGGCCTACGCCAAAAGCGTAGAAGGCCTGCAAACAGGTCAAACCTTTCACGTAGGTTAAGAACCACACAACCTGTAGGAGCTGCCGAAGGCTGCGATCTTTTGACCTTGATCTTAAAAATCAAGATCAAAAGATCGCAGCCTTCGGCAGCTCCTACGGGGTGATCGACATCCATCGGTGGGGTTGTGATGAACGGTCAGGCTGCGTAACGTGGCGGCACTTGTCTGGAGAACCAAAGATGCGTGTTGCCCGTTCCCTCGTCCTCGTTGCCCTGCTTCCGTTGTTCGCCGCCTGCCAGTTGCTTGATGGCCCTCGGCAGAGCGCCTCCCATGTAGGCCAGACCCGCATGCAGGGCCAGTTGACGGCGGCGGACGGCAAACTGGTGTTCCAGCCATGCAATGAATCGCGCAGTTTTGTGGTCAACGACACCGGCGGCACCAGCGTGCTGCAAGAGGCCGCGACCCTGGCCGATGATCAGGGCAAGCTGTTTGCCGACGTGCGTGGCCGGATCGATGGCAGCCGCCTCGACCTTGCGCAGTTGTACCGCGTCGAACGCTCGGGCACGGCGTGCGACGATCCGAATTTCAAACTGCTGATCCTGCGGGCCGCCGGTCATGGGCCGGAGTGGAACGTCAAAGTCAGCGGCAAAGGCCTGGTCATCGACCGCGCCGGCGCCCCCCCCTTGGCCGTGCCTTACGTCGAAGAACAACTGGGCGACGGGCGTTTCAACCTCAGCAGCGAAGCCAACGGCAAGCACATCGAACTGTGGGTCGCACCGAACCGTTGCGTCGACAGCAGCAGCGGCAGCGTCCAGCACATGAGCGCCGAACTGCGGATCGACGGCCAGGTGCAGCGCGGCTGCGGGTATTTCGGCGGTTCGCGTAACGACTGATCGTTTTTGCCTCACGGGACCGGCGTTTGGGGCTTATAATCGCCGCCTTCAAACGCCTTGGCGCAGTTGTGCGCCCCGCGAACCGGACCCTGTCATGTTACGAATCACCGAACTCAAGCTGCCCATCGACCATCCCGAAGAAGACCTGCGCCCTGCCATCGTGCAGCGCCTGGGCATCGCCAGTGATGACCTGCTCGATTTCACCTTGTTCAAGCGCAGCTACGATGCGCGCAAAAAATCCTCCGAACTGTGCTTCATCTACACCATCGACCTCACCGCCAAGGATGAGGCCACGCTGCTGCACACGTTCGCCGATGACCGTAACGTCAACGTCGCCCCGGATGTCAGCTACAAAGTGGTCGGCCAGGCGCCGGCCGATCTGCAACAACGCCCGATTGTGGTCGGTTTCGGCCCGTGCGGGATCTTCGCCGGGCTGCTGCTGGCGCAGATGGGCTTCAAGCCGATCATCCTCGAACGCGGTACCGAAGTGCGCCAGCGCACCAAGGACACCTGGGGTCTGTGGCGTAAAAGCGTGCTCAACCCGGAATCCAACGTGCAATTTGGTGAAGGTGGCGCGGGGACCTTCTCCGACGGCAAGCTCTACAGCCAGATCAAGGACCCGAAATTCATCGGCCGCAAAGTCCTGCATGAATTCGTGAAGGCCGGCGCGCCGGAAGAAATCCTCTACGTCAGCAAACCGCACATCGGCACGTTCCGTCTGACTGGCGTAGTGGAAAACATGCGCGAGCAGATTCGTGCGTTGGGCGGCGAAGTGCGCTTCCAGCAACGGGTCACCGACGTGTTGATCGAGGACGGTCAACTGGTCGGCGTCGAGTTGAACGGCGGCGAGCAGATCCATTCGAAACACGTGATCCTGGCCCTCGGCCACAGCGCCCGTGACACCTTCCGCATGCTCCACGGCCGTGGCGTGTTCATGGAAGCCAAGCCGTTTTCGGTGGGTTTCCGCATCGAACACCCGCAGTCGCTGATCGACCGCGCGCGCCTGGGCAAGTACGCCGGCCACCCGAAACTGGGGGCGGCGGATTACAAACTGGTGCACCACGCCAAGAACGGTCGCTCGGTCTACAGCTTCTGCATGTGCCCGGGCGGCACCGTGGTGGCGGCGACGTCCGAGCCGGGCCGCGTGGTCACCAACGGCATGAGCCAGTACTCGCGCAACGAGCGCAACGCCAACTCCGGGATCGTCGTCGGCATCACCCCGGAAGTCGATTACCCGGGCGGCCCGCTGGCCGGCATCGAGTTGCAGGAACGCCTGGAATCCCACGCCTTTGTGCTCGGCGGCAGCAATTACGAGGCCCCGGCGCAACTGGTCGGCGACTTTATCGCCGGCAAGCCGTCCACCGAGGTGGGCAGCGTCGAACCGTCCTACAAACCCGGTGTTTCCTTTGGTGATTTGGCGTTGGCGTTGCCGGCGTTTGCCATCGAAGCGATTCGTGAAGCGTTACCGGCGTTCGAGAAGCAGATTCGCGGTTATTCGCTGCACGATGCGGTGTTGACCGGGATCGAGACGCGCACTTCGTCGCCGCTGCGCATTACCCGGAACGAGTCGATGCAGAGCCTGAACGTGAAAGGCTTGTTCCCGGCCGGTGAAGGTGCGGGATATGCGGGCGGGATCTTGTCGGCGGGTGTTGACGGGATTCGGATTGCCGAAGCGGTGGCTCGCGACATTCTCGGCCTTGAGGCTTAGGCCTTAAGAGCAAAAGATCGCAGCCTTCGGCAGCTCCTACAGAGGAATGCACTCTCATGTAGGAGCTGCCGAAGGCTGCGATCTTTTCGCTTCTATCAGATATTGGCGCGTAGCACGGTCGCCGGCAGCGGTTCGCCGCGTTCGACGCTGGCCGCCACAGCCTCGATCAAACCACTCAATTCATAGCCCTGGCCCTTGAGCCAATCCTGATCGTAATAGGTGGTGGCATAACGTTCGCCGCCGTCACACAGGATCGCCACGATCGACCCCGACTCCCCCGCCGCAACCATTTGCCCGGCCGCGATCAAAGCGCCGATCAGGTTGGTGCCGCTCGAACCGCCCACACGCCGGCCCAAACGCTGCGCCAGGTAATGCATGGCGGCCAGGGACAACGCATCCGGCACTTTGACCATCGCATCGATCACCTTGGGCAGAAACGACGCCTCCACCCGTGGCCGACCAATCCCCTCAATCCGCGACCCACAATCCAGGCGCAAACTGGCGTCACCGGTCTGGTAGTAATCGAAGAACACCGAACGCTCGGCATCGGCGCACAGTACGCGGGTGCAATGCTGGCGATAGCGCACGTAGCGACCCAGGGTTGCGGTGGTGCCGCCAGTGCCGGGGCTGGAAATCAGCCAGCTCGGCTCCGGATGCTGCTCGAAGCGCATCTGCTGGAAAATCGATTCGGCGATGTTGTTGTTCGCCCGCCAGTCCGTGGCGCGCTCGGCGTAGGTGAACTGATCGATGAAATGGCCGTCGTGCTCACGGGCCAGACGTTCGGATTCGGCGTAGATCTGGGTCGGATCGTCCACCAAATGGCTGTTACCACCATAGAAAGCGATCTGCGCGATCTTCTCTTTGGAGGTGGTCGCCGGCATCACCGCGATGAACGGCAGGCCGAGCAAACGCGCGAAATACGCTTCGGAAATCGCCGTCGAACCGCTGGATGCTTCGATCACCGGCGCGCCGGGCTTGAGCCAGCCGTTACACAGCGCATAAAGGAACAGCGAACGGGCCAACCGGTGCTTGAGGCTGCCGGTGGGATGGCTCGACTCATCCTTGAAATACAACTCGATACCCGGCAAACCCGGCAGCGGCAAGGGGATCAAGTGGGTGTCGGCGCTGCGCTGGAAGTCGGCTTCAATGATCCGGATGGCTTCGCGGGCCCACTGTCGGTTGTCGCTCATGGTGGTGATCTCGTTGAATCAGGCAAGAGTCGGCCTTGTTGCAAGGCTCAGCCCACAAGCTTAGGAAAATTCCTGCAACACGCACAGATACAGCTGAGGTCCAAAACGCCGGGCAACTGCTAGGCTCAGGTTCGCGACCACACCTTGCGTTGTAACGGCATATAACAAAAAAGAATATAAATTTTGTTTTAACAACTAACGGTACGGGTTAGGGTGTGCCACCTTTTGAATTCATCGATGGAGAGCGACCTTGCCTCTGCGTAGCACATTCACGCGTTTCTTTCAGTTGGAAGCGGCCAGCGGTCTGTTACTGATCGCTGCGGCAGCTCTGGCTCTAATCATCAATAACTCGTCACTGTCGTGGCTCTACAACGGGCTGCTGGATACCCCCGTGGTGGCCCAGATCGGCGCGCTGAAAATCGCCAAGCCGTTACTGCTGTGGATCAACGACGGCCTGATGGCCATGTTCTTCCTGCTGATCGGCCTGGAAGTGAAGCGCGAAGTCCTCGACGGCCAGTTGTCAAAACCCTCGCAAATCGTCCTGCCCGGCGCGGCGGCGATTGGCGGCATGGTGGTGCCGGCGCTGGTCTACTGGTTCCTCAACCGTGATGATCCGAGCGCACTGGGTGGCTGGGCCATCCCGATGGCCACCGACATTGCCTTCGCTCTCGGCGTACTCGCCTTGCTCGGCAAACGCGTTCCGGTGTCGCTGAAGCTGTTCCTGATGACCCTGGCGATCATCGACGACCTCGGCGCCATCATCGTGATCGCGATTTTCTATTCCGGCACATTGTCGACCTTGTCCCTGGCTCTGGCCGGGGCCTGCATCGTCGCGCTGATCGCGATGAACCGGCTCGGGGTGGTCAAGCTCGGACCGTACATGATCATCGGTTTGATCCTGTGGGTCTGCGTACTGAAGAGCGGTGTCCACGCGACTCTGGCCGGCGTCACCCTGGCATTCTGCATTCCGCTGCGCACCAAAAATGCCGAGCCTTCGCCACTGATGACTCTGGAACACGCCCTGCACCCCTGGGTCGCCTACGGCATCCTGCCGCTGTTCGCCTTCGCCAACGCCGGCCTGTCCCTGAGCGGCGTGACCCTGGAAAGCTTCACTCACCACGTGCCGATGGGCATCGCCGTCGGCCTGCTGCTGGGCAAGACCCTGGGCGTGTTCGGCCTGACCTGGCTGGCCGTCAAAATCGGCATCGCCGCCCTGCCCCAAGGCGCCAATTGGGGTCAGGTGCTGGGGGTTGCGATCCTCTGCGGGATTGGTTTCACCATGAGCCTGTTTGTCGGTTCCCTGGCGTTCGTGCCGGGAGCCAGTGAATACGCCGGGATGGACCGGATGGGGATTCTGACCGGTTCGATCCTGGCCGCGTTGATTGGGTATGCGGTGACGGCATTGGCGAGCCGCAAGAGCGCTGCGCTGCAATCCTGAGTAACAGAGAACGGTCCTAAGGACTTTAAAGACTCGTCCTACAGCCACGATTAACCGCGTTCGTTAACGTCGTGCAGCCCCTTTATCGGGACTGCCGACGGACGAATGAAAGGATGATCAGTGGCTGGCCAAAAGGATATCCCCCGGGTTCCCAACCCACCGGCAGGCGACGGGCACCACGTTACCCACCGCTTCATGACCGCGACCGAACGGGCCGAGCGGGACGCCAGGCAAAGCGCCTACGAAGCCATGCTCGCCAGGCAAGAAGCCTTCGAGCGCCGTCTTCCAGTCAGCGCGTCTAAAGACGAACCCGTTCGTGCCGGCTGCGTCTTTGCCAAGTCCTGCAACCTGCCGGACGCCATCATCGACTACGCCAACCCTTCGGGCATGGTGCCCACCGACAGCCTCAAGGATTACGGGGAAGTCGCCTGGCTCGGTGCCCGTGAAGCAGACGATGACGGTCTGCTGAACCTGCAAAAAATCAGCAGCCATGCCCTCCCGGTCGGCATCGGCCACCTCGCGTTGCGGCTCCCGACACTAACTGCCGCACCTGCACTCGGCGTGGCAGGAGCCACTGTGTTGACTGGTTTGGTCGCGTTGTTCTGGACGCCGAGCCTGGGTGAAAGCGCGCTGTACACCGAAGAACAACTGCGCACCCTGAAACAGGCCCGCACCCGCGTGCGCCTGAGGATCGAGCAACAGGCTGATGGCAATCTCAAGGGTTACGGGTTTTACACTGGCAAGCATCGCGAGTGGGAAATGGTCGATGTCGTGCAGTTCAAGTTGCGCGGCAGTCAGCAAGTGGCTGACTTTGGCGATGGCATTGAACTGATCTGGACACCGGCGGTGGATGGGTCCGACATTCTCGGCATCCCCAAACTGGAAGCCGCCCCGCAAGCACCGCACATCTGGGTTTATCCGCCGACGAAAGCGGCGGACAGCATTATCGTGAATCCGGTGTATCCGCCTGAATACAGGGATTTCATTCTTGTGTTTCCGGTGGGGTCGGGGGTCTTGCCTGTTTATATTGTGGTGAGTGTTCCCCACCACAAATATCATTCTGCGCCGACAGGACTCACTGCTTTTCCTGACGCCGTAAAGGCAAATCGTAAAACTCCGGTTAAAGGTGGCGGCAATCTAAGAAAACGATGGAAAACCTCAAAAGGGATTATTTTCGAATGGGACTCACAACACGGGATGGTCGAAATGTACGACAGACGTGGTCGTCACCTCGGTGAATATGATCCAGAAACCGGCAAGCAGACCAAACCTGCGGATAAGACAAGGAATGTAGAACCATGATTTTTTATGTCATTGAAGCCTTCGATAAAGAAACCGAGCTTCTCGTCTTCGAAGAAGAATTACCCAGTGGGTACGATGAGCAGTTGAAAGAAATTATGGGATGGACCTCAGACCAGCAGGGCTGGGAGGGATACAACCTGACGCGAGCTCAACTTTCTGCGTTAGAAGAAATACTGGGTAAGAACATTTACGACCCGGTTTACCTCTTCCAACTTAGCTGCAATGCCTAGATATCTTTCAGATACAAAAAGACCGGACCAGTCCGCTGATCCGGGATTTCTTGTACTCGTTACCGCTAACGGTCGATGTCGTGCCATTCGAGTTGCCAAACTGGAAGCCGCGCCGCAGGCACCTTATATATGGGTATACCCGCCGACGAAAGCGGCGGACAGCATCGTTGTCAAACGCAAATAGACCCGCCCAAAAAAACGAAGCATTAAAAAGTATCTGTGAGGATGGCATGGGGCTGAAAGTCAGTTTGGATTGGTACGATAAAAAAACAGAGATCGCGCAAGGGAAGGAATACTCAGCAGATCTAGGCGACGACGGCTCAATCATTGACGCGTTGGGCTTGATGGATGCCGGCAATATTTATGACGGAGGGGTCGATGTAAAAGCCGACTGGATTCCTAAACTTCAGCCCTTGTTTACGCACAGGATTGAACCAGCCAACTTCGACTACCAAATATCGTTTCGGTATAGGAAGGCCTGGTGAACAGCTTTATTCACTCTCTTGGTTCTTCCCTGAGTCCAATGTAACGAATGAGACTTGAGCGAAAACTCCAAACACAAAAAACTCGAGCATCACGTCACTTACTGCTTAAAGGTGGAGCCATGAAACATTTAATTATGGGGATTCCGAAAGGTGAGGATTTTCCTTCATTTGAGAAGCAGCTTCCTATTACCACCACCGAGCTCAAATCGATTATGGGTTGGGAGAAAGACGAAGACTCATTACACGACTATCGCCTCACCGAGCATCAAATCATCGGGATTGAAGAAGCATGCGCTCTAGAATTCCCTAAAGATCTGGAGCTGTTTTTGACTTCTCACGACTAACGAGCAATCGAAAACGGTTTTCGTACAACGAGGATCAATAAACGGAGCTCAGACCAAACCTGCCCCCATACAAGGAAAGTCTCAAAATGAAACATGTCATAGAGATTTTCGACCGTCAGACCGAGGACATTCTTCTTAGCGTTGAGGTCCCCGAAAGTAGACACGAAGCATTAAAGACTCTAATGGACTGGCAACAACCTAGCGACGAATTTGACGGTTACGACTTGTCTCCAGAACAAATCCGGGTACTGGAAGACTGGACAGGAAGATCCCTCATGGGTGCAAATCACATAGTACAACTGGTGTGCACAGAGTGACTTTGCGCAACTACGCAATCGAGTGATGCTCTCGTTCACGCAAATAAAAACCCCGACCAGTCACCTGATCGGGGTTTCGCTTTATCACTCGCTCCCGCTTAGTGCGAAACGCGGCTCGTCCCACCGACAGTGGAAATCCGCACCCGCTCGCCAACGCGGAACACTTCATTTTCCTGAACCTGCTGCACATAGGCGCGCATGCTGCCGTCGTCTTCACGAACGGTGATTTCAACGCCTTGGGTACGGGTCAGGCCTTCTTCAGTGGCCGAACCAATCAGGCCGCCCGCAACGGCACCGATCACCGCCGCAACGATGCTGCCGCGACCGCCGCCGATGGCGCTGCCACCAACACCACCAACCACGGCACCGGCGACGCCGCCGACCGGGGTTTTGGTGCCTTCGATTTTGACCGGGCGCAGAGATTCGATGGTGCCCATGCGAATCGTCTGCACGCGACGCGCTTCGTCACGGGAGTAGGAGTCACCGGTCAGGCTCGATTGGCAGCCAGTGAGCAACATCGCCATCGTGGAAAAGGAAGCAACCAGCAGAACAGACTTACGCATAGCATCAACTCCAAAGGACAGGTATTCATTAAACTCCGCAGCTTGACGCCTGTCACGGCGTCGCCCGGATAAAATTGGTTTCATTCAGGCCCGGTACAGGCGCCTCTGAACTCACAACACAGTAGCGTCAAATCACCAAAACTGCGCCGTTGACCCAAGGATTTTCATGGATTACTTCATCATTGTCGTCACCACAGTCGCCGGTTTGTACTTCCATGGGTGGTTGTACGTGCGGATCAAACGCTGGATGGACCGCGATCTGGCGTTGGCCCTGGCCGGGAAGGACGAGCATAAAAAAGCTTTTATGCTCCAGCAACTGGCGAACGCTCAGGCGCAGAAGATCAAGCGTCGGGACCTGCCGCAGTGGCTTGAGGCCGCCGCAGCGGGCTATCCCGATCGGTAGACTGCTTAAGGTGCCAGACGTTCAAGAATCCAGTCGGCGCCCTGCAAACGGTAGTTGAGGCGATCGTGCAGGCGGCTCGGACGGCCCTGCCAGAACTCGATGCGCTCGGGAAGCAAACGATAACCGCCCCAATGTTCCGGGCAGTCGGGCTGGGTGTCGCTGAACCGTTGCTCGGTGGCCTTGAGCAAATCTTCCAACTCGCCACGGTCGGCAATCACCCGGCTCTGGGGCGAAGCCCAGGCGCCGAGGCGGCTGCCCAGAGGCCGGACCTGGTAATAGGCGTCGGACTCTTCGGGCGTGACCTTCACCACGCGCCCTTCGATGCGCACCTGACGCTCCAGGGTCGGCCAGAAAAACGTCATGGCGGCAAACGGGTTCACCGCCAACTGCTGGCCCTTGGCGCTTTCGTAGTTGGTGAAGAAGGTAAAGCCCTGAGCATCCAGGCCCTTGAGCAGCAGAATGCGGCAATGGGGCCGACCGTCCGGATCGACGGTGGCCAGGGTCATTGCATTGGCCTCGACCGGCGCCTGTTCGGTTTTCACCGCGTCGGCGAACCACTGATGGAACAGCGCGAACGGCTCGGCCGGGGCTTGCGCCTCGGTCAAACCGTCGCGGGTGTAGTCGCGACGCATATCAGCCAGGGCCTGGGTCATGGCGCATTCCTTCTGGTTAACGAATTACTTTTTGGTAGCGTCAGCAACTTTGCCGTCGTCAGCCGGGGCGGCTTTCTTGGCCGGGGTTGCAGCTTTTTTGGCCGGGGCCTTCTTCGCTGGAGCCTTGGCTGCGGCTTTTTTGGCCGGAGCCTTTTTCGCAGCAGGTGCCACGGTTTTCTTGGCCGCCGGTGCAGGTGTCACAGGTGCGACCACTGGCTTGACGGTCTGGGCGGCAATCATGGTCACGGGGGCCGGGGCTGGCATGTTGTATTTGCTCAACAACGCGACCATGGTGTTTTGCGGGGTCACCAGCAATTCCACGCGGCGGTTCAGGGCGCGGCCTTCCTGGCTATCGTTGGCGGCGCGCGGCGCTTCGCCCCCCATGCCACGCAGCATCAGGCGATCACGCTGCAAACCGCTGAGACGAAAGATCGACGCCACGGATTGCGCACGCTCCTGGCTCAGCTTCACGTTATCCACTGCAACGCCCGTGGTATCGCTGTGACCGAGCACCAGCACGGCGGTTTTCGGATCGACTTCAAGAATCTTCGCCACGCGGGTGAACGGGCCAAGCGTCACTGGCAGCAGCATGCCTGGGCGTTTCGGGTTGAACGAGCTGTCAATCGGCGCGATCACGACCAAGACGTTTTCACGACGCTCGAGTTGCAGGTTGCTGTCCTTGATCGCCTCACGCAGACGCGGCTCGTAGTCATCGAGCCAGGCCTGGGTGACTTTCGGGTCCGGCATCGGCACGACTTTGGCGGTGCTCTGCTCTTTGCCGCCGAACGGCCACCACCACTTGCTACCGGTGTCGGCATCGGCCTTGGCCACTACGGCTGGCTTGGCGTCGGGTTTGGCTTCCGGCTTAACGTCAGGCTTGGCAGCGCCGTCATCGGAACCGAACGGCCAGTACCAGTGGCTGGCACTTTCAGTCTTGACAACCGGCGCGGTAACCGCCGGCTTCAGCGGCGCAGGCGCGGCAGCCGGAGCAGCAGCGGCCGGCGCTTTGGCCGCGACTTTGTCGGAAGAGCCGAACTGCCACCAATGGCTGTCGCCAGCAGCGTCATTTTGCGGAGTTTGTGCACAACCGGTGATGGCGAAGCACAGTGCCAAAGCGAGAGTTTTATTGGATGACATTGGATATCCACAAAATGAAGTAATAAACACAGGTCCACAACGGACCGCATAAACAGACGCTTTGAATCGAAAAAGGTTACGAGGTTCCTGTGTAGGACCTTTCAGCAAAGCTTTACAGACAAGTGGCAAGCACCCGAGCGAGCTTTTGCGCGCGCGGGTCCATCAAGACGTACGGCCCCAAGGTATTTGTCACAAAACCGAACGCCACATCGTGTTCAGGGTCGGCAAAACCGATGGAACCGCCCGCCCCCGGATGCCCGAACGCCCGTGGCCCGAGGCCGTAGGTGGCGTTCGGAACATTCGGTTGATCGAGCATGCAACCCAGGCCGAAACGGGTCTGGGTCAGTAAAGTCTTGTCTTCACCGAGGCTGTGTTCGCGGGTCAGCTCATCGAGCATTTCGCTTTCCAGCAGGCTGCCGTCCAGCAGGCCGGCATAGAAGCCGGCCAGGCTGCGGGCATTGCCGTGGCCATTGGCCGCCGGTTGTTGCATGCGTCGCCATTCCGGTTTGTTGGTACTGGTCATGATCGACGGCGGGTTGGTAAACGCCCGGGTGGTCATCGCCGTTGGCTCGCGCATGGTCACCTGCAGCAGGCGCTGGGCCGCCGCATCGCCGACATTGCCTTTGCCCCGGGCGATATGCGCTACGCGGTGAAACTCTTCGTCAGCCAGGCCGACATGGAAGTCCAGCCCCAACGGCTTGGCGACCCGCGCCACGATGGATTCACCCGGCCCACGACCGTCAGCACGCCGAAGTAACTCGCCCACCAACCAGCCGTAGGTGATGGCGGCATAGCCGTGGCCCTGCCCCGGCGTCCACCACGGTGCTTCGGCGGCCAGCGCATCGACCATGGTTTGCCAGTCATACAGCGCTTCCGGCGCCAGCAACTCGCGCAGGGCCGGTAGACCGGCCTGGTGGCAGAGCAATTGGCGCAAGGTCACGGATTCTTTGCCAGCGGCGGCGAATTCCGGCCAGTAGCGGGCGACGGGGGCATCGAGCTGAAGCTTGCCTTCGGCCACCAGTTGAAGCGCGGTGACGGCGGTGAAGGTCTTGGTGCAGGAGAACAGGTTGGCGATGGTGTCGCTGTGCCAGGCCTCGGCGCCGTCCTTGTCGGCGGTACCGCCCCAGAGGTCGAGGACGGTTTCACCGCCGACCTGGATGCACAACGCTGCGCCGCGCTCCTGGGGATCGTCGAACAGCGCGGCGAAAGCTTCGCGCACCGCTTCGAACTTAAGCTCGTAATGACCCTGAATCTGCACCCGCAACTCCCCCGGATTAACGCTCTACAAAGTGGCCCGCATTGTTCCAGCCCTAGAGGGTTTTGGGAACAGGGGCGGGCTGGGCGGTTGCCGCGCCCTCCCAACGGTCAAGATCAAAAGATCGCAGCCTGCGACAGCTCCTACAGGGTGAACACAATTCCACTGTAGGGGCTGGCGCAGGCTGCGATCTTGGCTTTCTCAAATGTTAATGGCCGTTGCCGGAATGCCCACCCGCATGGCCAGCGCCCTGCCCCGGACCTTTGCCGGCGTCGCCCTTCCTGCCGCCCTCGGCCGCATGACTGGCCTTGTCCGCTTCGGCTTTGGCCTTCTGCGCCTCTTTGCCCAGTTGCTCAACGGTCTGCAAGTTGCTTTTACGCACACTGTCGACAAAACCCTGGAACGGCAGATCGGTAATGCCCACCAACCCGAAATGGCCGTTCTCGCCATCCAGTAGACGGCCGGTCACTGGCTGATCCAGGTACTGGAACCAATGCACGCCGACAATCGACGGCTCACTCATCGCCTGTTTCAGGAAGTTGGCGTAAGCCGGGCCGCGATCTTCTTCCTTGGCCAGTTGCGTCACGCCGCCCCAGAACGGGCCGCGATCCGCCGAGCCAAAGTTGAACTCGGTGATCAGCACCGGTTTGTCGAGGCTGCGCAGTTTGGCGAAGTCGTAACCGTCCTGGGGTTGCAGGGTGTACATGTTGAAACTCAACACATCGCAATACTGCGCGCAGGACTCGACCGCTTCCGGGGTGCTGATGGCGAAACGGCCACCGAGCAACAACTGGTTCGGCGCGTGCCATTTCAGCGAGTCGGAGATGGTCTTGAAGTAGGTGTCCGCAAAGACTTTCTGGAAGTATTTGAAGTCGGCTTCGATTTCCGGGTGTTCGGCGTTAGGCAGCGGCGCTTCGAAGCCCGGATCTTCCATCAATTCCCACGCTGGCAGGTCAATGCCCCAGGCCTTCGACAGGCCGGCCTGGTTGCGGTACTTGTCGCGCAATTGCTTGAGGAACGCGCGTTTGGCCGGCACGTCGGTGGTCATTTTCAGGGTGCCGTAAGCCAGCGCGTAGCGGGACTTCGGATCGTCGCCCGGACCGGCCCAGGCCAATTCGTTGTCGGCGAAATAACCGATCAGCCAGGGATCGTCACGGTGATCACGCGCGGCAATGGCCACGGCCCGCTCGGTGGCCATGGCGAAACGCGGGTCGAATGGGTCAGGCATACCGCCCCACCAATCGGTGCCGGTGCTGATGCTGGCGTAATCGCCGACGATCGACAGCGGCAAGGTGTACGGCACGCGGTCCGCGTTGCCCAGCGCCGGGGCGCTCCAGTTACCGATGGTGTTGAAACCCCAGGCTTGCAGGCGATCCAGGGTATGGCTGGCCCAGCGTTTTTCGTCGATTGCTTCGGGCTTGCACGGTGCGACGGCCGGTTTCTCGGCGGTTTGCGCATCGGCTTTGGCTGCTTCGGCGACGCCGGCCTTGGTTTCACTGCTCGCCGCGCACGGTTGACCGTAGAGGCGTTGCAGGTTGGCGCCATAGAAGTCGTACCAGCGACCGGCGTTGTAGGCACGGCCCTGATCGGCGCCGTTGCCACCACGGTTGTCGCCTTCGCCATAGTTGGCGGCCAGCGGCTCATCGGGTTTGGGCAGGTTCTCAAACATCCACTCGCGACCGGCGATGTAGGTTTGATTGACGTCCGGGGCGACGGTGTTCACGCCCAGAGAATAGAAAGGATGGCCCTCGGGGGTCACCAGGTACCAGCGACCGTCGCGCTTCTCGGTACGGAAAAAGCCGCTGGCCTTGAATGCCGGGCCTTTGTTCAAGCCGCCGTATGAGTCCAGAGACGATTTCTCGCGCTCGGCCAGCCAGGTTTTCAGCTGTTGATGTTCTTTTGCCGCCGCGGACTTCAATTGCTCGTCGCTGCTGACTTTCTCAGGCCATTTGGCCCGGGTCGATTGACCGTAGGCATCCACCAAACCGCCATAAGCGGCTTGGGTCACGTCCGCGCCGTCCTGCACGCCGAAGCGTTCCAGCAGGATGCTTTGGGCGACTTTCGGCTGATCCATCGACAGGCTGACCGACACCACTTGGCTGCGATCCAGTTCACCCGTGCTGCTGGCCAGTAGCACGCGTTGACCGTCGAAGGTCATCGGCATCGGCGGCCCGGCTTTCATGCCTTGGCTCAACGGCGAGCTGGCAACCAATGGCACCAGCAGGGTTTGCGCCGGGCCCGCCGGCAGATCGACGCGGCTGACCAGAGTCTTGCCGTCGTTGCTCTGGATGGTCACGTAGAGGGTCAAGTCCCAATTCATGGCGCTCTGGACCCGCAAACTCATGACGCCGGACTGCGACCAGTCCCAGGCACCGGTTTGCGGGGTCAGGCGCAAGGTTGGCTGAGCCACCGGGTTAAACGTCACCCGGCGCAGTACTTCGCCTTCGGCCGTTTGCTCGGCGTTGGATTGCGGCAGGCTGGCGTCCTGGGTCGCCACCGTCACCACGTCGGCGGGGCGCACAAAGTTGAACAGCGTTTGCTGGCCCGCAGGAGCAGCCAGCAAGGGCGTTGCGAACAACAGGGCAAATACAGCAGGCAACGAACGACGAATCATGAGAACGAAATTCTCCCTAACGACCAACAATGGCCAATGGAAAAGCGATGGCAGAGAGATAGACAACGCGGCGGGCAAAACTGCCCACCGGTGTATCAGGAAATTTCACGTCGGAAGGGTGGCAACGCATTGAGGATCGCTTTGCCGTAGCGCTGGGTGACCAGGCGCCGATCCAGCAAAGTGATGGTGCCGCGATCCTCTTCGGTTCGCAGCAAACGACCGCAGGCCTGGACCAGTTTCAACGAGGCGTCCGGCACGGAGATCTCCATGAACGGATTGCCGCCCCGGGCTTCGATCCATTCGGCCAACGCCGCTTCCACAGGATCGTCGGGCACCGAGAACGGAATTTTGGCGATCACCACGTGCTCGCAATAAGCGCCGGGCAAATCCACGCCTTCGGCAAAACTCGCCAGGCCGAACAGCACGCTGGAATCCCCGCCATCGACCCGCGCCTTGTGCTTGTTCAGGGTTTCCTGTTTCGACAGGTTGCCTTGAATGAACACTTGCTTGCGCCAGTCGCGATCCAGGCCGTCGAACACGTCCTGCATCTGTTTACGCGAGGAGAACAGCACCAGGGTGCCCCGCGAGCCTTCGACCAGCGAGGGCAGATCACGGATGATCGCGGCGGTGTGGGCCGGCGCGTCACGCGGGTCGGCTTTGAGGTCCGGCACCCGCAGCACACCGGCGTCGGCGTGATGGAACGGACTCGGCACCACAGCGGTGACGGCTTTTTTCGGCAGGCCGGCGCGCATGCGGAAACGGTCGAAGGTGCCGAGGGCCGTCAGCGTCGCCGAAGTGACCAGCGCGCCATAGGCGACGTTCCACAGGTTGCGACGGAGCATTTCGGCCGCGAGGATCGGGCTGGCGTTGACCTCGATGTCGAACAGCGAACCGCTTTCCGCCAGGGTCAGCCAACGGGCCATGGGCGGGTTGTCTTCCGGGTCTTCGGCGGTGAACGCGGTCCACAGCTCCCAGTTGCCCGAAGAACGGGACAACAGGCTGCCGAACAGCGGATACCACTCTTCTGCCTGGTTGCTGGCGATGCCGATGTTGACCTCGCCGTCCATGCCTTCCTTGAGCAGTTCGGTGAGGCGGGTGAACAAATCGGTCAGGCGGGCGAAGGCTTTTTTCAGCTCGATGCCCATTTCGCGCATGTGCTCGGGGATCACACCGCCGACGAAGCGATGACGCGGTCGTTCGCGACCTTCGACGTCTTCGCCGGGTTTGAAATCGGCGACCTGTTCGCATGCGGTGAACATGAATTGCTGCTGGGTCTTGATCTCTCGCGCCAGTTCCGGCACTTGCTCGATCAACTTGCCCAAATCGCCGGGCAACGGGTGCTGGGCCAGCAATTTGGTGAGGTTCTTGGCGGTGGTTTCCAGCCAGTCGGCGGTGGAACGCAGGCGCGTGTAGTGGGCGAAGTGACCGATCGCCTTGTCCGGCAGGTGATGGCCTTCGTCGAATACGTAGATGGTGTCGCGCGGGTCCGGCAGCACGGCGCCGCCGCCCAGGGCCAGGTCAGCCAGGACCATGTCGTGGTTAGTGACGATGACATCAACCTTGCCCATGCCTTCGCGGGCCTTGTAGAAGGCGCACTGGCCGAAGTTCGGGCAATGACGGTTGGTGCACTGGCTGTGGTCGGTGGTCAGGCGCGCCCAGTCGGCGTCTTCGAGCGCGGTGGACCAACTGTCGCGGTCGCCGTCCCATTTATTGCCGGCGAGCTTTTCGATCATGCTGGTGAAAAGCTTCTGACTGGCCTCATCGACTTCGATCTTGAAGCCTTCTTCTTCGAACAACTGCGCCGTGGCGGTTTGCGCGTGGCCTTCCTGCAGCAACATGTCGAGCTTGGACAGGCACATGTAGCGCCCCCGGCCCTTGGCCAGGGCGAAGCTGAAATTCAGCCCGCTGTTGCGCATCAGGTCAGGTAAATCCTTGTAGACGATCTGCTCTTGCAGGGCCACGGTGGCCGTAGCGATCACCAGGCGTTTGCCCGCGGCTTTGGCCGTCGGGATCGCCGCCAGGCTGTAGGCCACGGTTTTACCGGTGCCGGTGCCGGCTTCCACCGCGACAATCGCGGGGTCGCCACTGCGCCGGCCTTCGTCGTCGGTGTCGATGTCACCGAGGACTTTGGCAATTTCGGCGATCATCAGGCGTTGGCCGTAGCGCGGTTTGAGGCTCTTGGCTTCAAGAAAACGCGAGTAGGCGCCCTGGATCGTGGTTTTGAGTTCGGTGCTGATCATGGATTGTCGGGCGCAAAAAACGCTGGATAAATTTTCAGTGGTTTCGGATGGCGGCTATCATACCGCGCTAATTAATCCCGCGCAGAACGGAGTACCTCAATGACCGCTTTTAGCCTTGTTTATACCCTGCATGTCCTGTCCGCCCTGGTGTGGGTCGGCGGCATGTTTTTCGCCTGGATGGTCCTGCGCCCGGCGGCGATGAAGGCCCTGGAGGGCCCCGGCCGGTTGAAGCTGTGGGTAGAAGTGTTTCAAGGTTTTTTCCGCTGGGTCTGGGTCGCGGTGGTGCTTTTGCCGATCAGCGGTGTGGGCATGATCCATTTGCAATACGCCGGGTTCGAGACCGCGCCGCGCTATGTGCAGGTGATGATGGGGTTGTACGTGGTGATGACCGCGCTGTTTATCCGGATTCAGGCGTTGTTGCTGCCGGAGTTGCGGACGGCGGTGGCGGCGCAGGATTGGCCGACCGGGGCGGCGACGCTTGGGAAGATTCGCCGGTTGGTGGGGATTAATCTGATCGTCGGGTTGGTGTTGGTGGCGATTGCTTCGGCGCGGCCGATGTTCTGAGGCGTCTGCACTGACGCCCTCGCGGGCAAGCCTTGCTCCTACGGGATTTATGTTGTTCGCCGATACCGCAGACGACTCAAAATCTGTAGGAGCAAGGCTTGCCCGCGAGAGCGATCTACCAGGCTACATAAATCCCGGAAACAGCTTACAACCGCTGGACCGTCACCGACCCCGCCGCACCAGCGGGCCCTGGCTGACCATCAGCCCCTGGGCGGCCACTCTTGCCGCCATCGGCCTTGTAGACGAGGCAACCCTTGGCCTTGCCACCCGCGCCCGGCTTGCCGCCAGGCCCGGCCAGACCACCGGCACCGCCCGCGACCTGAACCTTGATCTGCTCGGCCGGGTAATCGCGCGGTACTTGCAGGCGCACCAGTGCACCGGCGGCGCCCGGCTGGCCATCGCTGCCATTGCTGCCGTCGAACCCGTGACCGGCCTGGCCCCAGGTGCAACCCGGCTCTTCACCGTTGGCGCCATCGAGCCCGACAAACCCCGGCGCACCGGCACCGCCGCGCGCATCGACCGTCAGCTTCGGGGCGTTCAACGATTTGATCAGCACATTGAGGTTGCGCCCCGAACGGGCAGGCTTGAGGTAAGTGCCCGGCGCACCGCGAGCGGTGATCAGGCTGCCTTCGGACAGATTGGCGCGGCTGATTTTCAGTTCCAGCGGTTGTTCACCGGGCACGATGGCGATCCGCGCGTCACGCCCCAGGCGCAATTCGCCGACCGTCACTTCGGTCACGTTCGAGGGGATCAGCAACGTGCCGTAGTCCGCGACTTCCAGTTTTTCCAACTGCAAGGTGCTGGCGGTGTTGGGCAAACGCATCAGCGAGTTGGTTTCGACACTCACCACCTGGGCGCAGGCGAATGGGCTGATGAGTGCAGCAAGCAGACAGAGTTTACGCATGGGAAGCCCCTGGTACGGCCGGGGCCGGAATGGTTTGAAGGTGGAAAACGCCAAAGAACAGAATCTTCAGACGATCACGCCACGGATGGGCGCGACCCTGGAGGTTGCGGTTGCACAGCAGCACTTCCAGAACATGGATGCCCGCCAGCAGCGCGCCGGCCAGGTTGACCAGCAGGTGCAGCGGATTGATAAAAGGGATCAGCAGATTGACCAGCACCACCAGCCAGAACAGCAGGGTCAACAGCTTCCCCAGCCCCCAAAACACCTTCATACGCTCCCCCGTTGAGAATTATTCTTTGAGCGCACAGTAACGGCTTCCACGAGGGATAAGCCAGAGGGCGCGAAAAAATTCTTCAACAAGACCGCCGGACCGACGAATTTCGTCGATCGGCGGCTCTAGATCGAGGCTCTGCGGTACACATCAGCGATTGATATGCAGTTCCACACGACGGTTTTTCGCCCGCCCTTCTTCCGTTTCATTGTCGGCCACCGGCTGACTTTCACCCTTGCCCTCGCTGGTGAGTTTGTTCGGCGCCAGGCCCTGGCTCAACAGGTAGGCCGCCACACTGCTGGCGCGACGTTCCGACAGAGCCTGGTTATACGCATCCGAGCCTTTGCTGTCGGTATGCCCCAGGACCTTGATGCTGACCACGTCAGCGTTTTGCAACTTGGCCATCAGGCCATCCAGTTGACTGCGTGCGGCCGGGGTCAGGTCAGACTTGTCGAAGGCGAACAGCACGTTGCCGGCATCGCTCAGGGTGATGACTTCCGACACCGGTGCCGCTTCGACTGGTTTCACGCTGGCCGGGTATTGCGGCAGCGGGCAACCGCGATGGTCGACCGGGGTGTTGGCTGGCGTATCCGGGCAACGATCGCGCCGGTCGAACACGCCGTCGCCATCTTCATCGCCATCCTGGGCGTAGCAGATCAAACCACCGGTCAAGATACCGAGCGCTGCTCCGCCGGCCGCCCAACCGCCACTTTCGATAGCACCCAGGCCACCGCCGACCAGTCCGCCAATGACGCTGCAGATCGGCCAGGTACGTTGATTCAGGGGGGCAGTGCCATCGCTGTGAGTAGCGCAACCGGTCAACAGGCTGCCAAGCAGCAGAACCGGTAAGACGGTCCGTGTGAGAACGCTCATTTGTGAATGCTCCTGTGTTACCGGCCCATACCGGTTACACAGGAGTAAAGACCCGCATCCGCGACTGCACAAGCCGCGGAGCGGAAGGGACTTAACGCTCGATTTTGATTTCGGTACGACGGTTCAACGCGCGGCCATCCGCAGTTTTGTTATCGGCCACTGGCTGGCTTTCGCCTTTACCGGTGACAGACACGAAGCTGCTGCGCGGTACGCCATCGTGGATCAGGTATTCAACGACCGAGTGCGCGCGTTTATCCGACAGTTTCTGGTTGTAGGCATCGCTGCCCACGCTGTCGGTGTGGCCAGTCACGGTCAGGCGTGCGGTCGAAGATTCCTGTTTCAGGCGAGTAGCGACTTTGTCGAGAACCTCTTTGTCAGAAGGTGTGAGCGTGGCTTTGTCGAACTGGAAGTGAACATCGCGGATGACGATGGTTTCTTCCTTGACCACCACGACTTCTTCAACCACTGGCGCAGGGGCTGGTGGCGGGCAACCGTCGGCATCGACCTGCACGCCTTTAGGCGTATGCGGGCACTTGTCGCGACTGTCCGGCACGCCATCGCCGTCTTCGTCGCCATCACCGTGCACCCAGCAATAAGCGGCTGCCGTACCGCCGACCAGCAGCGCGCCATAGCCGGCCCACGACGAACTTTCGGTCGCGCCGAGACCGGCACCGACGACACCACCGACCGCCGCACAGGTCGGCCAGTCGGTTTTCTGCAAACCTGCGCAACCAGTCAACACACTGGTTAGCAGAACCAAGGGTAATGCTGTCCGAACTATGCTCATCTAGTTTTCTCCTGAGGGATCGGCTTAGAACCGATTCAGGGAGTAAAGACCGGAGTTTTAATCTCCGCCAGCAATAGGCCATTGCTGTTTTTCCCCGTGTTCACGGCAGATCGGCACTTTTGCTGCACGATGGCTCTAGGCCCGAACGTTGGGGCAGGCTAGTCTTGGCAGCTCTGATTGAGGATCTTCGATGATTGCAGGTATTTCTTCGCGCACGCCGCAACAGGCACTGGCCGCTTTGCTGGACCGCTACGCCCCGGCGCGGCTGCTGCTGATTGGCGCCAGCCAGTTTCCGGCGCTTGAAGCATTCAAGCTCGCGCACCCGGACAGTTGCGTCGCTCACGCGGCGCCCGGCCCCTTGCCTGAAGAACTGGCGGCCCGGCGTTTTGACCTGGCGCTGGTGGTCGATTGCCTGGAGCACCTGCCCAAACGCGATGGCCTGAACCTGCTCGGCGGCATCCGCAACCTCAACGCCAGCCGCATCGCGGTGCTGGCGGACTTGCCGGCCAGCGGTTGGCAGGAGACCGATTTTTTCTCCCTGGCGCTGCAAGCCAGCGAACGTTTCCAGCGTGACGATCAGGTGTTGACGCTGTTCACCTACGATCTGCTTGACTACAAACAAGTACCTGACTGGCTCAATTCACGCTTCTGGGCCAATCCGGAAAACTTCGGGAAATATTGGTGGTAACGCAATGAGTACATCCATTTGCCCTTGCGGCAGCGGCACCCTGCTCGACGCCTGCTGCGGTCATTACCATGCCGGCCATCCGGCCCCGTGCGCCGATGCCTTGATGCGTTCGCGCTACAGCGCCTATGTGTTGGGCTTGATCGATTATCTGGTGGCGACCACCCTGCCCGCCCAACAGGCCGGGCTGGATCGTCAGTCCATCAGCGACTGGAGCGCGCAAAGCACCTGGCTGGGCCTGGAAGTGGAAAGCTCCGAAGTGTTCGGCGGCCAACCGGAACACGCCTTCGTCACCTTCACCGCGCGCTGGCACGACAGCACCGGCGAGCACAGCCACCGCGAGCGCTCTTCGTTTGTGCAGAACGCCGGTCGCTGGTACTTCATCGACCCGACCGTGCAACTCAAGGCCGGCCGCAACGATACTTGCCCGTGTGCGAGCGGGCAGAAATTCAAGAAGTGTTGTGCGGGGTATTTCGGCGCCTGAGGTGATGCTTAAAAGATCGCAACCTTCGGCAGCTCCTACATTGGAATGGCGTACACCCCGTAGGAGCTGCCGAAGGCTGCGATCTTTAAGGCTAGACTGGGTTTCAAGGGAGAAACACCACCATGATTACCCGGCGACTCGCACTTTACCTGGTCACTCTGCTCGCACTCCTGAGCCTCAGCGGCTGCGCGTCGTGGTTCAGCGACGACGAACCCGACCCCGCCGTGCATCTGGTCAAGGTCGAAGTGGTGCGGGCCAAACTGCTGGAACAGAAATTTCTGCTGCACTTTCGCATCGACAACCCCAACGACAGCGACCTGACCGTGCGCAGCCTCGAATACCGCATTCACCTGGGCGACATGCTGCTGACCGAAGGCGAGCACGAGCACTGGTTCACCGTCGGCCCCAAACGCAGCGCCTACTTCAAGATTCCGATCCGCACCAACCTGTGGCCCAAGATTCGAGACGTGGTGAAAATGCTGAAAAACCCCAGGCAACCCATCCCTTATCGCCTGGAAGGTGAACTGGAAACGGGACTATTCATCGCGCACTACGTGCACCTGGCGCGCAATGGCGTGATAATCCCCGCCGATTTAATTCCGGAGTAACCCCGATGACCCAGCAACCCCACGTCCATGGCCCTGACTGCAACCACGATCATGACGATCATGCCCACGACCACCATGATCACGACCATGGCCATGTCCACGGTCCAAACTGCGGCCACGCTCACCAGGAACCGGTGCGCAACGCCCTGAAAGACGTCGGCCGCAACGATCCTTGCCCATGCGGCAACGGCAAGAAATTCAAGAAGTGCCACGGCGCTTGATGCTTCGGGCGCATGTTATCGGCGCCGGTTGAATCGCTTCGCGAGCAGGCTCGCCCCCACCCAGGTTCTGCGCCAAACACAGCTTTTGTGTATACGACAGATCCCCTGTGGGAGCGGGCTTGCTCGCGAAAGCGGCGGTACATCCAGCAACAATGTCTCAGACAGAGCGCATTCGCGAGCAAGCCCGCTCCCACAGGGGGGATTTAGTCAATTTTCAGGATCTGCGTTGTACTGACGACCGTCGCATATTCGCCATGCAGATTCCCCAGCGACATCGCATGCACTTCTTCAGCGCTATGGGCGTTACCGAAAAAATCGGCCTTGTCGAAGGTAAAGCACGCATCCTCGGCCACCCACGCCTCAAACCCGAGATTGCCGGCCGTTCGCGCCGTGGACTCCACCGAGTTGTTAGTCGCCACGCCAACGATGACCAATTGATCAATCCCCGCCTCACGCAATCCAGCCTCCAGCCCCGTCGCACAAAAAGCATCCGGCACCTGCTTCTGGATCAGTTGTTCGCCGGCCAATGGCTGAAACCGTTCCTGAAACTCCACGCCTGATTGCTGCGGCCAGAACACTGATTCCGGGGAGCGGGACAGGTGCTGCACGTGAATGACCGGCCGGCCGGTTTGACGCCAATACAGCAGCAAATCGAGGATTCGCGCTTCAGCCTGAGGATTATTCCGACGACCCAATTTGGGATGCAGGATGCCTTTTTGCTGGTCGATGATGATCAACGCTGCGTTGCTCTTGAGCTCCATGCTGACTTTTCTCATGCCGGGTCATTGAATTTCACGCACTTCAGCATCACCTCTTCCTACAGGCAAGCTCTCCAATGCAAACAGGACGACCTAATGCGAGCGGTTGCTGTCCGTACTTAATGACGTCTATTTTTTGGAGCATTCCATGATCGACCTGTATTACTGGACCACCCCCAACGGCCACAAAATCTCGATTTTTCTCGAAGAGGCCGGCCTCAAGTACAACGTCCACCCGATCAACATCAGCAAAAACGACCAGTTCAAACCCGAGTTCCTGAAAATCTCCCCGAACAACAAAATCCCGGCGATCGTCGATCATGAACCGCTGGATGGCGGTGAACCGTTGTCGGTGTTCGAGTCCGGGGCGATTTTGCTGTACCTGGCGGAGAAAACCGGTCAATTCCTGCCCAAGGACCTGCGCGGCCGCCAACTGGCGCTGCAATGGCTGTTCTGGCAGATGGGCGGTTTGGGGCCAATGGCCGGGCAGAATCATCACTTCAGCCAGTTCGCGCCGGAAAAAATCCCCTACGCGATCAAACGCTACATCGATGAAACCGCCCGCCTCTATGGCGTGCTCGACAAGCAACTGGCGAACAATGAATTCGTCGCCGGCAGCGAATACAGCATTGCCGACATGGCGATCTACCCGTGGATCGTTTCCCACAAGTGGCAGAGCCAGAACCTGGAAGACTTCCCCAACGTGCTGCGCTGGTTCACCCACATCCAGAACCGCCCGGCGACGGTGAAGGCGTATGCGATTGCGGCGAAGGTGAATCCGCCTAAGTCCTGATTTCAAGCCTGGAAGATCAAAAGATCGCAGCCTTCGGCAGCTCCTACATGGGATTGATGTTCCCCCTGTAGGAGCTGCCGAAGGCTGCGATCTTTTGCGTTTATCCGACAATTGCTGAAATAACCCTGCGCCCCGCTTGCGCGGCCACCTCCTGCTCACTAACGTAGCGCCTTTATTGCGTTACTACCCCCGCAGGAGCTTTGCCATGGCCTCGCCAGCCCTTACACATTTTCTTCCCCGGTTCGGCGTTGCCGCAGCAGTGGCCGGTGTTTTGAGCCTGACCGGTTGTCAGACCTGGAACACCCAGGACACCCTCCCGCCGACCTCCGGCGTACAGCCGCTCAAGGGCCTGGCGCAGAACGTTTCGGTGCGTCGCAATGCCATGGGCATGCCGTTGATCGAAAGTAATACCTTCCACGATGCGCTGTTCACCCTCGGTTACGTCCACGCCAGCGACCGCCTCACCCAAATGGTGACCATGCGCCTGCTCGCTGAAGGCCGTCTGGCGGAAATGTCCGGCCCGGACCTGCTCGACGCCGACCGCTACATGCGCGCGGTCAACCTGAAGAAAAGCGCCGGCGAGTTGTACAAAGCCTCTTCGCCACGGCTCAAGCGTTTCTTTGAAGTCTATGCCCGGGGCGTCAACGCCTACCTGTTCCGCTACCGCGACAAGCTGCCGGCCGACCTCGCGGCGACCGGTTACAAGCCTGAATACTGGAAGCCCGAAGATTCGGCGCTGATTTTCTGCCTGTTGAATTTCAGCCAGTCGGCCAACCTGCCGGAAGAAATCTCCTCGCTGGTGCTGGCGCAAACCGTCAGCACCGACAAGCTGCCGTGGCTGACGCCGTCCGCGCCTGACGAAAAACTGCAAGCGGGCGAAGCCGACAAGCTGCAAGGCATCAAGCTCAACGGCGCGATCCCGGGTCTGGCGGAAATCACCAAGGCCACCGGGCAACTCTCTGATCTGAATCTGCTCGGCGCCACATCGTCCAACAACTGGGCCATCGGCCCGCAACGCAGCCGCAGCGGTAAAAGCCTGCTGGCCAGCGACAGTCATGGGCCGATGGGCGTGCCGTCGCTGTACAGCTACGTGCAGATCCGCGCGCCGAAATATCAGGCCGCAGGCGTCAGCATCGCCGGCCTGCCGATGGTGCTCGGTGGTTTCAACGGCAAAGTGGCGTGGAGCATGACCACGGTCATGGGCGACAACCAGGACCTGTTCCTGGAAAAAATCAAACGCCAGGGCAACGGTTTGACCTATGAGGCGAACGGCAAATGGCAGCCGGTGGTCGTGCGCAACGAAACCTATTTCGTCAAAGGCCAGCGGCCGCTTCGCGAAGCCGTGTACGAAACCCGCCACGGACCGCTGCTCAACAGCGCCCAAGGCCTGAGCATGGCCAATGGTTTTGGCCTGGCCTTGCAGACCCCGAGCTTCACCGACGACAAGACCCTGGACGCGTTCTTCGACCTGTCCCGAGCGCAAACCGTCGAAAAAGCTTCGGACGCCAGCCGTGAAATCCGCGCCATCGCCCTGAACCTGGTATTTGCCGACGCCAGCAATATTGGCTGGCAGGTCACCGGTCGTTACCCGAACCGCCGCGAAGGCGAAGGCCTGTTGCCGTCGCCGGGTTGGGACGGTCGCTACGACTGGGACGGTTACGCCGACCCGATGCTGCACCCCTATGACCAGGACCCGGCCCAGGGCTGGCTCGGCACCGCCAACCAGCGGGTCATCCCCCACGGCTACGGCATGCAATTGTCCAATTCCTGGGCCGCCCCGGAACGCGGCGAACGCCTGGCTGAACTGGCCGGCGTGGGCAAACACGACACCCGCAGCCTGATCGCCATGCAGTACGACCAGACCACCACCTTCGCCGCCAAGCTGAAAAAGATGTTTGAAGCGCCGGGCATGTCCCAGCCGCTGAAACAGGCGATCGAAGCGCTGCCAGTGGCGGACCGAGGCAAAGCGCGTGAAGCGTTGACCCGCCTGATGGCGTTCGACGGCAAGCTCAGCCCGACCTCCGCTGATGCGGCGATTTATGAGCTGTTCCTGCAAGAGAGCGCCAAGCAAATCTTCCTCGACGAGCTTGGCCCGGAAAGCAGCCCGGCGTGGAAAGCCTTCATCGCCAATGGCAAGTTGTCCTACGCGGCCCAGGCCGATCACCTGCTCGGTCGCGAAGACAGCCCGTTCTGGGATGACATCCGTACGCCGCAGAAAGAAGACAAACCGGCGATCCTCGCCCGCAGCCTCGCGGCGGCCATCAGTGCGGGCGACAATCAGTTGGGCGGCGATCACAAGGCCTGGCAGTGGGGCAAACTGCACCGCTACGAGTGGAAGAACGCCAGCGGCCAGACCGTGCGCGGTCCGTTGGCGGCCGGCGGCGATCACACCACGTTGAACACGGCGGCGTTTGCCTGGGGTCAGGACTTCAACACCACACTAGTGCCATCGATGCGCTTTATCGTCGATTTCGGTCAGGCCGAACCGCTGATGGGCCAGAACGGTACGGGCCAGTCCGGCAACCCGGCGAGCCCGAACTACCTCGACAGCGTCGATCCGTGGCTCAAGGGCCAGTACATGAGCCTGCCGATGCAGCCGCAGAACTTTGACAAGGCCTATGGCAAGGCGCGGTTGACGCTGACACCCGGTAAGTAAAGGCAAGATCAAGGGATCGCAGCCTCGTTTCACTCGACAGCTCCTACAGAAAACGCATTTCAGCGTAGGAGCTGTCGAGTGAAACGAGGCTGCGATCTTTTGATTTTCTTCTCTGAAAAATCGATAGAACTTCTCGCCTCACAAAAACCTCATAGCTAACAAGTCCCTCCATTTTGGTCACGCTATGGACCTTGTTATCGCCCGCCCCGAAGGGTTGTACTGCCCCGCCGGGGATTTTTATATCGACCCGTGGCGCCCGGTGGAGCGCGCGGTGATCACCCACGCCCATGGCGATCATGCTCGCGGCGGCAATCAACACTATTTGGCAGCGGCGCCCGGCGAAGGGATTTTGCGCGCGCGTCTGGGCCAGGACATCCACCTGCAAACCCTGCCCTACGGCGAACGCTTGCTGCACCACGGCGTGACCCTGAGTTTTCACCCGGCCGGGCATGTGCTCGGTTCGGCCCAAGTGCGCCTGGAGTACGGCGGCGAAGTCTGGGTCGCCTCCGGGGATTACAAAATCGAGCCCGACGGCACCTGCGCGCCCTTCGAACCGGTGCGCTGCCACACCTTCATCACCGAATCGACCTTCGGCCTGCCGATCTATCGCTGGCAGCCCCAGGCGCAGGTCTTTGCCGAGATCAACCAGTGGTGGCAGGCCAACATTGCCGCCGAGAAGGCCAGCGTGCTGTTCTGCTATTCCTTCGGCAAGGCCCAGCGGATTCTCCACGGCATCGACGCCAGCCTCGGCCCGATTCTGGCCCACGGCGCCGTCGAGCCGCTCAACCGGGTGTATCGCGAAGCCGGCATTCGGTTGCCGCCCACGATTTATGCCGGCGAGGTCAAAAAGAACGACCCGATCATGCGCCAGGCCTTGGTGATCGCCCCGCCGTCGGCGGGCGCCAGCACCTGGGTGCGCCGTTTCGGTGACTACAGCGACGGTTTCGCCAGCGGCTGGATGCGTTTGCGCGGGACGCGGCGTCGGCGCGGGGTGGATCGCGGCTTCGTGCTGTCCGACCACGCCGATTGGCCGGGCCTGCTCTGGGCCATCGAGCAAACCGGGGCCGAGCGGGTGATGGTCACCCACGGTTCGGTGGGCGTGCTGGTTCGCCATTTGCGCGAACGGGGTCTCGACGCCCAAGGGTTCAGCACCGAATACGGTGATCATGAAGAAGAACACACGGACGCCGCCGAGGTGCCGGCATGAAAGCCTTCGCCCTGTTGTATGCCGAACTCGATGCCACCACTTCCAGCAACGCCAAATTGGCGGCGATGCAAGCCTACTTCGCCCAAGCCGCGCCGCAAGATGCCGCGTGGGCGGTGTATTTCCTCTCGGGCGGCCGCCCTCGGCAATTGGTGCCCGTGCGCGCCCTGCGGGAACTGGCGGTGACGATTTCCGGGCTCTCGACGTGGCTGTTCGAAGAAAGTTATCAAGCCGTCGGTGACTTGGCGGAAACCATTTCCCTGGTGCTACCCGAAGCCGCTCACAGCTCCAGCGAAGGGCTGGCCTCGTGGATCGAAGACAAACTGCTGCCCTTGCGCGGTGAAACCCCGGACTTCCTGGCCCGGCGCCTGCCGGCGCTGTGGGCGCAACTGGACCGCGCCAGCCTGATGATGTGCATCAAGTTGATCACCGGCAGTTTTCGCGTCGGTGTCTCCAAGTTGCTGGTCACCCGGGCGCTGGCCGCCATGGCCGGGCTCGACAGCAAGCGGGTGGCGCAGCGGCTGGTGGGTTATACCGACTTGTCCCATCGCCCGAACGCCGCCAGTTACCTGAAACTCATCGCGCCGCCCTCCGACGACGAACATGCCCAACGCGGCGGCCAGCCGTACCCGTTTTTCCTCGCCCATGCGCTGGCGCAACCGGTGGACCAGTTCGACGCCCTGCTTGGTCCGCCCAGCCAATGGCAAGTGGAATGGAAGTGGGATGGCATCCGCGCCCAAGTGGTCAAGCGCGACGGGCGACTGTGGGTCTGGTCCCGTGGCGAAGAACTGGTCAGCGAGCGCTTCCCTGAACTGGACAGCCTGGCCAGCGGCTTGCCGGACGGCACCGTGATTGACGGCGAAATCGTCGCATGGAAATCGACCCACCCGACCACCGAGGACGCCTTCAACCCGCAATCGTCGCAGCCCCCCGCCGTGCAGCCCTTCGCCCTGCTGCAACAGCGCATCGGCCGCAAGACCCTGGGCAAGAAAATCCTCGATGACGTGCCGGTGGTGCTCCTCGCCTACGACCTGCTGGAATGGCAGGGCGAAGACTGGCGCAACCAGACTCAGGCCAACCGTCGCACTCAATTGGAGCAAGTCGTCGCCACCTGTAACAACCCGGTGCTGATGGCTTCGCCGCTGCTCACCGGTGACGACTGGTTCGACCTCGCCCGGCAACGGGAAGCGTCACGCCAGCTCGGCGTCGAAGGCATGATGCTCAAGGCCCGGGATGCGCTGTATGGCGTGGGCCGGACCAAAGACATGGGCGTGTGGTGGAAGTGGAAAGTCGAGCCATTCAGCGTCGATGCCGTGTTGATCTATGCTCAGCGCGGCCACGGTCGTCGGGCCAGTCTCTACAGCGATTACACCTTCGCCGTGTGGGACGGACCGCCGGACGCCAGCGAACGAAATCTGGTGCCGTTTGCCAAGGCTTACTCGGGGCTGACCGATGAGGAAATGCGCCAGGTAGACGGCATCGTGCGCAAAACCACCGTGGAAAAGTTCGGGCCGGTGAGCAGTGTGAAGCCGAGCCTGGTGTTCGAGCTGGGGTTTGAGGGGATCGCATTGTCGCGGCGGCACAAAAGCGGGATTGCAGTGCGGTTTCCAAGGATGCTGCGCTGGCGGCGGGACAAGTCTGTCGAGGAAGCCGATAGCCTGGCCACCCTGCAAGACCTGCTGACTTAAATACATTCAAAACTGTGGGAGCGGGCTTGCTCGCGAAAGCGGTGTGTCAGGTAACAGTATTTCGCCTGACACGCCGCATTCGCGAGCAAGCCCGCTCCCACAGGTTTTTTGTGTCAACCTGAACCATCTTGGTGCAGCCATTCTTTGGCGCCCGTTTTCGTGCACAAATCCGCCCCATCGCTGTCTTCAATCACCTTTTAAAACACTTGTTCGGGACTCTGGTTCGGAAATTGCTACTTTTAATAGGTCTTACGCTTTCCAGTAACAATAATTCTGCGCCACAAGCGCTCATATTGGTTCTTAGGGATTGAATAATGAAAAAAGCATTGCTGACCCTTTCTGCACTGGCGTTGTGCATGGCTGCTGGCTCCGCGCTGGCCAAGGAATACAAAGAGCTGCGTTTTGGCGTTGACCCTTCCTACGCGCCTTTCGAATCCAAAGCGGCCGACGGTAGCCTGGTGGGCTTCGATATCGATCTGGGTAATGCGATCTGCGCCGAGCTGAAGGTCAAGTGCAAATGGGTCGAAAGCGATTTCGACGGCATGATTCCGGGCCTCAAGGCCAATAAATTCGACGGTGTGATCTCTTCGATGACCGTCACCGAAGCCCGCGAAAAAGTCATCGACTTCTCCAGCGAGCTGTTCTCCGGCCCGACGTCCTTCGTGTTCAAGAAAGGCGCCGGCATCACCGAAGACACCGCTTCGCTGAAGGGTAAAACCGTCGGTTACGAGCAAGGCACCATCCAGGAAGCCTACGCCAAAGCCGTGCTGGACAAGGCTGGCGTGAAAACCCAGGCCTACGCCAACCAGGACCAGGTCTATGCTGACCTGACTTCCGGTCGTCTGGATGCTTCGATTCAGGACATGCTGCAAGCCGAACTGGGCTTTTTGAAGTCGCCACAAGGTGCCGATTACGAAGTCAGCAAGCCGATCGATGCTCCGCTGCTGCCAGCCAAAACGGCTGTCGGTATCTCGAAAGGTAACAAAGACCTGAAGGCACTTCTGGATAAAGGTATCAAAGCGTTACACGACGATGGCACCTACGCCACCATTCAGAAGAAACACTTTGGCGATCTGAATCTGTACAGCGGCAAATAATGCCCGGCGCCCATCTCGCGATGGGCGCTTTTTTTACTCGATCAGGTTGCTGATTTATGTTCGAAAACCTCCTACAAAACCTGGGGCTCTCCGCCTTCAGCCTCAAGGGCTTCGGTCCTTTGCTGTTGGAAGGCACCTGGATGACCATCAAATTATCGGTGTTGTCGCTGCTAGTGGCCGTTTTACTCGGCTTGCTGGGCGCCAGTGCCAAGCTGTCCAAAGTCAAACTGGTGCGCGTGCCCGCACAGATCTACACCACGCTGATTCGCGGCGTGCCGGATCTGGTGCTGATGCTGCTGATCTTCTACAGCCTGCAAACCTGGCTGACGACGTTCACCGAATACATGGAATGGGAATACATCGAGATCAACCCGTTCAGCGCCGGGGTCATCACCCTGGGCTTCATTTACGGCGCGTACTTCACTGAAACCTTCCGTGGGGCAATCCTCGCCGTGCCACGGGGCCAGGTCGAAGCCGCCACCGCGTATGGCCTCAAACGCGGCCAGCGCTTCTGGATCGTGGTGTTCCCGCAGATGATGCGTTTTGCCCTGCCGGGCATCGGTAACAACTGGATGGTGATGCTCAAGGCCACCGCGCTGGTGTCGATCATCGGCCTCGCCGACCTGGTCAAGGCTGCGCAGGATGCCGGTAAAAGCACCTATCAGTTGTTCTACTTCCTGGTCCTGGCAGCGCTGATCTACTTGCTGATCACCAGCGCCTCCAACTTCGTCCTGCGCAAGCTTGAACGCCGCTACGCCGCCGGCTCCCGGGAGGCCGTACGATGATCGAACTCTTGCAGGAATACTGGAAACCCTTCCTTTATACCGACGGTTACCACATCACTGGCCTGGCCATGACCATGTGGCTGCTGAGCGCCTCGATCTTCATCGGTTTCCTGGTGTCGATCCCGCTGTCCATCGCCCGGGTGTCGCCGCACTTCTACATCCGCTGGCCGGTGCAGTTCTATACCTACCTGTTCCGTGGCACGCCGCTCTATATCCAGTTGCTGATCTGCTACACCGGGATCTACAGCCTGGCGGCGATCCGCGCGCAACCGGTGCTGGACGCGTTCTTTCGCGATGCGATGAACTGCACCATCCTGGCTTTTGCCCTGAACACCTGCGCCTACACCACGGAGATTTTCGCCGGGGCGATCCGCAGCATGAACCACGGTGAAGTCGAAGCGGCCAAGGCCTACGGTCTGACAGGCTGGAAGCTGTATGCCTACGTGATCATGCCGTCCGCTCTGCGTCGCTCGCTGCCTTACTACAGCAACGAAGTGATTTTGATGCTGCACTCGACCACCGTGGCGTTCACCGCGACCATCCCCGACATTCTGAAAGTTGCGCGGGACGCCAACTCGGCGACCTTCCTGACCTTCCAGTCGTTCGGCATCGCCGCCCTGATCTACCTGAGCGTGACCTTCGCGCTGGTCGGCCTGTTCCGCCTCGCCGAACGCCGATGGCTGGCCTTCCTCGGGCCGACCCACTAGGACTTATCGTAAATGCGCCACCACACCCATGACCTGCTGGCCCCACTGCCTGGGACCGCACGGCAAATCCACAGTTTTCACTACGGCCCGGCCAACACGGCGGGCAAGGTCTACATCCAGTCGTCCCTGCACGCCGACGAAATGCCCGGCATGCTGGTGGCCTGGCACCTCAAGCAGCGTCTGGCGGAGCTGGAAGCGGCCGGCCGCCTGCGCAGCGAAATCGTGCTCGTCCCGGTGGCCAACCCGATTGGCCTGGAACAAGTACTGATGGATGTACCGCTTGGCCGCTACGAACTGGAGAGCGGACAGAACTTCAACCGCTGGTTCGTGGACTTGAGCGAAGAGGTCGGCAACGCGATCGAAGGACTGCTCGGCGACGATCCGCAGTACAACCTGCAACTGATCCGCACCAGCCTGCGCAACGCCCTCGCCCGCCAGACCGCCGCCACCCAACTGCAATCCCAGCGCCTGACCCTGCAACGGCTGGCCTGTGACGCGGATATGGTGCTGGACCTGCATTGCGATTTCGAAGCCGTCACGCACCTGTACACCACGCCCGAGGCCTGGCCGCAGGTCGAGCCGCTGGCGCGTTACATTGGCGCCGAAGCGAGTTTGCTGGCCACCGACTCTGGCGGTCAGTCGTTCGATGAATGTTTCACCTTGCTCTGGTGGCAGTTGAAGGAACGCTTCGGCGAGCACGTCGAGATTCCGCTGGGCAGTTTCTCGGTCACCGTCGAATTGCGCGGCCAGGGCGATGTGTATCACCCGCTGGCCAGCGCCGATTGCCAGGCGTTGATCGATTACCTGATTCACTTCGGCGCCATTGCTGGCGAACCGGTGTCCTTACCCGAACTGCCCTACCCGGCCACCCCGCTGGCCGGTGTGGAACCAGTGGCCACGCCGGTCGGCGGGTTGCTGGTGTTCACGGCGGTGCCCGGGCAATACCTGCAAGCCGGGCAACTGATCGCCGAAGTCATCGACCCGATCCTTGATCGCGTCACCCCTATCCATTGCACCGCCGCCGGGCTGATGTACGCCCGTTCGCTGCGGCGCATGGCCACTGCCGGCATGGTGATCGCCCACGTCGCGGGCACCGAAGCCTATCGCAGCGGCTACCTACTTTCGCCTTGAGGATGCATGCCCCATGTACAAACTGACCATCGAAGGCCTGCATAAAAGCTACGGCGATCACCAGGTGCTCAAAGGCGTCTCGCTCAAGGCCAAGACCGGCGACGTCATCAGCCTGATCGGCGCCAGCGGCTCGGGTAAAAGTACCTTCCTGCGCTGCATCAACTTTCTCGAACAACCGAACGACGGCGCCATGAGCCTGGACGGCCAGAACATCCGCATGATCCAGGATCGCCACGGCATGCACGTGGCCGATCCCGATGAGTTGCAGCGTATCCGCACCCGACTGGCCATGGTGTTCCAGCATTTCAACCTGTGGAGCCACATGACCGTCCTGGAAAACATCACCATGGCCCCGCGCCGGGTGCTGGGTTGCAGCAAGCAAGAAGCCGAAGACCGCGCCCGCCGTTATCTCGACAAAGTGGGCCTGGCCGCACGCGTGGCGGACCAATACCCGGCGTTTCTGTCCGGTGGCCAGCAGCAACGGGTAGCGATTGCCCGCGCGTTGGCGATGGAACCGGAAGTCATGCTGTTCGACGAACCGACCTCGGCCCTCGACCCCGAACTGGTGGGTGAAGTGCTGCGCGTAATCCAGGGTTTGGCTGAAGAAGGCCGGACCATGATCATGGTGACCCACGAAATGAGCTTTGCGCGCAAAGTCTCGAGCCAGGTGTTGTTTCTGCACCAAGGGTTGGTCGAGGAAGAAGGCGCACCAGAGGATGTATTGGGCAGCCCGAAAAGTGAGCGCCTCAAGCAGTTCCTGAGCGGCAACCTCAAGTAACCCGCTGCATTGCGCTGTAGGAGCAAAGCTTGCTCGCGATGGCGTTATTGAAATCGCCATCGCGGGCAAGCCTTGCTCCTACAGGCCCGCGTATTGCAATTAAACCTTTCACCAGTCGGCACGGTCACTGAAAGAAGACTTTCAGAGCGCACACCGCCGGCATGGGCACCTCCCCCGACTACGCAAAATACTGGTTCACCGTGCGCGGCTGGAAGCCGTTCGTCTTTCAGAAACAGGTGTGGGCGGCGGTTAAACGCGGCGAGTCCGGGTTACTGCATGCCAGCACCGGTGCCGGTAAAACCTATGCGGTGTGGTTTGCGGCGCTCAATCGCTTTGCTTCCAGCGTCGCGCCGGTTGAAACACCGCGTAAACGCAAACCACTGGCCGAGCCGCTGACCGTGCTGTGGATAACGCCAATGCGCGCCCTCGCGGCGGATACGGCTAAAGCGCTGGAGGCTCCACTGTCGGATCTACAGATCCCATGGAGTGTCGGCCTGCGCACCGGCGACACCAGCAACAGCGAACGCGCCCGCCAGAGCCGTCGCCTGCCCACCACCCTGATCACCACGCCCGAAAGCCTGACCCTGATGCTTGCCCGCGCCGACGCACACACCGCGCTCAGCACCTTACGCATGGTGGTGGTCGACGAATGGCACGAATTGCTCGGCAACAAGCGCGGCGTGCAATTGCAACTGGCCCTCGCCCGTTTGCGGCGCTGGCATCCGCAACTGATCGTGTGGGGCGTTTCCGCGACGTTGGGTAATCAGGCCCACGCCGAGCAGGTATTAATCCCACAGGGCGGCGGCATCAGCGTCCAGGGTCAAAACGGTAAGGACCTACAAGTCGATACGCTGCTGCCCCCGTCAATCGAGCGCTTCCCCTGGGCCGGGCACATCGGTTTGAAGATGTTGCCGCAGGTCGTGGCCGAGATTACTTCCAGTTCCAGCAGCCTGGTGTTCACCAACACCCGGGCACAATCGGAGATCTGGTATCAGGCGTTGCTGGAGGCGCGGCCGGATTGGGCCGGGCTGATTGCACTGCATCACAGCTCATTGTCCAGAGACACTCGCGACTGGGTCGAGCGCGCCCTCAAGGATGGGCAACTCAAAGCCGTGGTCTGCACCTCCAGCCTGGATTTGGGCGTGGACTTCCTGCCGGTGGAACGCGTACTGCAAATCGGCTCGGCCAAAGGCGTGGCGCGGCTGATGCAGCGGGCCGGGCGTTCTGGCCATGCGCCGGGGCGCGTCTCCCGGGTGACGCTGGTGCCGACCCACAGCCTGGAACTGATCGAAGCCGCTGCGGCTCAGGACGCCGTGGCGCAACGGCGTATCGAACCTCGCGAATCGCCGCACAAGCCGCTGGATGTGCTGGTGCAGCATCTGGTCAGCATGGCGTTGGGGGGTGGATTTAGGCCCGATGAGCTGTACGAAGAAGTCCGCAGTGCCTGGGCTTATCGTGACCTCACGCCACAGGATTGGACCTGGGCGTTGGCTTTCGTACGCCATGGCGGACTTTCACTGACGGCGTATCCGGATTATCAGCGAGTCGAACCCGATGAACAGGGCGTCTGGCGAGTTCCGGATGCGCGACTGGCACGCCGACATCGCATGAGCATCGGCACCATCGTCAGCGACGCGAGCATTCAGCTGAAATTCTGGAGCAAGGGTGGCGGTGGCAAGCCACTGGGCAGTGTCGAGGAAGGGTTTATTGCCCGGCTTAGGCCCGGCGACGGGTTTCTGTTCGCCGGGCGCTTGCTGGAACTGGTGCGCGTCGAAAACATGACGGCTTATGTAAAGCGCAGCACGGCGAAAAAAGCCGCAGTGCCACGCTGGAATGGCGGGCGCATGCCGCTTTCCAACGAACTGGCGCGGGCGGTGGTTGCGCGTTTCGGCGCCGCCGCTGAAGGCACGTTCATCGGCCCGGAAATGCAGGCGTTGCGCCCATTGTTAGCGGTGCAACAACAGTGGTCCGGGCTGCCGACCGAGCACAGTCTGTTGGCCGAAGCGCTCAAATCCCGGGAGGGCTGGCACTTGTTCCTCTACCCCTTCGCCGGGCGCCAGGTGCATTTGGGGCTGGCGAGCCTGTTGGCCTGGCGCGTCAGTCAACGGCAGGCCGTAACGTTTTCCATCGCGGTGAACGATTACGGCCTGGAATTGCTCAGCGCAACGTACATCGATTGGTCCGCCCATCTGAACCCCGAACTGTTCAGCCCCGAACATCTGCTGGCCGATGTGCTCGCCAGCCTGAATGCCGGAGAACTGGCGTTGCGGCGCTTTCGGGAAATTGCGCGAATTGCCGGGCTGGTGTTCGCCGGCTATCCCGGTGCGCCCAAGAGCACTCGGCAGGTTCAGGCTTCCAGCGGTTTGTTTTTCGAAGTGTTCAAGCAGTACGACGCCGACAACCTGTTACTCGCCCAGGCCGGGGAAGAAGTCCTACGGGAAGAATTGGATATACAGCGGCTGGAGCAGACCTTGGCCCACATCAATCGTTTGAAATTCGACCTGCATCAGATCAAACGTCCGACGCCATTGGGGTTTCCGCTGCTGGTGGAGCGAATGCGCGAGAGCATGAGTTCGGAAAAACTCGCGGATCGAATCAGGCGCATGGTCGGTGATCTGGAAAAAACCGCCGAATCTGGGAAAGCCTGATGGGCACACCTTATCCCGTGCGCCTTGCAGGTGAAGAACTCTGGTTGTTACCCGAGAAAGCGTTGTATTGGCCGGCACAGCAAGCGCTGTTGATCGCTGATGTGCATTTCGGCAAGGCAGCGGCTTATCGCAGCCTTGGCCAACCCGTACCACGGGGCACCACCGCGCAAAACATCGCCGTACTGGATGACTTGCTGGCCGCCCTGCCCTGTCGTCAGTTGATCTTCCTCGGTGATTTTCTGCACGGTCCGGGCTCACATGCGGCGGCTACCTTGAAGGCATTGGCCGAGTGGCGAGACCGCCATGACAATCTGCCGATGACGCTGATTCGCGGCAACCACGACAAACGCGCGGGCGATCCACCCTTGTCGCTGAACATTCGAGTGGTCCCGGAGCCTTTATTGCTGGGACCGTTTGCGCTGCAGCATGAGCCTGATCCTCACCCCGACCGGCACGTACTCGCGGGGCACGTGCATCCGGTCTATCGGCTCAATGGCAAAGGGCGCCAAAGCTTGCGGCTGGCGTGTTTCAGGCTCGGGGAGCACATGAGTCTATTGCCCGCGTTCGGCGCGTTTACCGGCGGGTATCAGGTCGGGCGGGATGAAGGCTGTAGGATTTTCGTCATCGGCGACAACGAAATATGGCCCGTCAGCTGACGTTGCCCTTGTAGGAGCGAAGCTTGCTCGCGAAGGCGGTGTATCAGTCAACTGTGATGTCGACTGGCGCGCCGCCTTCGCGAGCAAGCTTCGCTCCTACAGGATCACCCGTCACGCGCCAAGCAAAGGATGCCGCATCAGGCAACCGGTGCGGGAGGCGGCTCGTCCGGCAGAGTAGGCTCACCGGGCTCGGTGGGTTGTTCGTTGGGGGTATCGGGATCGGGCTGGCCGGGGATGCCCCCTGCCATGTTGATTGGCGGATGTGCCAACAAGGACCAGGCCAAAACGCCAATCTGATTGGGCTCAAGCCTGGCCAGTTCGGCACTTATTCGGGGATCGATCTTCATAAAGCACTCCTGAGCAATGGCCCGGTTGGCTTTACGCGAACCGGGCAGTACACCCAATAGAGTGTCTACCCGCCGAAGAATTCCCGCGATCGCTCAGATGAACGGATCAGGTGCGCGGCAAGGTGACGCCACGCTGGCCCTGATACTTGCCGCCACGGTCCTTGTAGGAGACTTCGCACTCTTCGTCGGATTCGAAGAACAGCATCTGTGCGACGCCTTCATTGGCGTAGATCTTCGCCGGCAATGTGGTGGTGTTGGAGAATTCCAGGGTCACGTGGCCTTCCCATTCCGGCTCAAGCGGCGTGACGTTGACGATAATGCCGCAGCGCGCGTAGGTGCTTTTACCCAGGCAGATCGTCAGCACGTTGCGCGGAATGCGGAAGAATTCCACGGTGCGCGCCAGGGCGAAGGAGTTCGGCGGAATGATGCAGACGTCGCTGGTGACATCGACGAAGCTCTTCTCATCAAAGTTCTTCGGGTCGACGATTGCCGAGTTGATGTTGGTGAACACCTTGAATTCACCGGCACAGCGCACGTCGTAGCCGTAGCTCGACACACCGTAGGAAATCAGTCGCTCGGCACCTTCGCCGCGCATCTGGCGCTCGACGAACGGTTCGATCATGCCGTGCTCTTGCGCCATGCGGCGAATCCACTTGTCCGATTTGATGCTCATGGCGGGTGTCCTGAATAGCGAGGTGGAAAAATTCTGTCCGGCATCTTACTAGGGCGCGCCCCGCGTTCAAAGTCCGGGACAAAATTCTCGGCAATCCCTCCTGTTTCCTGGCCCTTGGCGGCAATTCGATGCACCGTCAGTCACGAAAACAGAGAAACCTTCGCAGGAAGCATTGGCACGTCCCGGAAAAAGGGTTAAGGTGGCGCCACTGTGCTGCTTGTGTCACTGAGAATCTCTACACGATATGTTGAATTTCGATCCAACCATCTACAAGAATTTTTCCTGCTCTTTGCACTCAGTCTCGGCCAGGGTTCTTCCTGCGTCGCAGTTATCTTTGTTCAAGGAGTTACACCATGTCTAATCGCCAAACTGGTACCGTTAAGTGGTTCAACGATGAAAAAGGCTTCGGCTTCATCACTCCACAATCCGGTGACGACCTGTTCGTTCACTTCAAAGCTATCCAATCCGACGGCTTCAAAAGCCTGAAAGAAGGCCAACAGGTTTCTTTCATCGCTACCCGCGGTCAGAAAGGCATGCAAGCTGAAGAAGTTCAAGTTATCTAACTTGTACTTGCTTTAGTAAAAAGCCCCGCCCTCAAAAGCGGGGCTTTTTTGTGCCTGTCTATTTTTAGGGCGCAAAAAAGATCGCAGCCTTCGGCAGCTCCTACGCGGGATGGATTGTCCCGTAGGAGCTGCCGAAGGCTGCGATCTTTTGACCTCGGCTTTTGATCTTCTACCTTATTACCAAGCCACACCAAACCCAGCCGTATAGCGCGTCTTGTTCAAATCCGCATCATTGGTCCCGCTAATGATGTCCCGCTCAGCCTTCAGGTTAAGCGAAGCCCAGTCGGTCACCTTGTAGCGCAAGCCCATTTCCGCATCGAGCGCATAATCGGCCACACCGGACAACGGCTTGCCCACTTCGCCATTGGTGAAGAACTCGACCTTCTTGCCAATCAGGTAACGGTTGTAGTCCCACTTCATGGCGACGGAATAGAAGTTATCCTTGCCGCCATCGCTGTACTCATAGTCCGTGCGGTTAAGCAGCGATCCCAGCGAGAAAGCGCCCAGTTCGTTATCCCAGAACTGATACCCGGGACCGGTACCGACCACGCGCTGACGGGACAGCTCTTCGACCTTGTCGCGCTTGTAGTTCAAGCGTCCCTGCCAGAACCAGTTCTCCGTCAGGAATCGGTCCAGGGAGTACTCGGCGCGCCAGTTGTCAGTGGTGACCACCTCATTCTGGAATTCACGGTTGTACTCGCCCTCGGCGGTATGCCGCCAGCGACCATGACGAGCCGAGGTCTTGAAGCCGACGTCATAGTCATCGGTGTCTTTCTCGGCGCGCTGATAATCCAGCGCCATGTCGACACTCCCCTTCCACACCAGATCCTCGACGATCGGCTTGGGTTTGAGGATTTGCTGGATACTCGCCAACTCGACGGTTTTCGGTGCCTCGCCATTGGCCAGAGTCACCTTGCCGTCTTCAGCAGCCTTTAATGACTTGGCTTTCTCGCCGTTGTAAGCGTCCTGCTTGACCAGCAATTCCTGGTCGCTTTCCAAGGTTTTGACCTGTTTCCAGTCAATCGGAACGGCGCCCGCGTATTCGGTTTGAATCAACAGTTTGCCACCATCAAACACGGTGATCTTGCCGCTCAATTTGTCACCGTTCTTCAACCAGACAGTGTCGGCGAGCAAAGGCGTGGAAGCACTGAAGACAGCGAGGCACAGCAAGGTTCTGGACAACATAAGCAAATCGAAGGCTCTGGTTTGCGAAAAAAAGTCGGCATTATCCGTAGGAATAAGGCGCTAACAAGGACTGACCCAACTATTTCTATTGAGTTCATTTCTCAATAACGATTTCAGGACTTAATCTACGGGAAACAAACCCCATTTCTTCAGGAACTGCGGACGTGACAGACGCGACCACCGAAACCGAAAGCCCGGCGCAAATCCGACGCACGGCCCTCTACCTGACACTGGCGCAAGTGCCCGAGGGCAAAGTCGTGAGTTACGGGCAACTGGCCGAGCTGGCGGGACTGGGGCGGGCCGCTCGCTGGGTCGGGCGCACACTGAGCCAGCTACCCGGTGATACCAAGTTGCCCTGGCATCGAGTGCTGGCCGCCGGTGGTCGCATCAGCCTGCCGGTGGGCAGCCCTTCGGGGGATGAACAACGGGCCCGTTTACGCACCGAGGGGATCAGTATCCTGAACAATCGTGTTGATATTCAGCGTCATGGCTGGCGCCCGGTAGAGCACAGCGGTTAGAGTGCGCGCTTTGTTTCCGTAATCTTGAGGCAGACTTCAGCCCATGCCCCGTAAAACCTGGCGCGCCGCGCTCGCCGCCTATGCCAGCCCTTCAACACTCGTGCTGTTGCTGCTTGGTTTCGCCGCCGGCTTGCCCTACATGCTGGTGTTTTCGACGCTGTCGGTCTGGTTGCGTGAGGCCGGTGTGGCCCGCGAGACCATTGGCTATGCAAGCCTGATCGGTTTGGCCTACGCCTTTAAATGGGTGTGGTCCCCACTGCTGGACCAATGGCGCCTGCCATTACTCGGCAAACTCGGCCGCCGCCGCTCCTGGCTGGTACTGGCCCAATCGCTGGTGATCCTGGGACTGATCGGCATGGGCTTCTGCGATCCGCAAAAGCACCTGTCCTGGTTGATCGCCATTGCCGTGATCGTCGCGTTCGCCTCGGCGACCCAAGACATCGCAGTAGACGCCTATCGCCTGGAAATCGCTGAAGACAGTCGCCAGGCTGCGCTGGCCGCCAGCTATATGTCCGGTTATCGGATCGCGGCATTGCTGGCTACCGCCGGCGCCCTGTTCTTCGCCGAAGGCTTCGGCTCCACCGGTTTCAACTACCAGCACTCGGCCTGGACCGGCACCTACGTGCTGTTCGGCGCCTTGATGATCCCCGCCCTGCTCACCACCCTGTTCATGCGCGAGCCGCCCGTGCCGCTGCGCACCCAGCTTCAGGCCGGGCGCTACAGTTTTGCGCACCAACTGATGTCGGTGTTTGTGCTGATCGTGTTGCTGGTGTCCGTACCGGCCATGTTCACCCAGCTCTATAACACTGACTTTGCCAGCGTACTGTTCGGCGGCGTGAGCCTGCTCGACCTGCTGCTCGAAGACCGCGCCTTCCTGCGCGCGATCCTCTACATCCTCCTCACCGCCATGTGTCTCTCAACCATGGGCCGCCGAGGCCTGGCGCCGGTGCTCACACCGGTCAACGACTTTATCCTGCGCTACCGCTGGCAAGCCTTTCTGCTGCTCGGGCTGATTGCCACTTATCGAATGTCCGATACGGTCATGGGCGTCATGGCCAACGTGTTTTACATCGACCAGGGCTTTACCAAGGATCAGATCGCCAGCGTCAGCAAGATTTTCGGCCTGATCATGACCCTGGTCGGCGCCGGCATGGGCGGCCTGTTGATCGTGCGTTTCGGCATTCTGCCGATCCTGTTCATCGGCGGCGTGGCTTCGGCTGGCACCAACCTGCTGTTCCTGATGCTCGCCGACATGGGCGCCAACCTGCAGATGCTGATCGTCACCATCTCGCTGGACAACTTCAGCTCGGGCATGGCGACCTCGGCGTTCGTGGCCTACCTGTCGAGCCTGACCAACCTCAAGTTTTCCGCCACCCAATACGCGCTGCTGAGTTCGATCATGCTCTTGCTGCCACGCCTGATCGGCGGCTATTCAGGGGTCATGGTGGAGAAATACGGCTACCACAATTTCTTCCTGATCACCGCGCTGCTTGGCGTTCCGACGCTGCTGCTGATCGCCTTGCACTGGTTCCAGGAGAGCCGCCGCGCGGGCCCGAAACCCAAGCCTGAACCGGTGCAGACGCCGGTTGTGGAAGAGTCGTAGGAAACATCCCTAAGGGCTGGAGAAATCCGCCCTTGCAGCCTCACCGCCGGCCGCACTTCTGTACGTCAGCAAAACTCGCCCGTACAATGCTCCGTCATTTCTCGTCATCAGCAACCGACAACGGCCAACCATGCGCACCAGTCAATTTTTGCTCGCCACACAGAAAGAAACGCCTTCCGACGCGGTCGTGATCAGCCACCAGCTGATGCTGCGCGCCGGCATGATCCGCAAACTCGCCTCGGGCCTGTACACCTGGCTGCCGATGGGCTTGCGAGTGATGCGCAAGGTCGAAGCCGTCGTTCGCGAAGAAATGAACGCCGCCGGCTCGCTTGAAGTGTTGATGCCGAGCACTCAACCGGCTGAGCTGTGGCAGGAATCCGGGCGCTGGGAAGAGTACGGCCCTGAGCTGCTGCGCTTCAAGGATCGTCACGGTCGCGATTTCTGCGCCGGCCCGACTCACGAAGAAGTGATCACCGACCTGATGCGCAACGAGTTGAGCAGCTATAAACAGCTGCCCATCAACCTGTACCAGATCCAGACCAAATTCCGTGATGAAATCCGCCCACGCTTCGGTCTGATGCGCGGTCGCGAATTCATCATGAAGGACGCCTATTCCTTCCACGCCGACCAGCCATCGCTGCAGATCACTTACGATCGCATGCACCAAGCGTACTGCAACGTGTTCACCCGTCTGGGCCTGAAATTCCGCCCTGTCGAGGCCGATAACGGCTCGATCGGCGGTGCCGGCTCCCACGAGTTCCACGTACTGGCCGAATCCGGCGAAGACGATATCGTGTTCAGCAACGGCTCCGACTACGCCGCGAACATCGAGAAAGCCGAAGCCGTGCCGCGCGAAACCTCCCGCGCCGCGCCTGCCGAAGAGCTGCGCCTGGTCGACACCCCAAACGCCAAGACCATCGCGCAACTGGTCGAAGGCTTTGGCCTGCCGATCGAAAAAACCATCAAGACCCTCGTGGTTCACGCTGAAGAAGCGGGCAAGCTGATTGCCCTGATCATCCGTGGCGACCACGAACTGAACGAAATCAAGGCTGCCATCCAGCCAGGCGTTGCCAGCCCACTGGTCATGGCGTCCGAATCCGAACTGCGCGACGCCATTGGCGCCGGCGCCGGTTCCCTCGGCCCGCTGAACCTGCCGCTGCCGATCATCATCGACCGTTCGGTCGAATTGATGAGCGACTTCGGTATCGGCGCCAACATCGACGACAAGCACTACTTCGGCGTGAACTGGGAACGTGACCTGCCGGTTCCGACCGTGGCCGACCTGCGTAATGTCGCCGCCGGCGACCCAAGCCCGGACGGCAAGGGCACCCTGGAAATCAAGCGCGGCATCGAAGTCGGGCACATCTTCCAGCTGGGCAACAAGTACAGCAAAGCGATGAAGTGCGAAGTGCTGGGCGAGAACGGCAAGCCAGTGACCCTGGAAATGGGTTGCTACGGTATTGGCGTGTCCCGCGTGGTGGCGGCGGCCATCGAGCAGAACAACGACGACAAAGGGATCATCTGGAGCGACACCCTCGCGCCCTTCCAGATCGCTTTGGTGCCATTGCGCTACGACAACGAGCAGGTTCGCGAAGCGACCGACAAGCTGTACGCAGAACTGACGGCGGCCGGTTTCGAAGTGTTGCTGGACGACCGCGACAAGAAAACCAGCCCGGGCATCAAGTTCGCGGACATGGAGCTGATCGGTATTCCTCACCGGATCGTGGTCAGTGACCGTGGCCTCGCCGAAGGCAACCTGGAATACAAGAGCCGTACCGAGGCCGAGGCGCAAGCGCTGCCGGTCGCTGACGTGCTGTCCTTCCTCCAGGCCCGTATCCGCCGCTGACACCAGATAGAGAAGTCATGTTCAAGCGAAACACCTTAGGCCTCGGCGGTGCCGCACTGTGCGGCACCCTGCTGGTCAGCGGCTGTGCCAATCACATGTCGCAACGCAGCGAGCACGAGGAACGGGTCGAGCGCAAATTGCTCGATCACAGCCTGCAGATCGATGTCGGTGAGCCCAAGGTGCTTGAGCTGCCGCAACGCCGCGTGAAAATCCACGAGCAAAAGACCTTCGAAGTCACCGAGTTCGAGGTTACACGTCGTTACGATCGCTACACGCCTTACCAACCCTGGCGGGAGATCTACGAGATCCCGCTGGGCATGGTGGCCATCGTGGCCGGCGTTGGCGCGAACGTGGTCAACGTGTTTGCGCTTGGCAATCTGCCGGACAGTGTGACCAAGGATTGGCTGAGCTACGGTTTCGCCGGGATCAACCCGTTCATGAACGTGCAGTCCCACGGTCGCGCGCAGCAAAACCTGGCCGGCATCGACGAAGTCCAGCATGACAAACGCACGGAATATTCAAGCCTGCCGTGGAGCGAGCGCCCGGTGCAGGTCAAGGCCGGCAAGGAAACGTTCGAGCTGAGCACCGACAAAAACGGCGTGCTGCGCCTGAACCTGCTGGACAGTCCGTTCGCTGAACATGACATCAATCATCTGAGCCGACTGCTGATTACTGTTGAAGATGCCCAGGACGACGTGCACACCGACTCGTCCCTGGCGGTCAGCAGTGGCTTGCGCGGCAAACTGCTCGAAGCCCACGGGTTGATTTACGACGACCTTGAAGACGACGAAGTGAGCCAGTGGGTCCACCGGGTCAAACGGCTGTCGGAATTGGGCCTGGAAGAAGAAGCCAGTGAGCTGGAGCAGAGCCTGATCGAACTGACGCGCAACGATCCTGAGTTGCAGACCGAATTCCTCAAGTCATTGACCAAGGATGCGGGACGATTGGTGGCGGATCCAAATCCGAATTAATCGGCGTTAAAAGATCGCAGCCTTCGGCAGCTCCTACAAGGGATCGACGTACATCCTGTAGGAGCTGCCGAAGGCTGCGATCTTTTGCTTTTCAACCTTCAGCGCTCAAACAACTCCATCTGCTCAAACCCGCCGCGCAAATCCTCCAGCCTCACCCCGATCCCCAACAACCGCACCGGTTTGCCGCCGCGATTGAACGCCTGGGTCAGCAACAACTGATAACTCCCCAGATCCCGCCCTGCCCCGGCCTGCTCCAGCGTGGTTTGGGTGAAGTCATGGAATTTCACTTTGACGAACGGTTTACCCGGTCGATAGCTGCTGTCGATTCGCGCCATGCGCCCGGCCAGGGTTTCGAGCAATTCGGGCAGTTTATCCAGGCAACTCACCAGATCCGGCAAGTCCACGTCGTAAGTGTTTTCGACACTGATGGATTGCCGACGGTTGTCGTTATGCACCAGCCGCTCATCGATCCCACGGGCCAGGCTCCAGAGTCGCTCGCCGAAACTGCCGAATTCGCGCACCAGCGCCAACTTGTTCCACTCCCGCAAATGCGCGCAATCAACAATGCCGAGCTTCCCGAGCTTGTCGGCAGTCACCTTGCCGACACCGTGCAGTTTGCTCACCGGTAAACCACTGACAAAGTCCTCGACCTGATCCGGCGTGATGACGAACAAGCCGTTGGGCTTCTTCCAGTCGGAGGCGATCTTGGCGAGGAACTTGTTCGGCGCGACACCTGCCGAGACCGTGATATGCAATTGATTGGAGACCCGACGCCGGATGTCCTGGGCAATTCGCGTGGCGCTGCCGCCAAAATGCGCACTGTCCGACACGTCCAGGTAAGCCTCGTCGAGGGAAAGCGGTTCGATCAGGTCGGTGTAATCGCTGAAGATCGTCTGAATTTCCTTCGACGCTTCTCTATAGGCATCCATTCTAGGTTTGACGATGGTCAGGTCCGGGCACAGATTCAACGCATGCCCGGAAGACATCGCCGAACGCACACCATAGGCCCGCGCTTCGTAATTGCAGGTGGCAATCACCCCGCGCCGGTCCGCCGACCCGCCCACCGCCAATGGCTTGCCGGCCAGGCGCGGGTCATCACGCATCTCGATGGCGGCGTAGAAACAGTCACAATCGACGTGGATGATTTTGCGCTGAGTCATATAAAAGCAGTGTTCATGGCAAAGAAAAGACGTAATGACGAGCCGGATCGGCAGTATCTCACTGACACCTGTATATAGCACCAGTACTCTGAATCTTCTTTATAGGGCTTAGGAAAAGGCGCGCTGAATTTATTTTCTCAATCGAAAAGCACCCATCGATAGAGCTGAAAGCCTTGCCACACCTGCCTTTCAGCCCATCCAGCCTGGCGCATTTACTGCTAAGCGATTGAACAGGAACAGATTTTTTCCACATTGAAGGTTGACACCCCGGCGTTCCTCTGTAGAATGCCGACACACAGACGCGGGATGGAGCAGTCTGGTAGCTCGTCGGGCTCATAACCCGAAGGTCGTCGGTTCAAATCCGGCTCCCGCAACCAAACATCAAAAAAGGCTACTCGAAAGAGTGGCCTTTTTTGTGCGCGTCTATTTTGTCGTTCCATAGCACTCATGCGCGCACCGAAGCAGAAATGAGAAATCGTTCTGATTCCGAAACTTACCGCTCCCCCGCCACCGTTCGACGCTAATTCACGCTTATTTGACCTATCTCGGGATTAACGGTTGACACCCAAGCGTATCTCTATAGAATGCCGCCACACAGACGCGGGATGGAGCAGTCTGGTAGCTCGTCGGGCTCATAACCCGAAGGTCGTCGGTTCAAATCCGGCTCCCGCAACCAAACATCAAAAAAGGCTGCTCGAAAGAGTGGCCTTTTTTGTATCTGTTGAAAAAGTCCTTTCGCAACAATGATCTGTCACAGTGTAGTGAACCGTTCGGGACCTACCGATGCCTTGAGATCAGACTATGCTGATTCCCCAGGCAGGCCCTCTACGACCGATGACGTGCCATCGCCGGATACCGGTGAGAGGCGTTAATATTTGTGATTATTTTTTTCTACAGGGATTGGTAACTTGGCTCGATACCTCCATCCTGTCGCGCACAATCCAAGAGGTGATTGATGCGCGCCAACTCGTCTGATCCACAAGACACCGTCACAGCGACACAACCTATCAAGGCCGAGCGTTTGCGCCTGCTTGATCTGGTCAGCAAATACCGTCAGTCCATTGGTCTTGCGGTCACTTTGCTGTTGTTCGCTATCGCGCTGATTGCCTGTCGCCATCTATTAAGCGAACTCGATCTGTATGCGCTCCACGACTCGATTCTGGACGTCCCGAAACCGGCATTGATCGGCGCGCTGGGCGCGACCGTCGTTGGCTTCATTATTTTGCTGGGCTATGAATGGTCGGCCAGCCGTTATGCCGGCGTGACATTAGCGCCACGCACGCTGGCCCTCGGCGGCTTCACCGCATTCGCAATCGGCAATGCCATCGGTCTGTCGATGCTGTCGGGTGGCTCGGTTCGCTATCGTCTATATGCACGTCATGGCCTCGGGGCTTCCGACGTTGCGCACATGACGCTGTTCGCCAGCCTCTCGCTCGGCTGCGCCCTGCCTCCTCTGGCCGCCCTGGCGACCCTGAGCAACCTGCCTGCCGCCTCTGCCGCCCTCGGCCTCTCAGAGACCTTGCTGGGCGTGATCGCCGCTGCGGTACTGGTGCTCACGAGTGTGCTGGCCATCGGCATCTATCGCCGTCGCCTGCCGGAACAGCCTTACCCGGATAATCTGCTGGTCAAGGCCGGGCGCCGCACACTGCGTCTGCCGGGCCGGCGCCTGACCTTTCTGCAACTGGTGATCACCGCTCTGGACGTGGCCGCTGCCGCGACCGTGCTGTATCTGTTGCTGCCGGAAGCCCCGCCCTTTGGCGCTTTCCTGCTGATCTACCTGCTGGCCCTGGCCGCCGGCGTGCTCAGCCATGTGCCGGGCGGTGTCGGGGTCTTCGAAGCGATTCTGCTGGCCGCGTTTGCCGATACACTCGGTGCCGCGCCATTGGCCGCCGCCCTGCTGCTCTATCGATTGATCTATGTGGTGCTGCCATTGCTGGTGGCCTGCGTGTTCCTGCTGATCAACGAAGGCCAGCGGCTGTTCCAGTCCCGTCAGTCGCTGCGCGCGGCTTCGGGTCTGGCGGCGCCGATCCTGGCGTTGCTGGTGTTCATGTCCGGCGTGGTGCTGTTGTTCTCAGGCGCGACCCCGGAGATCGACACGCGCCTGGAACACATCGGTTTTCTGATCCCCCATCGGCTGGTGGACGCTTCGCACTTCGGCGCAAGCCTGGTCGGCGTGCTCTGCCTGTTGCTGGCCCAGGGCCTGCGTCGCCGACTGTCGGCGGCGTGGATGCTGACCACCATTCTGTTGCTGGTGGGCGCGGTCCTGTCGTTGCTCAAGGGTTTCGACTGGGAAGAAGCCTGCCTCATGACCCTGACCGCGAGCCTGCTCGGGGTATTCCGGCGTTCGTTCTATCGCGCCAGTCGCCTGACCGAACTGCCGTTTTCGCCGCTGTACCTGGTCGCGAGCCTGTGCGTACTCGGCGCGTCAATCTGGCTGCTGCTGTTTGCCTATCAGGACGTTCCCTACAGCCATCAACTCTGGTGGCAGTTCACCCTCGACGCCGACGCGCCCCGTGGCTTGCGTTCGCTGCTGGGTGCCGCCGTCCTGCTGGTCGTGGTGTCCCTGACCTGGCTGCTGCGCACCGCCCGCCCGATCATTCACCTGCCAACGCCCGACGAACTGGATCGCGCGGTAAAGATCCTGATGGCCTCGTCGCAACCCGACGGCGGCCTCGCGTTGACCGGTGACAAGGCGTTGCTGTTCCACCCCAACGACGAGGCGTTCCTGATGTACGCCCGTCGTGGGCGCAGCCTGGTGGCGTTGTACGACCCGATCGGCCCGACCCAGCAACGGGCGGAAATGATCTGGCAGTTCCGCGACCTCTGCGACATCCACCACGCCCGCCCGGTTTTCTATCAAGTACGCGCCGAGAACCTGCCGTACTACATGGACATCGGCCTGACGGCGATCAAGCTCGGCGAAGAAGCCCGGGTCGATCTGCATCGCTTTGATCTCGAAGCCAAGGGCAAAGAGATGAAAGACCTGCGCTACACCTGGAACCGCGGCACCCGTGACGGCTTGTCACTGGAGATCCACGAGCCAGGGCAAGCGCCGATGGATGAGCTCAAGGTGATTTCCGATGCGTGGCTGACCGGCAAGAACGTGCGCGAGAAAGGCTTCTCCCTCGGCCGTTTCAGCGATGACTACCTCAAGCATTTCCGCGTGGCGGTGATTCGTTTCGAAGGACGCCCGGTGGCGTTTGCCAACTTGCTCGAGACTTACAGCCATGATTTGGCCAGTCTCGACCTGATGCGCGCGCACCCGGACGCTCCCAAGCTGACCATGGAATTCATGATGGTCGGCCTGATTCAACATTATAAAAATCATGGATACGCGCGTTTCAGCCTGGGCATGGTGCCGCTGTCGGGTCTGCAACCCCGTCGAGGCGCCCCACTGACCCAGCGTCTGGGCTCGATGGTTTTCCGCCGTGGTGAGCAGCTCTACAACTTCCAAGGCTTGCGCCGCTTCAAAGACAAGTTCCAGCCTGACTGGGAACCCCGTTATATGGCCGTGCCCGCCGGACTCGATCCGCTGGTTGCCCTGGCCGATACTGCTGCCCTGATTGCGGGCGGCTTGACTGGATTGGTGAAACGCTGATGATTCAACGCTCCCTGCGGTACGTACTGGCCACTCTGGTAGTGCTGGCCCTGATTGTCGGTGGCGGTTACTGGTACCTCAAACGCCCGGCACCAGAACCGACCCTCGAACTGCTGACGCCCGCCGATGGCGCGGCCATGACCCGTGTGATTCCTGGCACCAAGCCCAAGGCTCAAGTGCTGGTGGCGGTCACCGACGAACAGAAACTCAGTGACCAGCAACTCAAAACCCTGAGCCGCAGCGCTTCGGCGCAGATCGTCCAGGTGATCCTGCCCAAAGACTGCCTGCTGCAAAGCCGTGCCCTGCAATCGGGCCTGCGCGAGCTGAAAGGCCCGGCGACCCTGGTCAGCGGCATCGGCCCTGGCGCAGTGCTGGCGTGGCGCTGGTTGTCCGAGCAGAAGGACGACAAAGCCCAGGCCGTGTCGGTGGACCTGGCCCTGGAAAAACCCGGTTGCACTCACCTGTTGCCGAAAAGCGCCGCCCACGGTCATTGGCTGGTGGCCTGGAATGACAACCCGGACGACACCAGCGCCGGCTTCGTGCGTGATCAACCCAACGCCGAAACTAGCATCAGCGACTACGACATCAACCTGCCGCAAGTGCTGAACAACGAACTGCGCAAGATCCTCGTCGGTGGTGACAAAGCCGCTGGCGGCCTGCAGATTCCAGTGGTCGAAGTCCCGGCCGGTCAAGCCAAGGACACCGTGACCCTGTTCCTGTCCGGTGACGGCGGCTGGCGCGACCTGGACCGCGATGTGGCGGGCGAGATGGCCAAGATCGGCTACCCGGTGGTCGGCATCGACACCCTGCGCTACTACTGGCAGCACAAGAGCCCGGAGCAAAGCGCCCTGGACCTGGCCGAACTGATGCAGCACTACCGCCAGAAATGGGGCACCAAGCGCTTCATCCTGACTGGTTACTCGTTCGGCGCTGACGTCCTGCCGGCGATCTACAACCGCTTGGCGGAATCGGAACAGCAACGGGTCGATGCCATCATCCTGTTGGCCTTCGCCCGCACCGGCAGCTTCGAAATCGAAGTCGAAGGCTGGCTCGGCAACGCCGGCAAAGAAGCCGCCACCGGCCCGGAAATGGCCAAACTGCCCGCCGATAAAGTGGTGTGCATCTACGGCGAAGAAGAAGTCGACGAAAGCGGCTGCACCGACAAAACCGCCGTGGGCGAAGCCATCAAACTCCCTGGCGGCCACCACTTCGACGAGAACTACCCGGCGCTGGCACAGCGGCTGGTGGACATCATCGTCAAGCGTCAGGCCAAGGAAGCAGCGACGCCGGATACCGCCGCTCAAGAGTGATCTGAACCACGCGTCACAAAGAGCCCCCGCAGCCTCAAGGTTGCGGGGGCTTTTTTATGTACGCCTACAAGGGCTCGAGATGGGAGACGGTTATCAGTCGCCAAGATCGCAGCCTTCGGCAGCTCCTACGCAGGAACGCGTACACCCTGTAGGAGCTGCCGAAGGCTGCGATCTTTTGATCTTTGTGGACACAAAAAAGCCCCCGCTACCGAACCGGCAACGGGGGCTTTTTAGCGAGGCTTACATCTCTACCTGAGTACCCAATTCAATCACCCGGTTCAGCGGCAGATTGAAGAATCTCAGGTTGCCGTTGGCATTCTGCAACATGAAAGCAAACAACCCTTCGCGCCAGCGGGCCATGCCTTCGAGTTTGGAGGCGATAACGGTTTCGCGACTGAGGAAGTAGGTAGTGCGCATCGGACTGAAGTCCAGGTCGTCGAGATGGCACAGTTTCAGCGCTTGCGGCACGTCCGGTTCATCGACGAAGCCGAAGTGCAGGATGACCCGGAAGAACCCTTCGCCGTAGGAATCCACCTCGAAACGCCGGGAGGCCGGGACACGCGGGATGTCTTCGTACACCACCGTCAGCAGCACCACTTGTTCATGCAGCACCTGGTTGTGCAGCAGGTTGTGCAACAGCGCGTGGGGCACGGCGTCCGGACGCGCGGTGAGGAACACGGCGGTGCCCTGGACGCGGTGCGGCGGTTGCACGCGGATACTGCTGATGAAGATCGGCAGCGGCAGCCCGCCCTCGTCGAGGCGCTCGACCAGCAGTTGCTTGCCGCGCTTCCAGGTGGTCATCAGCACGAACAGCACGATACCGGCGATCACCGGGAATGCCCCGCCCTGCACGATTTTCGGCACGTTGGCGGCGAAGTACAGACCGTCCACCAGCAGGAAACCAATCGATACCGGCACCGCGAGGATTGGAGGCCATTTCCACAGCAGCAACATTACCGCCGACACCAGCACGGTGGTCATCAGCATGGTGCCCGTCACCGCAACGCCGTAGGCCGAAGCCAGGGCGCCGGAGGATTCGAAGCCCAGCACCAGCAGGATCACGCCGACCATCAGCGACCAGTTCACCGCGCCAATGTAGATCTGGCCCTGTTCAGCACTGGAGGTGTGGCGAATGTGCATACGCGGGATGTAACCGAGCTGGATCGCTTGGCGGGTCAGGGAGAACGCGCCGGAAATCACCGCTTGGGACGCAATCACCGTGGCCATGGTCGACAAACCGACCAACGGGATCAGCGCCCAGCTCGGCGCCAACAGGTAGAACGGGTTGCGCGCCGCTTCCGGGTCACCGAGCAGCAAGGCGCCCTGGCCGAAGTAGTTCAGCACCAGTGCCGGCAGCACGAGGATGAACCACGCACGGGCAATCGGCTTGCGGCCGAAGTGCCCCATGTCGGCATACAGTGCTTCGGCACCGGTCAGCGCGAGGACGACGGCGCCAAGAATGGTCACGCCCATGCCTGGGTGTGCGACGAAGAAACGCACGCCCCACACCGGGTTCATCGCTTGCAACACTTCCGGGTGCTGCAGGATGCCGTAGACGCCGAGAGCGCCCAGCACCACAAACCAGGTCACCATGATCGGCCCGAACAGGATGCCGATGCGCGCGGTGCCATGGCTCTGAATCAGGAACAGCGCCACCAATACGATCAATGACAGGGGCACCACCCAATGGTCGATGCCGTCGAATGCCAGCCCCAGGCCCTCAATCGCCGAGAGCACGGAGATCGCCGGGGTGATCATGCTGTCGCCATAAAACAGCGCCGCACCGACCAGCCCGCAGACCACCAGAAAGGACCGCAACTTCGGATGTCCCGCCGCCGCCCGCCGCGCCAGCGCGGTCAGGGCCATGATCCCGCCTTCGCCCTGGTTGTCGGCGCGCAGCACGAACATCATGTATTTGAACGACACGACCCAGATCAGCGACCAGAAGATCAGTGCCAGGATTCCCAACACGCCGTCGTGGTTGACCGGTACGCCATAGCCGCCGGAAAACACTTCTTTAAGGGTGTACAGCGGGCTCGTGCCGATATCGCCATAAACCACCCCAACCGCCGCGACCAGCATGCCGATCGGTTTTGCCGCCGAATGCTCAGCGCCCGCCGCCTGACTACTTGCCTGCCCCATCCAACACTCCTACTACTCAGACCCGGACTTCTTATAAGAAGCACTATGCTTTGCCGTGCAGCATGCGCTGTTTTACTTAAGGTTACAGACAATTTGTTGACTGTAAAAATTCGGTAAAGCGTAACGGCGCGAAGCATAGCGCAGCACTCGTCGTATTTCCCTCCATAAAGCTGGTCAAGTGCGTCTCCCATCGCTAGAATTGCGCACTTTTTGATCAGAGGCGCAGCAAAGCGCCCGTTTGTCGCCTTGCCGATTTCGGCTGGAGGCGTCACAAATACCGAGGTTAGACATGTCCACCACTCCTGCGCCGGCCAATCCAAAGGTTGGCTTCGTATCCCTGGGTTGCCCCAAAGCACTGGTCGACTCCGAGCGCATCCTTACCCAGCTGCGCATGGAAGGCTATGACGTCGTGTCCACGTACGAGGACGCCGACGTCGTGGTGGTCAACACCTGCGGCTTCATCGACTCGGCCAAGGCTGAATCCCTGGAAGTGATCGGCGAAGCCATCAAGGAAAACGGCAAGGTCATCGTGACCGGCTGCATGGGCGTCGAAGAAAGCGCCATTCGCAAGGTGCACCCAAGCGTGCTGGCCGTGACCGGTCCGCAGCAGTACGAGCAAGTGGTCAACGCCGTGCACGACGCCGTGCCGCCGCGTCAGGATCACAACCCGCTGATCGACCTGGTGCCGCCGCAAGGCATCAAGCTGACCCCGCGCCACTACGCGTACCTGAAGATTTCCGAAGGCTGCAACCACAGCTGCAGCTTCTGCATCATCCCGTCGATGCGCGGCAAACTGGTCAGCCGTCCGGTCGGTGACGTGCTCGACGAAGCCCAGCGCCTGGTCAAGGCCGGCGTCAAAGAGCTGTTGGTGATCTCCCAGGACACCAGCGCCTACGGCGTCGACGTGAAATACCGCACCGGTTTCTGGAACGGTGCGCCGGTGAAAACCCGCATGACCGAACTCTGCGAAGCCTTGAGTTCCCTCGGCGTCTGGGTTCGCCTGCACTACGTTTACCCGTACCCGCACGTTGACGAGCTGATCCCGCTGATGGCCGCCGGCAAGATCCTGCCGTACCTGGATATCCCGTTCCAGCACGCCAGCCCGAAAGTCCTCAAGGCCATGAAACGCCCGGCCTTCGAAGACAAGACCCTGGCGCGGATCAAGAACTGGCGCGTGATCTGCCCGGACCTGATCATCCGTTCGACCTTCATCGTCGGCTTCCCCGGCGAAACCGAAGAAGACTTCCAGTACCTGCTGGACTGGCTGACCGAAGCGCAACTCGATCGCGTGGGTTGCTTCCAGTACTCGCCCGTCGAAGGCGCCCCGGCCAACCTGCTGGACGCGGCCATCGTGCCGGACGACGTCAAGCAAGACCGTTGGGACCGCTTCATGGCCCACCAACAGGCCATCAGCTCGGCACGCCTGCAACTGCGCGTCGGCCGTGAAATCGAAGTGCTGGTGGACGAAGTCGACGAGCAAGGCGCGGTTGGCCGCTGCTTCTTCGATGCCCCGGAAATCGACGGCAACGTGTTCATCGACAACGGCAGCAACTTGAAGCCGGGCGATAAAGTCTGGTGCAAAGTGACCGACGCCGACGAGTACGACCTGTGGGCTGAACAGATCTAAACGCAAAAAATACGAAAAGCCCCGCTCTCTTGACGAGATGCGGGGCTTTTTTACGTCTATCGTTTTGTGGAGAAAGGATTCGCATCAATCACCCATAAGAGGCAGGCGGGCATGCGCCGACATTCGGTCATCCACACACCGAAACTGAGCGACTACGAAGAACTCACCCGGGTCTGGGAGGCCTCGGTGCGCGCCACCCATGACTTTCTGCCGGACAGCTACATCGAGCTGCTGAAGAACCTGGTGCTGACCCGCTACCTCGACGCGGTGATGCTGATCTGCACCAAAGACTCGCACCAGCGCATCACCGGGTTTGCCGGTGTGGCGGCGGGCAAGGTCGAAATGCTTTTCATCGACCCCGATCACCGAGGCCAGGGCCTGGGCAAGCAACTGCTGCGCTATGCCCTGGAACACCTGAATGCCGATGAACTGGACGTCAACGAACAGAATCCGCAGGCGCTGGGGTTTTACTTCAAGCAGGGGTTTGAGGTGATTGGCCGCTCGGAAGTCGACGGCATGGGCCAACCCTATCCATTGCTGCACATGCGCATGCGCCAAAACCAGCAACACTCAAGGCATGGCTGACACAGCACGGAACAAATGTGGGAGCGGGCTTGCTCGCGAATACGGTGTGTCATTCAACAGATGTTTTGACTGATCCACCGCTTTCGCGAGCAAGCCTGCTCCCACAAAAAGCCACATGGCGCAAATGGACCCGCGATTAACCGGCGCCCAGCAGGTACAATGCCCACCCCCTTTTTGTTACGGCCCTGTCATGACTGACCCGATTCGTCTCTCCAAACGCCTCATCGAACTCGTCGGCTGTTCCCGTCGGGAGGCTGAGCTGTTCATTGAGGGCGGCTGGGTCACCGTGGATGGCGAAGTCATCGATGAGCCGCAGTTCAAGGTCGAGAACCAGAAAGTCGAGCTCGACCCCGAAGCCAAGGCCACCGCGCCGGAGCCGGTGACGATCCTGTTCAACGTGCCGGTGGGCATGGACGCGGAAACCGCCATGGCCACCATCAGCGCCGAGACCCTGAGCGAAGAACACCGCTTCAGCAAACGTCCGCTCAAGGGTCACTTCCTGCGCCTGACCGCCAGCACCGACCTGCAGGCCAACGCCAGCGGTCTTCTGGTGTTCACCCAGGACTGGAAGATCCTGCGCAAGCTCACCGCCGACTCCGCGAAAATCGAGCAAGAGTATGTGGTCGAAGTTGAAGGCGAGATGGTGGCTCACGGCCTCAATCGCCTGAACCACGGCCTGACCTACAAGGGTAAGGAACTGCCGGCGGTCAAGGCCAGTTGGCAGAACGAAAACCGTCTGCGCTTTGCGATGAAGAACCCACAACCAGGCGTGATCGCCCTGTTCTGCCAGGCCGTTGGCCTGAAGGTCGTCGCCATCCGTCGTATCCGCATCGGCGGCGTGTCCATCGGCAAAGTGCCGCTGGGGCAATGGCGCTACCTGTCCGGCAAAGAGAAGTTCTAAGACTTTTCACGCCGCCCTACATCTTGGCGCCGCTGTTTATGCGGCGCCCACTGCTGAATATCAGGATTGCACACCATGATTCATAACGACGTACTGCGCAGCGTGCGCTACATGCTCGACATCAGCGACAAGAAAGTCATCGAGATCATCAAGACCGGCGGCATGGATGTGTCCATGGAAGACCTGCTGACCTACCTCGACAAGAAAGAGGAAGACGAAGAAGGTTTCGTACGCTGCCCGGATGAAGTCATGGCGCACTTCCTTGATGGCCTGGTGATCTTCAAGCGCGGCAAGGACGAAAGCCGTCCGCCGCAGCCGATCGAAACGCCGGTGACCAACAACATCATCCTGAAGAAACTGCGCGTGGCCTTCGAACTGAAAGAAGACGACATGCACGCGATCCTCAAGGCCGCCGAGTTCCCGGTGTCCAAGCCTGAGCTGAGCGCGCTGTTCCGCAAGTTCGGCCACACCAACTACCGCACCTGTGGCGACCAGTTGCTGCGCAACTTCCTCAAGGGCCTGACCCTGCGCGTTCGCCCGCAATAAAGCGCCGCCAGCCTGTATCGGGGCTGTGTCGCGGCTGTTCGGGGCTGTGTAGGAGCTGTGTAGGAGCTGTCGAGTGCAACGAGGCTGCGATCTTTTGATCTTTCGCTTGGAACTCAAGTGGACAAGAAAAGATCGCAGCCTCGTTGCACTCGACAGCTCCTACACGCTCCTACACGCTCCTACGGGGTTCATACAGGGCTCCTACACGACCCCGGCACAGTTCCCACGCAGCGCCTACAAGGCTATATGGCAAAACATTCCGCGCAAAAATAGTGGCTCCGCTTCTGGCGGCTGACGACTAGGGTGTATTAACCCTCAGCTCTCAGGATTCGCCATGCACCCGTATTTTTCCCTGCAAGGCCGCACCGCCCTGGTGACCGGCGGCACCCGTGGTATCGGCAAAATGATCGCCAAGGCCTATGTTGAAGCCGGTGCGACGGTATACGTCTGTGCCCGGGACGCCGAAGCCTGCGTGCAAACCGCCGAGGAATTGAGTGCGTTCGGGCGCTGCCACGGGATGGCGGCCAATCTGGCCACCGAAGAAGGCGTACTGCGATTGGCCACGCGGCTGGGCGAGCAGATCACTCATCTGGATATTCTGGTCAATAACGCCGGCACCACCTGGGGCGCGCCGCTGGAAAGCTACCCGATCAAGGGCTGGGAAAAGGTCATGCAGCTGAACGTGACCTCGGTATTCAACTGCATCCAGCAGTTTTTGCCGCTGCTGCGCAAGGGCGGCTCGGCGGCGAATCCGGCGCGGATCATCAATATCGGCTCGGTGGCCGGTATTTCGTCCTTTGGTGAGCAAGCGTACGCCTACGGCCCGAGTAAAGCCGCCCTACACCAATTGTCGCGGATTCTGGCGCGGGAACTGGTGAGTGACCACATCAACGTCAACGTGATCGCACCGGGGCGCTTCCCGAGCAAAATGACCCAGCACATCGGCAATGATGAGCAGGCGCTGGCGCAGGATACGGCGTTGATTCCGATGAAGCGCTGGGGCCGCGAGGAAGAGATGGCGGCGCTGGCGATCAGTCTGGCGAGTACGGCCGGGGCGTATATGACCGGGAATATTATTCCGCTGGATGGGGGGTTTAGCCTCTGATCTGCAGTGTCTGCTGAAAAGATCGCAGCCTTCGGCAGCGCCTGCGCCGAATGCATTCCCCTGTAGGAGCTGCCGCAGGCTGCGATCTTTTGATCTTCACATCGATTATCATCCCCGCCTCTCACCCCGCTTCGACCCCAGACCATGACCTACAGCGTTTCCCCCATCGGCTTCGTGCGCTCCTGCTTCAAGGAAAAATTCGCCATCCCGCGCCAACCGCAACTGGCCCCCGCCGCGCGCGGTGTGCTGGAGCTGGTGGCGCCGTTCGATCAGGGCGATGCGGTGCAGGGGCTGGAGCAAGTCAGCCACGTCTGGCTGCTGTTCCTGTTCCATCAGGCCCTGGAAGATAAGCCACGTCTGAAAGTACGCCCTCCTCGCCTGGGCGGTAACAAATCCATGGGCGTATTCGCGACCCGCGCCACGCACCGGCCCAATGGCATCGGCCAGTCGGTGGTGAAACTGGATAAGGTCGAGGCCAATCGGCTGTTCATCTCCGGCATCGACTTGCTGGACGGCACGCCGATTCTCGACATCAAACCCTATGTGCCTTATGCCGACATCATCGACACGGCTTCCAATAGCATCGCCAGCGCGGCGCCGCAGTTGATTCCCGTGCAGTGGACGGACACCGCGCTGCAACAGGCTCACGCGCATGCTCAGCGCCTTGAAGAGCCGTTGGTGGCGTTGATTGAGCAGTGCCTGGCACAAGACCCACGTCCGGCGTACCAGATTCCTACACCGGAAAGGGAATATGGTGCGCAGTTCTGGGACCTGGATGTGCGCTGGCATTACCCGGACGTCGGGGTTATCCGCGTTCTGGAAGTCATCCCGGTTTCCAACCCGTAGGAGCTGCCGAAGGCTGCGATCTTTTGATGTGGCTTTTCAAGATCAAAAGATCGCAGCCTCGTTTCACTCGGCAGCTCCTACGCAGCGTCTGCCGGGATTGTGTCGGGCATAAAAAAGCCCCCATTGCCGTGCAGGCAGTGGGGGCTTTTCGGTGATGCGGTGGGCTTACTTCTCGACGAACGCACGCTCGATCAGGTAATCACCCGGCTCGCGCATCCGCGGCGAAACTTTCAGGCCGAAGCTGTTCAGCACTTCGCTGGTTTCGTCGAGCATGCTCGGGCTGCCGCACAGCATGGCGCGGTCGTCTTGCGGGTTGATCGGTGGCAGGCCGATGTCGGTGAACAGCTTGCCGCTGCGCATCAAGTCGGTCAGGCGACCTTCGTTCTCGAACGGCTCGCGGGTCACGGTCGGGTAGTAGATCAACTTGTCACGCAAGGCCTCGCCGAAGAACTCGTTCTGCGGCAGGTGCTCGGTGATGAATTCGCGGTAAGCGACTTCGTTGACGTAACGTACGCCGTGGCACAGGATCACTTTTTCGAAACGCTCGTAGGTTTCCGGGTCCTGGATGACGCTCATGAACGGCGCCAGACCGGTGCCGGTGCTGAGCAGGTACAAATGTTTGCCAGGCTTCAAGTCATCCAGCACCAAGGTGCCGGTAGGCTTCTTGCTGATGATGATCTCGTCGCCTTCCTTCAGATGCTGCAACTGGGAAGTCAGCGGGCCATCAGGCACTTTGATGCTGAAGAACTCGAGATGCTCTTCCCAGTTCGGGCTGGCAATCGAGTAAGCGCGCATAAGCGGGCGGCCGTTGGGCTGTTGCAGGCCGATCATCACGAACTGACCGTTCTCGAAGCGCAGGCCCGGGTCGCGGGTGCACTTGAAGCTGAACAGAGTGTCGTTCCAGTGGTGAACACTGAGGACACGCTCGTGGTTCATGTTGCTCATGTACGTGGGACTCCTGGAGATTGTCTGCGCCTGCTCTACGAACAATGAACGATGGTGCGCAATTGCATCGCATTCTAATGGCAGCCACAATATCTGTTAACTGGATTATTAAGATAAGGGTTATCGGTTATATCGATATGCGATTTACTCTCCGTCAACTTCAAGTCTTCGTCGCCGTCGCCCAGCAGGAAAGCGTATCCCGTGCTGCGGGCTTGCTCAACCTCTCGCAATCGGCGGCCAGCACCTCGATCACCGAGCTAGAGCGCCAGTCCAGCTGTCAGCTGTTCGACCGCGCCGGCAAACGGCTGAGCCTCAACGCCCTCGGCAAACAGTTATTGCCCCAGGCGGTGGCACTGCTCGATCAGTCCAAGGAAATCGAAAACCTGCTCAACGGCAAGTCCGGTTTCGGCTCGCTGGCGGTCGGCGCGACCCTGACCATCGGCAATTACCTGGCAACGTTGCTGATCGGCAGCTTCATGCAGCGCCATCCCGAGAGCCAAGTGAAGCTGCACGTGCAGAACACTGCCAACATCGTGCAGCAAGTGGCCCACTATGAAATTGATCTGGGTCTAATCGAAGGCGATTGCAGTCACCCGGACATCGAAGTGCAGAGCTGGGTCGAGGATGAGTTGGTGGTATTTTGCGCGCCCCAGCATCCGCTGGCCAAACGCGGCATCGCAAACATGGAAGAGCTGAGCCACGAGGCGTGGATTCTGCGCGAACAGGGTTCAGGCACGCGCCTGACCTTCGACCAGGCCATGCGTCACCATCGCAGTGCGCTGAACATACGGCTGGAGCTGGAGCACACCGAAGCGATCAAACGCGCGGTCGAATCCGGCTTGGGGATTGGCTGCATTTCGCGGCTGGCGCTGCGTGATGCGTTCCGTCGCGGCAGCCTGGTGGCGGTCGAGACACCGGATCTGGACCTGGCGCGGCAGTTCTATTTCATCTGGCACAAACAGAAATTTCAGACGCCTGCGATGCGCGAATTCCTCGATCTGTGCCGCGCCTTCACCGCCGGGGTTCAGCGCAGCGACGAGATCGTCCTGCCGACCATCGCTTAAAGCAGAATCACCGCCCACACCAGCGCGATCATGCTCAACGCCACGAACTGCGCGGCGCTGCCCATGTCCTTGGCATTCTTGGACAGTGGGTGCAATTCAAGGGAGATACGGTCGATAGCCGCTTCTACCGCCGAATTGAGCAATTCGACGATCAAGGCCAGCAAGCAGACGGCAATCAACAACGCCTGCTCAACGCGACTGACGTTCAGGAAAAACGAAATCGGGATCAGGATGACGTTGAGCAACACCAGTTGCCGAAAAGCCGCTTCGCCGGTGAAAGCTGCGCGCAAGCCGTCCAGGGAGTAGCCGGAAGCGTTGAGAATGCGTTTTAGGCCGGTCTGGCCTTTAAAAGGTGACATAGAGTAGGCAACTGAACCAAAAGGAGTGGGAAAGCTAGAGCAAGCAAAGTCAAAAAAGCGTGAATACGCGGCGCTTTAATGGCTCGAAATTGACTCAAGTTGTTGCAAGAGCAGGGCTGCCTGGGTCCGGGTCCGCACGTTCAGCTTGCGGAAAATTGCCGTTACATGGGCCTTGATCGTCGCTTCCGACACACTCAGCTCGTAGGCAATCTGCTTATTCAGCAACCCTTCACAGACCATCGTCAACACCCGGAACTGCTGGGGCGTCAGGCTCGCCAGCCCTTCGCTGGCCGCCTTGGCTTCAGCCGAAACACTGACCGCTTCGAAGGCCTGGGGTGGCCAGAAGACGTCGCCATCGAGCACCGCACGCACAGCTTTTTGAATAACGCTCAGGTCGCTCGACTTGGGAATGAAGCCACTGGCGCCGAATTCACGGGACTTGACCATGATCGAAGCTTCTTCCTGGGCCGAGACCATCACCACCGGAATCTGTGGGTACTGACCGCGCAACAGCACCAGCCCGGAAAAACCGTAGGCCCCCGGCATGTTCAGGTCCAGCAGCACCAGGTCCCAGTCGGACTTTTCGTCCAGACGGGTTTCCAGTTCGGCAATGCTTGCTACTTCCACCAGGCGCACATCCGGGCCGAGGCCAAGGGTCAGGGCCTGGTGCAAGGCACTACGAAAAAGTGGGTGGTCATCGGCAATCAGGATTTCGTATGTGGCCATTTTTCAAATGATCCTGTTTTTCAAACAACTCGAGGTACAGCCACGGAGCTGCACCAACAGGGCACGTTCAACGCCAATCACATGACAAAACGGCGTTTCAAACATTGGCCGCGCCCTAATCGGCGCCAAGCATGCCCAGCGAAGCCGGGGTGGTCAAGTTGCGTGGCCGGTACAGTTCTTTGCAGTATGGGTGACAATCAGCCGATGACCGGTGCCGGATTTTGCACGAAGGGCAGCAGCTCGGCGTGGGCCGGTGTCGCGACGTTCATATCCAGCTGATGTTTGGCATCCAGATAATGTTGACTGAACACGTCGAAATAAGCGTCCAGGGCCGAGGCTGCGTCGGTATCGCCCGCCAGATCCAGGCACAGTGCCGCCACTTCGGCTGTGCACAAGTGCTCGCTGCGGGTCGAGCGGCGCAAGCGATAACGGGAGAGTTTCTCGGGCAACAGGCTGAGGATCGGCAACCGGTCAAAGTACGGGCTCTTGCGGAAAATCTTCCGCGCCTCGGTCCACGTAGCGTCCAGCAAAATAAATAACGGGCGTTTGGCGCTATCGGGCGCAACCGTGTTGGTCACACGTTCGGCCTCAACGTACTCACCCGGAAACACCAAGTACGGCTGCCATTGCGGGTCGGCCAGCAGATCCAGGAGTTGTTGATCCACCTCGGTGCGCGACCAGATGAACGCATGGTTATCGCGGACCACGTCAGCAATCAGCCAACCGGTATTGCTCGGTTTGAACACTTCTTTATTGGTCATGATCAGGCACACCCCGGAGCGGGCCTCGACCTGGGGGCGCCAGGCGCACAGGCAATGGCTCTCGATCACCCGGCAGGCACGGCAACGCGGAGCTCTCCAGCCCCGGGCCTGAATCGGCTTGATGCCGTCCTCTTCACGCTCGTCGCGCAAGCGAGCCACAGCGTTCAGTGCAAAAGGTGCTGGGGGACGGCTCATGGCAGGCAACGCCGGGCAGGACGGTATATCGACACGAAAACACACTCGGCAAGGCAGAAAGTGCCGGCAGTTTACCAGAGCGGCCGGCGCAAGCCTGTACCGTCCGGGCCTGCTCCCCTATAATTCGCCGCCACTGAACGCACAGTCATGTGGCTGGTCGAACCACCAGTCACTGAACCAGGAGAGTTTCATGCTGCGCCTTATCGTTCCCACCGCTGCCATTTTGCTGGCGTCGTCCTTCAGCGCTCAGGCTGCTTCCTTAAGTGAGCAGAATCTCAACAGAGAGCTGCGAAACGTCGCCGCACAAAGCAGCGCCGGCACGCCCCGGGCGATCAACGAAGACATTCTTGATCAGGGCTACACCGTTGAAGGCAGCACGTTGATCAACCACCTCAGCGTTCAAAGCAGCCATGCCGAACAGATGCGTGCCGACCCGAAAGCGGTGTACTTCCAGCTGGGAGCCTCTGTCTGCAACAACCCATCGTTCCGCAAACTGATGGCCAAGGGCGCGGTCATGCGTTACGACTTCACCGAGGTGAAGACCAACCGCGCGGTCGGCTCCGCCAGCTATCAGGAATCGGATTGCCCGAAAGCAACGCCTGCGAAGAAAAAGTAATCAACGAGCGTTAGCGCGCCGCTGTTCATCCTCGGCGCGCAGCTCTGCCAGCAAGGCCTGCAAGTAACGCGAACGGCGCTCGCCGCCGCCAAGACGTCGGCAGCACTCTTCTTCAAGACTCAAATGATTGGTCTCGGCTGACGACTTCAACAACCGATACAACTGGGTATCGATTTCCAGAATCACTCTGGCCATGGTTTCCCGCCTCCCTGCACCCTCGAATCCCTGAACCGCATGAACCTTGCGCACTGCCGTTGACGCAAAGTTGTCGTGTCACGCCTGTAACTTAGTAAATCAGAGCCGCAGCCACCGGGCTTGCCTTCAGACGAGCGGTGAAACCACCTTGCAAATCGTCAATAACCGGTTGCCAGGAAAGACTTTGCGGCGCAATGATCAAACCAGCGCAATTGATCCCGAGGGACTAGATTTAGCGTATTCACAGGGTCTTTCAGGCCGAAAAGGAGCGGCCCGTTGTACGTTTGTTGTTGCGAAGGTTTTTTTCATGCGATGGAAAAAACACAGCCTGCATGCAAGGAGAAGTTGAATGCCTTACCAACCGAATGACCTCCTCAGCCGTCATTTTGAAGAAAGCGGCCACGACCTCACCAGCAAGGTCGAAGAGCAACTCAACCTGGTTTCCCCCAACAGCCCGAATATCCCGATTTACCGCGACATGATCCTGACCGTGCTGCGCATGGCCCAGGAAGATCACAACCGCTGGAACGCCAAGATCACCCTGCAGGCCCTGCGCGAACTGGAGCACGCTTTCCGTGTGCTGGAACAGTTCAAGGGCCGACGCAAAGTCACGGTCTTCGGCTCCGCCCGGACGCCGGTCGAACATCCGCTGTATGGCATGGCCCGGGAGCTCGGCGCCGCGCTGGCGCGCTCGGACCTGATGGTGATCACCGGTGCCGGTGGCGGGATCATGGCCGCAGCCCATGAAGGCGCCGGCCTCGAACACAGCCTGGGGTTCAACATCACGTTGCCCTTCGAGCAGCATGCCAACCCGACGGTCCAGGGCACCACCAACCTGCTGTCCTTCCACTTTTTCTTCACCCGCAAGCTGTTCTTCGTCAAGGAAGCCGACGCGCTGGTCCTGTGCCCGGGCGGTTTCGGCACCCTGGACGAAGCGCTAGAAGTGCTGACCCTGATCCAGACCGGCAAAAGCCCACTGGTGCCGGTGGTGTTGCTGGATACGCCGGGGGGCAAGTTCTGGCAAGGCGCGCTGGATTTCATCCACCATCAACTGGAGGAAAACCGCTACATCCTGCCGACCGATATGAAACTGGTGAGCCTGGTCTACAGCGCCGAAGAGGCGGTGGAGCAGATCAATCAGTTCTACAGCAACTTCCACTCCAGCCGCTGGCTCAAGCATCAATTCGTGATTCGCATGAACCACAAGCTCAGCGACGGCGCGCTCGAACATATGCAAACGGCCTTCGCCGACCTGTGCCTGAGCGATCACTTCCATCAGCATGCGTACAGCGGCGAGGAGCACGATGAGCCGCAGTTCAGCCATCTGGCCCGACTGGCCTTCACCTTCAATGCCCGTGATCACGGGCGTTTGCGGGAACTGGTGGACTACATCAACCTGCCGGAAAACTGGGCCAAGTCCAAACCCCAGGCGCAGCAGCGCACCCGGGAACCATCCAAGGTCACGTAAACACAAGGCAAAAAAAAACGGCCCGCTATCGAAATAGCGGGCCGTTTTATTTAATCGTCCATCCCTCGACCGCTGAACAAGCGGTTGATCATCTCCATGGAAAAACCCCGATAAGCCAGGAAGCGCCCTTGCTTGGCACGCTCGCGCATGTCTATCGGCAAATGCCCGGCAAATTTGCGTCGCCAGGTATCTTCCAGTTGTTCCTGCCAGTTGATACCGCTCTCGCGTAGGGCGAGCTCGATGTCAGTACGTTGCAGACCGCGCTGACCCAACTCTTCACGAATACGCAAAGGGCCGTAACCGGAACGGGCGCGGTAGGAAACGAAGCTTTCGAGGTAACGGGTTTCGGACAGCAGGCCTTCTTCCGTCAACCGGTCAAGTGCAGTGTCGATCATTTCAGGGAGGGCGCCGCGCTGACGCAGTTTACGCGTCAGCTCGACTCGACCGTGCTCGCGTCGTGCGAGCAGGTCCATTGCGGTTCGCCGCACCGCGACGAGTGTATCGAGTACGGCGGTCATCGGATCAATCAGATATCAGCGTCAGCCAGGTCATCAGCAGTCTCTTTGACTGGCGATGCTTTGACGTCAGGCGCTGGGGTCAGCAACTTGTCGCGCAGTTGCTTCTCGAGCTTCGCGGCGATTTCCGGGTTGTCTGCCAGGAACTTGGCCGAGTTGGCCTTGCCCTGACCGATCTTGGTGCCTTCATAGGCATACCAGGCGCCGGATTTTTCGACGAAGCCGTGCAACACACCCAGGTCGATCATCTCACCGTTGAGGTAGATGCCTTTGCCGTAAAGAATCTGGAACTCGGCCTGACGGAACGGCGAAGCGACCTTGTTCTTCACAACCTTGACGCGGGTTTCGCTGCCGACAACCTCGTCACCTTCTTTCACCGCGCCAGTACGGCGGATGTCCAGACGAACCGAAGCGTAAAACTTCAGCGCGTTACCACCGGTGGTGGTTTCCGGGCTGCCGAACATCACGCCGATTTTCATACGGATCTGGTTGATGAAGATAACCAGGCAGTTGGCGTTCTTGATGTTACCGGTGATTTTACGCAGCGCCTGGGACATCAGACGGGCTTGCAGGCCCACGTGCATGTCACCCATTTCGCCTTCAATCTCGGCCTTTGGCACCAGCGCGGCGACGGAGTCGACGATGATCACGTCAACCGCGTTGGAGCGCACCAGCATGTCGGTGATTTCCAGGGCCTGCTCACCGGTGTCCGGCTGGGACACCAGCAGATCGTCGACGTTGACGCCCAGTTTGCCGGCGTACTCAGGGTCGAGGGCGTGTTCGGCATCGACGAATGCGCAAGTCGCGCCGGCTTTTTGAGCCTGGGCGATCACGGACAGTGTCAGCGTGGTTTTACCGGAGGATTCAGGACCGTAGATTTCAACGATACGGCCTTTTGGCAGGCCGCCAATGCCAAGCGCGATGTCCAGACCCAGAGAGCCAGTAGAGATGGCCGGGATCGCCTGACGGTCCTGATCGCCCATACGCATTACGGCACCCTTGCCGAATTGACGTTCGATCTGACCCAGGGCCGCAGCCAAGGCTTTCTTCTTGTTGTCGTCCATTAAAGTCCTCACGTAATCAATAAGGCCTGACGGCCAACACCTGTATAAGTAGCCAGTATTATTCCACAGCGTTTCAGGATCGCCTACCCCTGATTTGAGATTTCTCCAGTGGCATGGCGCAGCAGCCCCTCTAGCGCGGCCTTCACCGTTTGTCGGCGGACCTCATCGCGGTTGCCGGGGAAGTGCTGGACCTCACTGAACAGCGCTTCCCCGACGCCCCAGGCCAGCCAGACGGTGCCCACCGGTTTGCTCGCAGAACCGCCATCCGGCCCCGCCACACCGCTGACCGCCACGGCAAACCGCGCGTGACTTTTGTCCTGCGCGCCCCGCACCATGGCCTCGACCACCTCGCGACTGACCGCCCCCACCGTCGCAAACAACTCGTCAGGCACATTCAGTTGCAAGGTTTTCTGGCGGTTGGAGTACGTCACATAACCGGCCTCGAACCAGGCCGAACTCCCGGGAATCCGGGTGATGGCCTCGGCGATGCCGCCGCCGGTACAGGACTCGGCCGTGGTGACATGAGCATTGAGAACCTGCAGGCGTCTGCCAAGTTCAGCGGCCAGCTGGGTGATTTCTTTCACGGTCCTCTCCTGATCGGGCTGAATGGAACCACCGTACACGAGCCAATCGCGCTGACAAGCCGCAGGTTCGATCAAAATGTTAGCGCGCCAGGGCCCTGATATAGGCCTGACAGGCCTGCAAGGCAATCAATCCGCTGTCTCCGGCGTCGGTGATGGCGATAATTCGTTGAGCATGCGCCGGGTCAAGTCGGGCACGCGGGGCGCCATGATCCACGCCGCGGGCGTCGGTGGCGGCTGGCATTGCACAGGTTGAGGCAATGTCTTGGGCATCGACGAGGACTGACAGGCGCACATCAGCAGTGGCAAGACGATCGCGCAGGCGACCTTGATCACGTTGGGCATCGCTCAGCGCTCGATAATGGGTTTGTTCACTGGCCGACAGCCGTTGCTCCAGGGCCAGGCGCTTGTCCTGTTCGGCTTGTTGTTGCGTGGCGGCCACCAAGGTCAGTTGATTCAACGTCTCGGCCTGCAAGCGGGCCTGCTCCGCCAGTTGCCGGCCATAGCGCCAGTCCTGAAAGTGCCAGGCCAGCGCTGCCGAAAATCCGGCCAATACCAACAGGCCTATCCCTCGCCAGGACATCAGGCCGAAGGCTGGCATAGCAGCGCCCTCGCCCGCGCCCAGAGTTGCAGGCGATCCTCGAGCCCATTCAGACCGCCGTTGATCCGCCGGGTGATGCTGTTGAACTGATCGCGGTCCGCCAGTTCATTCAAACCGTTGCGCTCCCAGAACCAGGCTGCCGATTCGGCGGCCCACTGCGGTTGCTCCAACAGTTCCGGCAGCGACAGCAAGCGCTCGTCGCCGAACAGGCCGAGGCTGCACTCACGGTAGTTGTTACGCCCGGTGATCTGAATCAGGCCACGGCCCCGGTATTTTTGACCGTCACCGTCGGACTCCGGCGTGTTGCCCAAACGCAAAGCCAGTGCGCCAGTGTCATATTTGCTCAGGTATTGGTCATTGCCCAATTCCCGCACGTAGTGCAACTGGCCCGACTCGTGGCCGACTTGGGCGAGGAAAGCAGCGATGCGCTTGGGGGTGTTGATCGAGCGATGAGTCATTGCGTTATTAAGGGCTGAAATGAAAACGCCCGCTTGGGTGCGGGCGTTGGGAAACAGTTGCTGCAATTGTGCTGAGGTGAGGGGCATGGTTTGAAAGCGCTCCTGAAATCGAAGGACAAGGAATATCGTGCACACCGTTACTGCGCGGGGTCCAGGCAATGGGCTTCAACGATGCACCGATAGCTTTCCTTGCGGGTGCCACTGGCGGTCAATTTGGTGACCGACCATCGGCCCTGCATGATCCGTGGCCAACTGGCGTCGAGGTGAATCACCCCCTCCGCCGCCAAATCCGGATGCCCCGGGCAACTGATGCTCAGGGCGAAAGCATCGCGCTCCAGCCGGCGCAACTCGCCCTCGGCGGCGGCCCTGGCCTGGTCTTCATTCTGGCAGCGTCGAGGAAACGTCTGGAACGGCGCGAGCCCCAAGCGAAACTCACGCTCCTTACCGGCCGCCGCGTCCCACCAGGTGGCGATGCACCCCTTGAATTTCGATCGAGCCTTTTCCTCGATACTGGCGCTGATAAAAGCCTGGTCGCCTGGGCGGTTGTTCTTTGTCACCGAGAGCAATACTTCGGTCACAGGCTTGCCGGAAATCGACTTCAGTTGACCTCCGGTGGCCAACACATATAAGCCTTTCACCGGTTTTGTGAGGGCGCCATTCATGCCGGCGAGGCGGGTCAGAAAGCTCATGTCCGATTCATTGGATTGGTCGATGTGCTCAACCTTTATTGACTCGAGATCAGGTGCCACCCGCGGCGAAAACCCATGTTTCATGGTCAGTTCGCGAAACAGCGCGCCGAGTGTCGTGGGACCGTAGCTGGCGGATCTGCGCTGCCTGAAGCCGGTCTCGTCGTGCTCGCTGAAAGGCGCCGACATGGCGATCAGCGACAACTGCAAGGGATACAGATGAGGGGTGCGCTGGGTGATAACAAACACCCCCTTGTCGACCAACCCCGACTCTTTGTAACCCACCAGAAAGCCAATCCTGCCGCCGAGGCTGGGCAGCCCTTCAAGACCGTCGATATCGATAAGTAGCTTGATCTGATCGGACACGATCCCGGAAGCATCAATGTGCTCCCACTGCACCAGTCGCTCGTTGAGCAGCGCAGCATTGGCCCCGTAGATTTCCACGGCGGGTGTAAATCCAAGCGTCATAGATCCTCCTTAATCCCAGGCCGAAACCGGCACGATGGCGGTCGTTTGCGTCGTGATCTCCGGCAGCACCACCCAGATTCCCGCCGGCAGCACCGCGCCCTGTTCGGCAAGGGTCGGGTTCAGGCGCCAGAGCGCCTCTTCAGCGGTATCGTCACTGCGGCCAAGCTCCCGAAACAGCAATAGATTGACCGAGTCGCCGGCAATGCTCCTGACCCTACGCATTGATGAACTCCGTCAATTCAATGGCCCAGGCATTGAGCATCGCGGTCCCGTCATCGATGATCTCGCTCTGGGTTTCCGTCACGCTGTTGATCCGCCACAGCCCCCAATTGCGCCCGATCCCGTCGACCAACGGCAGCGGCACTCGCAGCGCTTGCAGGGCCCGCAACTCGTCGAGTCGCTCCATGGCCACCGCATACATCGATTTGCCGGTGATGCTCAAGGTCTCCAGCGCCTGTCCGGTCTGACTGGATTTGGGCTTGCTGGTGAGGATGTTCAGATCCACCCATCCCCCGTCCGATTTGCGGACCAGACCGCTGTAAGCGAAATCTCGGGACAACCCGAAAATGAAGCTGCCCAAGGCCATTTGCTGTCGCATCAAACACCTCCATCGGTCAGGGCCGCGCTACGTCGCACGGCGAGTGGGTTGCCCAGCAGCATGGGCACGAATTGCGCCTGAATCGTTTGCGTCACCAGGTTGGCGATCTGCCGGGCCTGGGTCGGGTCCTGGCCGGTGATGTGAATCACCGGGGCAAAGTTGATCTGCCGGTTATTTGCCTGTGCGTTGGTCAGGTTCGTGCTCATCTGATCCGGGGTACTGAGTCGATTGGCGGGTGCGGCAAGCTTTTCGCCCAGCCAATGACTGCTCTGTGCGCCAGACAGGTTCTTGCTCATGTGATCCGAAGGGCCGAGGCGGTCTGCCGGCGCGGCAAGCTTCTCGCCCAGCCATGAACCGGCCTCGCTGCCCGCTTCACTGCCGGCCATGCCGCCCAGCACGCCACCGAGCAAACCGCCGACAACCGTGCCCAGCCCCGGAAAGATGAACGTGCCAATGGCGGCGCCCGCCGCAGCCCCGGCGTAGGAGCCCGCCAACCCGCCAGCCGCCGAACCGAGGCCGGAACCGACCAACTTGGCGTCGCCCGTGCGTACACCCTCGACCACGTCGATGCCGGCATTGGCCAGCATCATCGGCATGGCCAACGGGCCGGCTACGCGACCGACCCTGGCAGCCCGGCCAATCATTGCTCTGCCGGCGCCGGACGTCAGGAAAGCCATCCTGCTGCTGGCAGCAGAGCCGACGGACTTGACGTTTGCCCACACGGCATCAGGAGCAGCCTGGAGCCGACTCACCGCAGAACTGCGCAGCGCGGCCGCTCGGGTCAGTAATCGGCTGCCGAGGCCGCCGGTTTTGGGACCACCGGCATTTCCTTTGCCGGAGCCGTCGCCGCTGGCGTTGCCCAACCAGTCTTTAACCGTGTTGAACACCTTCGCCCCCTTGACGCTCGCGGCGCCGAGGATCAGCGCACCGGTCGCCACCGGGAAGGCTTCGGCAAAACTGCTCAAGCCATTCATGACTGCACCAACAGGTACAAGCAGTTGATTGAACAGGGGCAAAACCGTGTCGCCACTGGAGGTCTTCAGCCGATCCAGCTGCGCGTTGAATACATTCCAGTGCGCCTGCGAACTTGTCGAGCGCGTCAGTGCCGCTTGCTGGACCGCGCTATTTTGGTGCTGTTCAGAATTCGTATAGGTTTCTTTTTTGCTCACTAGCGAAAAGGCGCGTTCGACTTCGCTGAGGTTCTGCAGCAGTTGCAGCACCGGCCGGTCGACCGAGAACAACTGCGTGGCTAGGCCGGCTCGTTCGGCGACAGGTTGTCGCTTGAGCGCTTCGAGTACCGACTGAATGGTCGCGGGTGCATCCGTTTGCATCCCGCTGGCCAGCGCCTTGGGATCCAGCCCCAGTTGCGCCCAGGCCGCTTGCTGGCCGGGGGTCGCCGCCGATCCCCGAGCCAGGGTCGTGGTGATTTTTTCGAAGGCCACTCCGGCATCGGTCGGTTTGACGCCGGCATTGAGCAAGGCTGTCGAGAACGCGGCGGCTTGCTCGGGGGCCAGGCCCGCGTTTGTCCCGGCGGCTCCGTAATTGGAGAGAATCGAGCCGATGTCCGCCTCGGATGCGCTCATGTTGCTGGCGAGCACGCTCGTGGCATCAGCCAGGTCCTGGGTCTGCAAACGATCGAGGTTCATCGAGGTGCGCCAGCCGATCAACAGCTCGGCGGTCTCCTGGACCGGCAACTTGAAAGCCGACGCCGTAATCGCCGCGTCACGGGTGAACTCGACAATCACTCCCTGCCGGGCGACGGTATCGACGTTACCCTGGGAATCCCGCTGCTCATTGCCAATCCCGGCCTTGGCCGCGGTGTACTCGACGCCCGCCAGATCAACGGCCGTCGCCTTGTTCGGGGCCACCAGCGCTTCAGTGGCCATTTTCTCGTTGGTGATCGCCAACGCTCTGCGTTGATCGCCCTCAAAGTGGATCACCAACCCCAGATCGACCATCGCCGCATCCAGGTTGATCGCCGGCTTCAGGCGCTCATAGGGTTGATTGTCGCTGCTCGCGCTCTGACTCTTTTGCTCAGCGCCAGCGCCTGAACGGCTGGCGGGTGCGGGCATGTCATTCATCGCCTGCAACAGCGAACGCTGTGAGGTGAGCGTCGTATTGATCGATTCAAGCACCGCTGTGAGCCGGCCCTGTTCAGCCGACAGCGAACCGATTTGCAGGCTCGCGCCGGCCAGCGCCAGGCCCAGCCCGGCAAACGCCTCATTCAAACCGAGCATTTGCTGGTCCGCGCCTGAAGCGGACGGTTGCGACCAGGCCGAAGCATCAGGGGGTATCAGGTCGGCGGTTTTGCCGGTGCCATTCAACGCCCAGTCGTCTTGATTGACTGCGGTGAACTTGAGCGAATAGGTATCTTCCGCCATCTCGCTCTACTCCTGTTTCACGCCAAGGCGAGTGACCGCGATATCGTAGCGGCGCAATGCCTTGCCAGCGTCCCACTCCAGAATTTCCGCCTCACTTACCGGGTAAATGAGCGGCACCACATCGAGGATTACTTCGATGTCGCGCTCCGAAAGAAGGCCGCCGGTTTGTTTAAAAAATCGTCGATGCGCACCTGCAACTGGGTCCAGTCGGGGACGGTCAGCGACGCCAGGTCGGGGAGCATCAAACCGGTGCAGTGAGCGGTAATGAACTCGGCACGCTCCTTGGCGGTTTTCAGTTTTTTCATCGCTTTGGTGGCGCGCAGCACCGGCATTTCCAGGGTCAGCGACGTCATGCTGCGGCCCGCCACATTGAGCGGTTGCAGCAGTTGCACCTGATCGGGATCGTCCGCCGACTCGACGTCTACCGCCTCGCCAGCCTCGGCAGCCTGTTGCAGAAAATGCGACGTCGGCCGGGTCGACATCTCGTGGACGTACTGCGCGATGCTCACGTAATCCGGGCGTTTGAGCTGATCCAGTTCCTTGATCGACAGGCCCGTGGCCAATTTGGCCAGTTCAAAAAACTGATCGTCCTCATCCTCGCCGGCACGGGCCAACGCTTCTTTCTGTGCGGCGTAAAACAGCGGTTTGAGTTGGATCTGCTCGATCTGCGACTCGTCGTCACCGGTGATCGGCGACAACAGGACATGTTTAGGCGGCATCCAGGACATGAAAGGTTTTCCTCGTAAAACAAAAATGCCGCCCACAGCAAGCCGCATCAGCGGCGGGTGAAGGCGGCGGTACAGGAAGGTGTGGCGGGGTTAAGGCAGCAGTACGGCGCGGCGGGCGTTACCGAGAATGTCGACACCGCCAAGCATGAACTTCTGGGTGCGCACATCGATGTCGATCACGGGGATGCCGTTTTCGATACGGTTATAAGTGCGGCAGGAAAGCTCCAGCGCCGTGGTGGGTTTTTTGCTCATTTCCATCTTGGTTTCGGTCAGGCTTTTCACGAGGCCGCCGACGGTGTGGTAGGTGAACCAGGTGTTGCCTTCCTGGTCCTGACCGGCTTCACGGACATTCAGCAGAATGTCGTCGCCCAGTTTCACGCCGAGCCCGAGCATGATTTCCGGGCCCATGCCCTGCAGGGTCAAGATGCACGTGAGTGCCTTGCCGCTCTTGGCCATGTGCTCGGTGATAAAGCGCCCGCCGCGCATTTCTTCCATGTCGAATTCGATCTTCGGCGGGGTGAAATCTTCAACGGTCGCCGACAACGGCAGGCCCTGCAGGGTGGCCGCAATGGCCTGTCTTACACGGTTGGTAAACATTAGAGAACATCCTCCAGGAACTGCTCGATGATTTCATCGCGGGCGTTGAGTTGATAAACCATGTGTTCGTTCGGCGCGTAGCGGCCGTAGTCGATGACGATGAACCAGGTGCCGTTCTTGTACTTCTCGACGCTGTTCAATTCCGGGTGCAGGTACACGCTGCCGCCCGGGATGGTTTCGTCGGCGACCAGGGTTTGCAGCCAGTCGTTGATGCGCTTGACCTCCTGATCCATGAAGGACTTGGTCAGGTTCTTGGCCATGGCTTTCTGGCCGGCTTTCACCAGCTTGCGGCTGATCGCATCTTCCAGGCCGACGTAGCTCATGAACTTGCCGGTGATCGAGCGGTTACCCAGCAGCGAGAATCCGCCGAGGATGGTCCGGGCGTAATAGCTGATGCCGTAGCGGTTGAGCAGATCGCCTTCGGTGGAGGTGTCGAGGATGTTGTATTCGACGATGCGCGAAACGTCCTCGGCGTAAGTGACCTGGTTGCCCGGGCTCTCCCACTGCTTGACCTTGGCCAGTGCCGCAATGGCCAGGCTCGACGGCGCCAGGAACACGTTTTTCTTCGCAGCCTTGGAGTACACCGACGGCATGTTGTGCACCAGCAGGCAGCGGTCGAAACCGAGGTCCGCGCCACCCAGTTCCTGGCTGTACGTCACTTGGTCAGCGACCGCGGCGTCCTTGCCGTCGAGCACTACCCGCGCCTTGATGCGTTTGCCAAACGAGGCGAATTCGCTGGCCACGGCCTTGGTGCCGGTGAAGCCTGGTGCACCGATGATGGTCAGGTCTTCCGGCACACCGCTCAGCGCCGCCAGCCCCAGTTTGCGACCGGTCACCGGCTCGACGCCGCCGATCACGTTGTTCACGGTGTCTGCCGGGGCCGTGCCCTCTTCGACGATCACCACGTAGACCGGCACCTTGACCACTTTCAGGATCTGATACACGGCGTGATAGAGCGTGCCCGACTCGGCGCCCGTCGGATCAAGCAGCGCCTGAGTGGTGAAACTGTTAATGCGGAACGGCGAATTGCGCGGGATCAGCGGGTCCGCTTTCGGCGCGGTGCCGACCAGGCCAATGACGTTATCACCCAGGCCACCCATGGCCTCGGGGGATTCGGAGGCATTGACGGTAATGCCGTTGTGCTCGAAGTTCAAAACCTCAGCCATGGTTATTCAGCCTTCTTGGCAGCGGCCGGTTCGGCCTGGGTTGGTGTTTTCAGTTCCAGGCGACCGGCGCTGAGCAGTGCATTGGCCTCGACGTCGAGCAGGTCGAGTTCTTGGCCGGTGGTGGACCAGTGACCGCGCCCGACGGGGAACGGGACGAGGACGGTGTAGGTTTGGCGTTCTGCCATTTGGGTTTCTCCAGGTACAAAAAAGCCCCTTTTTTCAGGAAGGGGCTGTTGGGTGTTAATCAGCGGATAAGAAAACGCCCCGGCGGTGCGGGGCGTTTATTGGGTTAGGGTTGAGAGCCAGTCCGGCGCAGGTGGCCGGTGCTCGCTCAAGGGGAACTCGCCGGACTCTGGCCAGTTGCGAAGTGAGCGGCGATACGTCTGCAACTCGGTGTATCGCGCCGAGGTCAGCGTTGTAGGCGAGCCCTCCTCCATTTCGTCGCGGTGACGAGTCACAACGCCGTCAGTTGCTGCAAGTTGGACGTCGCGCCATGCTCGCTCAACCGCCGCGATCTCGGCCGACGACGGTGAGGGTGGATTCATCAGCACCGGGCAGCCATCATCCCTCCAATTAATAACTTGCCCTTGAGCCTGCCCCGCCAGTAGTTCAGCGTGTAGTTCGACAGAGATTTCAATGGCATCTTCCGGCATGGACGTATGAATAGACGCGTCGTAAAAGCCGTGAGTAGATTTTGAAGCAAACATAAGACTCCCCTTAAAAGCCGACGACTCGATACCCACCCGCCTGAGTGGCTACCGTGGCTGACTGGTTCCAGAACCGAACTTGAGTGGCCGACACGTTATAACAGTTGACCCCAGGGATACCTGGGCCAGATGCTCCGCCGGCAATCGAAAACCCGGCGGCGGCGACAGGGAATGCGATTGGGAAGGAAATCAGAATCGAGCCATTGGCAGGAATTGCTGGAATGACTCCCCATTGTTCGATCAAGCCAGATGGGTTCCTCTGATATCCGTTTTGTGAGAATAACGCCTCGAAAATGGATGCACCTCCAAGCGATGCAGACCCACCGACGCAGTACCAGCCCGCAGCGCTGGTCAACATAAACTCGGCGGTGTCATTGGCTCCCAAGGCAATCGACGCACGAGCAACGCCGCTTTGAGTGATGCTCCCGCTCGCCGGGAGCACCGTCAGACCAGCCTGATTTCCGAAAAATTTGATACTCGAGCCCGCACGAATGCCGGCAGTGGGCGGGAGCGTAATAGAAATGCTACTAGGGGATGTCGCAAACACGATGCTCCCCACATGTGCCGCCGTCAGCGCTGTGTTGACACCAATTGGCAAGTACGCTGAGTAATTGCCCAGCGCTCTTTGAACAAATTCGCTATTTACAAGCAACTTGCTACTGTCGAATTGAGCCGGCGTTGATCCAAATACCTGAGAATACTGCAACTGCGCCGACCCTGAAGCCCACCAACTCGCACTGCCATTGCTGACTAACTCGAGTCCAGCACCGGGCTGGAGCACGATAGACACAATCTGCCCGACACCAGAGTTGATGGTGTCGGCACCTCCACACGCAACGGTGACTACCCCGTTCCCGATATTACGAAAATTGATCGCGCCGCCGGATGGCAGTGCATTTGCGGCTGGCAGTGTGACTTGGAATGTCCCGATCACCGTTACGATTGTCCCCACCGCCGCCGTCGTTAGCGTCGTAGCCACCGTTAAACTGGTGAACCCGCGATAGTTACCCTGACCACGTCGAGTGAACTCTGTTGTGGCGAGCGCTTTCGAGTCGTTAAACAGCGGTTGGGTGACAAAATTGGGGCCGGCCATGGTAGAAGACAAAGGCAGCGACAGACTGCCCCCCATTAAGGTCCAAACCGCCCCCATCGCTACCAGCCGAACGTTATCGCCACGACTAATAGAAAGTGTGCCAACTGGTCCGCCTGGTGTCACAAACGTGTCGGCGCCTTGCGTAGCAATGCTAATGCTGCCCGTCCCCACGCTCGACAGATCAACACTCGCCCCGTTAGGAATAGAGTTAAGCGGAGGCAGCGTGACGGTATAGCCCTCCCCGATAAGCCGAATGGCACTACCACACTCCGACGCCTTCACCGTCGTATTCGCCGACAGAATCAACGCGAGGCTGCGATTTCCGATCGAGCGCTGCACAAACTCGGTATTGGCGAGCAACTTACTGCTATCAAACTGTTGCACGGTTGGAGCCGTAGGCGCCCCAAGCAGGGACGGCGAGTTGAGCGGTGCAAACCCCTGGGTCACGTTCTGAAAAGTCAGGTTCGTAGTGCCGAGTACAATCGTTCCATCCGTCACCAATTGCCAAATCGTGTCGGCCTGTGTCGATCCTTGTTCAACAGAGACCGTGAGCGCCGACGTAACCTCAACACTGGTATCGGCATCTTTGGCTCGACTCCAGGCGCCCACGGCGGCAACCCAAATGCCGTTGTCCTTGGCCAGGGACTGGTTTTTAACGAGCACGCGATCACCCGCAACCACCGCCACACCGTCGATCGTTTGAGCCCCGGCCAACGCGACGTTAGCCGTGGTCGCCACGCGCACCGACTGCTTGTTATCCAGCTTCGCAAGCTCATCGGCGACATAAGAACTCACCCACGCCCGCGTCGCCTTAACCACCGTGTCGTCAATCAACAACGTCACCAACGCGGCATTGCTGGTCTCGAAAATCGAGCGAATGTAGAACTCTTTTCCGGAACCCGACGTCGCCAGAATCGGTTTAAACGACTCCGGATATTTGACGATGGCGTACAGAATCCCGGTATCGGTCCAGATCCCGGCTTCACGCACATACCAGCCGCCAACATCCGGCGGGATGGTCACTTCAGCGAGCAGCCAGCTCGGGTTTTTCTCATCCTGGAACAGCGCATTGAGCGGCCCGCGCCACACTTCGCGCTTGAGCGCCGTGTCAGTGGCGGCCGGGTTGTAAACCGCACCGGCGCCGTCACCGACGGAAATCTGAGACAACTTGATCGGCAGGCCCGCCGCTTTGCAGGCCGTTTCGTAGGCGATCCCTGCGTTAGTGAGCAGGGTGTAGTAGTCGGCCATTTAGGACCCCTGAGGATAAATAGTGGAGGTTTCGACGGCGTAGAGCCCGGCGGCCATGAAGACCTGACCCGAGGCTTGCAGCCCTTCGATGACAATCGGGTAAACCGTGGTCAGCTCGCCGCACACGGTGGCGGCGCCGATGACGTGACTGCCGAAAGCGCTCAAGCCGATGGACACGGTCAAGGTGTCCCGTTCGCTTTTGGCGTCCGCCAGGCGTCGATCAAGACGCGCATCGATTGCGTCGCTGTAAGGCTGTTCGGAGAACGCCCGGACAGAAAAGCTGTAAGGCGCGCCGGGCGGCGTCTGCTCGTACCAGGCACGGACATCGGGCGCCAGTTGCAGTCCCTTGGCGGCGTTTTCCAGCGCCTTTCGAGTACCGGCCTGCCGCGCCGTGGGCCAGGCGAGTTCGACGGTCAAACGCTTTTCAGCCTCGACCGACTCGGAACTCCACTCGCTGACTCCGCGATCCGCACCGAGATACGGCAGGAATGCCAGCGGTGTTTCGGCGGGGTTCATCAACGCCGGAAACGGCGGCGCAATGCGATCAAGCAATTTGCCGAAACCCAGATCCAGCGCCCTTTCCAGCGCTGAGCTGTTGGCCGGCAACAAGCTTGGGCGAGGTGTGTCGTCACTCATAACGTATCCACCTCGACCACGACGCCGGTGCAAAACGGGGCCTGGAAAGCGCTGGTCACGATCGGCGCCAGCGGCTCGAGGATTTGCAGTTGCACCGCGCCGGCGCTGTGCAGCGTGTAATCGATCCAACTCGGATCAACCCGCCCTTCCAGGCGATGACACGCATCGGCATACGCCTGCAATTGCTGTTGCGCGGCGACTTTGGTGAGTCCGGAATCCGGGCCGGCATTGATCTTCGCCAACACGCGGATTTTGTAGTTCTTGATTTGCGCGCCCTGCACCGTGACCAGGTCCGTTTCGGGGCGCACATCAGGTCGGGCGAAATGCTGGCGAACACCGTCGAGCAGGTCGCTGGAAGCGCTGCCATCGCCTTCACGGGAAAGCACCGTCACCATCACTTCGCCCGGGGCGGTCCGTCGCCCGTTGCCATCCTTGACCTGTGCCGCATAGCCGTCCGGGTCGAAGGTGTACGTCACCGTCACCACGCCCGCCGCTGCGGTTTCCACTTTGACGGCGGGCCGTTCGCCGAGGGTGAAGACCTCCCGGCGATACTGCATGCGCGATCCGGCTGCCGGGGCATGGGGCGCCAGGTAATAGCGCAACCGGGCGTCGTCGTCGCTTTCATACACTGGGGCAATGGGCGGAAATGCCGCCGGGTCGCCCGGGTCCAGCAACTGTCGCTCAAGGCCCATGTCCGCCAGACGCGCATCGAGGTTGCTGCCGGTGGCCCACCACGCCAGCATCTGCTTGATGCGGGCGTTGTATTTGCGCTCATGGATTTGCAGGCGCACACAAAAGGCCTCAAGGGCCAGGGTCAGCAGCTCGCTTTCATTGTCCAGGCTGACTTTCAGCTTCGCCGCGCTCTCGGGAGAGCGGGCGCCGACGTATTCGGCAACAAAGGTCTTGAACTCTGCGAGCAGGTCCTCAAACACTTCGACGTTGACGATGGCCGGCTCGGCCAGTTGGTTCTGGCCGGGGATCAACATACTCATGCCGCTACCTCAAAGGTCTGTTGACGGTTTTTCCAGGTGCCGGCGAATCGCAACAACAACCCGGCGCCGTGTCGACTAGCCACAATGACCTGGGGCTCAAAATCGTCGATGCCGTTGTGCTTGTTGTAGAACGCCTGGGCGGCGTGGCTTTGCGCCAGGATCAGCAGGTCGTCGCCAAGGTTTTGCCCCAGCAGCTCAGTGATTTGGCAGCCATACAAAGGACGCTTCTGCCGAGTGCCCAACGGCGTGGTCAGCGCCCGGGTCGCGCGCTGCACAAATTGCAGCCAGTCGTCGACGGTGGCGCCGCTGTCTCTATCGATTCCAATCATGGGAAACCCTTTATTTGGGGCTGATGACGCGCCCCTGGTGGTCCACCACCGGGCCGCTCAGGTGCACACCGCCAGCGTCGAGCAACACACCGACCGCACCCAGTTGCAAGGTGATCGCCGAGGGGGTCATCGCCAACCGGGCGGGGCCGATGGTCAGTTCCAGCGATTCGCGAGAACCGCTGAACGCCGCCGGGCCGTTCTGCCAGTGCAAGACATGGCTGGCGTCGTCGTAGCTGCTTTCGCTGCCGTCCTGATAGAGGCGACGCGTCAGCGAAGCCTGGGTCGAGGCCGGCGGAAATTGATTGCCGTTAAGGCCGAACAGTGCGACCGACTGCCCACTGCTATCGCCGCCGCCATGGTTCAGCAGCAGGCATTGCTCGCCCACGGAGGGAATCCGCGACTCACTCTGCGCCCCGGCACTGGGGTTGAAAAACCGGATGGCCGGCGTGAGCAATTCACCGTGACTGACCTTGCAGGTATTGCTGGCCGCATCGACCTCCAGACAAACGCCGATGCGACAAAAGCTGTTGGCGCGTCGATACAGGTCTTCAAGTTCCGTCTCCATCTGCGCCAGTCGTTCGACGATCGGGCCCAGTTGCATCCGTAGCAGCGCATCAAACATGGGCTAGTCCTCCAGTGCGGTGTATTGGTCCGGGTCGTCGATGTTCGACACTTCCCAGGTTCGGGCGAATTTGGGGATGCCCCGCGGGTCGTCCAGCAGCAACGCCCCGAAATACAGCGTCTGGCTAAAGGAAACGGTCCAGGCGCTGTATTCCCGGGTGTCGTGGATGAACGCGGAGGCGATGCCATCGATGCTCCGGGGCAGGTCGCATTGATCCCCCGGCAGTTTCCAACGGTTGTCGGTGACGAGGTTTTTCAACTCGCTGGCCAGGTCGCACGCCGCCAGCCCGGCGGTGGGCAACACGGCTTGCAACGAAACCGTCAGCACATGAGCGATGCGTCCGTTATTGGCGCGCTCGCCCGGTTCATCGTGTTCGATTGCGATCAAGACCCAGGCCTGATCGCCTGTGCCGTCGAAGTCTTGAAGGCTCCCGACGTTCAAGTCGGGAAAAGTTGTGCGCAATGTCTGGGCAATGGCTGAAACCAACTGCGACGGTTTTTCGATGACCGCGGGCATGGATGACCTCCTGTTCCTGTAGCAACGCGAAAACCCGCGCTGCCGGTTCACTGTTGATCGGGGTGAGAGTCGCGGGGCGGGACGTCACAGACGCCAATCCGCTTGGCCGCCCACCGCTCATACAAGCCGATAGCCACGTCCGCCCCGGCCATTGCTGTCAGGCAGCCAAATGCACATGCGGTCCAGATCGACACGCCGGCGGCATACAGCAGCATGATTGCGGAGACTCCGCAGATCACGCAGGCCCCGGAGCGCAGCGCCAGGCGCCGCATCAGCGCCCAGCCTCGGGCGCCCTCTTTGTCGGCGCGCCACATTTCGCCGGACACCCCGCCCACCAGGGCGAGGACGACGACAAGCCAGATCGGCATGTCCAGCAACGCTTGTTGCTCGGTTGTCATGTCACGCCTCCTTGTGCGATTGATGAGTGATGTGTGGTTTTTTCAAACGATGTCTCGTGAAGTGACTGGCGTCAGGTAGGCATTCCAAAAAGCCCGGAACATCCCGGGCTTTTCAAAATGCGGTCCTTCGCAGTGATCGTTCGGCGCTACTGGCGCGGTACGGATCGATTCAAATTGTTTTTCCGACCGCGGTCCCTGCCCGCCGGATAACTGCTTCTGGTGCTTTACGCTGCACACCCGGGTCAGTTGCCAACCCTCTGAACCGTTGAGGCCGGTTCATCGCTGCCTTTGTGGTGGAACTAAAGAGCTTCGTTTCGAGCTGCTTTGTTGAGCGGCTTGAGACAAAGAATATGCATGGATGCATATGCAGTCAATGCATAAATGCATTTATTTAGGCGCAAAGAATGCACTGACGCATGAAAGCCCCGCAGACAAAGGCGCTGGTGGTTTTCGACAGACGAAAAAAAACCCGCTGGAGGGCGGGTTTTATCGCAAAGCGATGAGGTTAACGGGCGTACATGCCCCACCAGAAGACGTGGCCGAGGATGACAATTTGCTCTTCCTGGATTTCCTGGAAGGTGTAGTCCTCGTCCGGGTGCTCATCGCGGTTGAAGCTGCGCAGGCGGATACCGGTGGGCAGGCGATAAAGCTGTTTCACCCGCAACTGGCCGTTATGGTTGATCGCATACAGGTCGCCATCAATGATGTCGCCAATCGCGCATTTGCCAGCGTTCACGCCAACCGTGGCGCCGTCGCGCAGCACCGGCAACATGCTGTTGCCGCGCACCGTCACGCATTTGGCCTGGTCGAACTGCACGCCGTTGTGACGCAGGCTGCGCTTGCCGAAGCGCAAACTTGAGCGCTCGCTTTCTTCGATGACGAATCTTCCTGATCCAGCAGCCAATTCAACCTCGCGAAGAAAGGGCACCGACACCTCGTCATCATCGACAGGGGTATCGTCGTCCCACAGGCTTATGTCCTTGAGTTCGGAATGTATGGGCTCACGCCCCGCGCCCGCGGGCTGCGCAACATCCGCGCGCCCACGCAACTGATCGGTGCTCACAGCGAAGTATTCAGCAATCTTCGAGATGTGCTTATCCGAAGGATCGACGATCTTCCCGCTGAGAATGCGCGAAAGAGTGGATTGAGGCACGCCGGTGCGACGGTGAAGCTCCGTGGGGGAGATCCCGTGTTGATCGAGCAGTGCTCTTAAGACGGTAGATACGTTGCGTTTTTGCATAACGCGAATAGTGCTTGATCTTTTTTCAGAAAACAAATGCAGATATGCATAAAACGCAAAATAGTCGTAACAGGCCACGGGACCTAGATGCCTGCGTCCGGCGGACCGCTCATGTTAACCTTGCGCCCATCGCGGAAAAGCCGGGCCGATGCCCCTCCTTTGCCCTACACCTTTCAACGAGTTTTCCTGATTTCCGATGAATAAAGCTATCTCCGATCTGTCCTCGCACACGCCGATGATGCAGCAATACTGGCGCCTGAAAAATCAGCACCCTGACCAGTTGATGTTCTACCGCATGGGTGACTTCTACGAGATCTTCTACGAAGACGCGAAGAAGGCCGCCAAGTTGTTGGACATCACCCTGACCGCCCGCGGGCAGTCGGCGGGCCAGGCGATTCCGATGTGCGGGATTCCTTACCACGCCGCCGAAGGTTACCTGGCGAAACTGGTCAAGCTCGGCGAGTCGGTGGTGATCTGCGAACAGGTCGGCGACCCGGCTACCAGCAAAGGGCCGGTGGATCGGCAGGTCGTGCGGATCATCACACCGGGCACGGTCAGCGATGAAGCGTTGCTGGATGAGCGTCGGGACAACCTGATCGCCGCTGTTCTGGGTGATGAACGTCTGTTCGGCCTGGCCGTGCTGGACATCACCAGCGGCAACTTCAGCGTGCTGGAAATCAAAGGCTGGGAAAACCTGCTGGCGGAGCTGGAGCGGGTCAACCCGGTCGAGCTGATGATCCCGGACGATTGGCCAAAAGACCTGCCGGCGGAAAAACGCCGTGGGGTTCGTCGTCGGGCGCCGTGGGATTTCGAGCGCGATACGGCGCTGAAAAGTCTCTGCCAGCAGTTTTCCACCCAAGATCTTAAAGGCTTCGGCTGCGAAAACCTGACCCTGGCCATCGGCGCCGCCGGTTGCCTGCTCAGCTACGCCAAGGAAACCCAGCGCACCGCCCTGCCGCACTTGCGCAGCCTGCGCCATGAACGCCTGGACGACACCGTGGTGCTGGATGGCGCGAGCCGTCGCAACCTGGAACTGGACACCAACCTGGCCGGCGGTCGCGAGAACACTCTGCAATCGGTGGTCGATCGCTGCCAGACCGCCATGGGCAGCCGCTTGCTGACCCGCTGGCTAAACCGTCCGCTGCGGGATTTGACCGTGCTGCTGGCGCGTCAGACCTCGATCACTTGTCTGCTCGACGGCTACCGTTTCGAGAAGCTGCAACCGCAGCTCAAGGAAATCGGCGACATCGAACGGATTCTGGCGCGGATCGGTTTGCGTAACGCCCGCCCTCGCGACCTGGCCCGTCTGCGCGACGCCCTCGGGGCCCTGCCCGAGTTGCAAGTGGCGATGACCGAGCTCGAAGCCCCGCACATCATTCAACTGGCCGCGACCACCAGCACCTACCCTGAACTGGCGGCGCTGCTGGAAAAAGCCATTATCGACAACCCACCCGCAGTCATCCGTGACGGCGGCGTGTTGAAAACCGGTTACGACGCCGAGCTGGACGACTTGCAGTCGCTCAGCGAAAACGCCGGGCAATTCCTGATCGACCTTGAAGCCCGCGAGAAGGCCCGCACCGGCCTGTCGCACCTGAAAGTCGGCTACAACCGCATTCACGGCTACTTCATCGAGCTGCCAAGCAAACAGGCCGAGTCGGCGCCGGCGGATTACATCCGTCGCCAGACGCTCAAAGGCGCCGAGCGTTTCATCACGCCGGAGCTGAAGGCCTTCGAAGACAAGGCCTTGTCGGCGAAAAGTCGCGCCCTGGCGCGCGAGAAGATGCTCTACGAAGCGCTGCTCGAAGACCTGATCTCGCAACTGCCACCGCTGCAAGACACCGCCACCGCCCTCGCCGAGCTGGACGTGTTGAGCAACCTGGCCGAACGGGCGCTGAACCTCGACCTGAACTGCCCGCGTTTCGTCAGCGAGCCGTGCATGCGCATCAGCCAGGGTCGTCACCCGGTGGTCGAGCAAGTCCTGAGCACGCCGTTCGTGGCCAATGACCTGAGCCTCGACGACAACACCCGCATGCTGGTGATCACTGGTCCGAACATGGGCGGTAAATCCACCTACATGCGTCAGACCGCATTAATCGTGTTACTGGCGCACATCGGCAGTTTCGTGCCGGCGGCCAGTTGCGAACTGTCCCTGGTGGACCGGATCTTCACCCGGATCGGCTCCAGCGATGACTTGGCCGGTGGGCGTTCGACCTTTATGGTCGAGATGAGCGAAACCGCGAACATCCTGCACAACGCCACCGAACGCAGCCTGGTGCTGATGGACGAAGTCGGGCGCGGCACCAGCACCTTTGACGGCTTGTCCCTGGCTTGGGCCGCCGCCGAGCGTTTGGCGTACCTGCGGGCCTACACGCTGTTTGCCACCCACTACTTCGAATTGACCGTGCTACCGGAAGCCCAGCCGCTGGTGGCCAACGTGCACCTCAATGCGACCGAACACAACGAACGCATCGTATTCCTGCACCACGTGCTGCCAGGGCCTGCCAGCCAGAGCTACGGCCTGGCCGTTGCGCAGTTGGCCGGTGTGCCCAGTGAAGTGATCGTGCGTGCCCGCGAGCACTTGGGTCGCCTGGAAGCCACCGCCCTGCCGCACGAAGTGCCCAAGGCAGCCAAAGGTAAACCGGCCGCGCCGCAGCAGAGCGACATGTTCGCCAGCCTGCCGCATCCGGTGCTGGATGAACTGGCCAAACTGGATCTGGACGACATGAGTCCGCGTCGCGCGCTAGAAATGCTCTATACACTAAAGACACGGATCTAACGCACTTGCCTGCAAGCTGTTAGAATCTCGCGCGGTTTGGGATGCTGCTGGCTAATAGCCTGGCCAGCAGACTATCGCTCCCGAACCTGGCGACCCCAACGTGAAGGGGCTCCGCTGCCGCCGCCTGAGGAGAAAATTAGAAATGACCTTCGTCGTCACCGACAACTGCATCAAGTGCAAGTACACCGACTGCGTAGAAGTCTGTCCGGTGGACTGCTTTTACGAAGGCCCGAACTTCCTGGTGATTCACCCGGATGAGTGCATCGACTGCGCACTGTGCGAACCGGAATGCCCGGCCGTGGCCATCTTCTCCGAAGATGAAGTCCCGGAAGAGATGCAGGAATTCATTCAGCTAAACGTTGAGCTGGCCGAAATCTGGCCGAACATCACCGAGAAGAAAGAATCGCTGCCCGATGCCGAAGAGTGGGATGGCGTCAAAGGCAAGATCAAAGACCTCGAACGCTGATTCACCCCGCGTTCTCGAAAAGGCCCTTAACGGGCCTTTTTGCTTTTCTCCTAAAAAGACTTTGGCGGCGCCACAGGCACGTAGGAGCTGCCGAAGGCTGCGATCTTTTGACTTTTCTGCAGGCAAAAAAAGGGGCGGTTTGACCCGCCCACATTTTTTCCCTATTCCCTGTATTCCTTTTCATCGTCCTGATGAATCGCGTCCTGCGATGTCCTTCCCTTCTTCCTTGAAGGGCGTGTCTATCCGTCGACACAACCCAGATACTAGAGAATCCCCCGGTTCCAGCAACCCGCCTGCGACGCCGAAACTGGCTGTCATATGCACTTAACAAAATAAAATATCTATATAAAACAAATACTTAAAATCAATCAAAAGCAAAAATAGACAACTGCCAACCTGTAAAAATAACGAACACTTACGGCAGAGTAAGCGAAGACTTACAGCACAAGACTACAAATGCGAGCCGGCCTCCGCCCCTTTCCTCAGACAGCAAAAAGCCCCGAACCAGTCGGGGCTTTCTGTTGCCGCGACATGAATGCTTTATTGAAACAGCGACTCACTCGACAGGCCGTTCTTCTCGAGAATCTCTCGAAGGCGTTTGAGCCCTTCCACCTGGATTTGCCTGACACGTTCCCGGGTCAAACCGATTTCCAGGCCTACATCTTCAAGCGTGCTGCTCTCGTGACCGCGCAGGCCGAAGCGGCGTATGACCACCTCGCGTTGCTTGTCGGTCAGCTCCGAGAGCCACTGATCGATGCTCTGGGACAGGTCATCGTCCTGCAGCAGTTCGCATGGATCGGTTGGACGATCGTCGGTAAGGGTGTCGAGCAGGGTTTTATCCGAATCCGGACCCAGCGAGACGTCGACCGAAGAAACCCGCTCGTTCAGGCCGAGCATGCGCTTGACCTCGCCTACCGGTTTTTCCAGCAGGTTGGCGATCTCTTCGGGTGAAGGTTCGTGATCGAGCTTTTGCGTCAGCTCCCGTGCAGCCCGCAGGTACACATTGAGCTCTTTGACCACATGAATCGGCAACCGGATAGTCCGGGTCTGGTTCATGATCGCACGCTCGATGGTCTGACGAATCCACCAGGTGGCGTAGGTCGAAAAGCGGAAGCCGCGCTCAGGGTCGAACTTTTCCACTGCCCGGATCAACCCGAGGTTGCCCTCTTCGATCAGGTCCAGCAGCGACAACCCACGATTGACGTAACGCCGGGCGATTTTCACCACCAGCCGCAGGTTACTTTCGATCATGCGTTTGCGCCCGGCCGGATCGCCACTTTGCGACAGGCGCGCAAAATGAACTTCTTCTTCCGGGGAGAGCAGCGGGGAAAAGCCGATTTCGTTGAGATACAGCTGCGTGGCATCAAGTGCCCGAGTGTAGTCGATGTACTTGTGTTGCTTTAGCGAAGCGGAGTGTTTGGATTTGGCACGAACGGAAGGTGGAGCAGCCCCTTCATCATTCGACATCGAATCCGTAGCGATGCCGGTTTCCATAAGGAGAACCTCATCGTCGATGTCAAACTCCGGCACTTCTTTACTGAGAGCCATTGTTATAGTCCTTTGGTGAGTTCGACCCCAAGCTCAAGCGGCGCCTTTATCCTTGGCAACGCTGGAGCCTGTCCCCTCTACGTGACGGAACAGGCTGACAACAAATCAACGACGTGGCAGGAATTGCAGCGGATCTACAGGTTTACCTTGTCGGCGAATCTCAAAATGCAGTTTCACCCGGTCTGTACCCGTTGACCCCATTTCGGCAATTGTCTGTCCGACTTTGACCTGCTGCCCCTCCCGAACCAACAGCCTGCGGTTATGTCCGTAGGCACTGACGTAGGTGTCGCTGTGTTTGATGATGACTAATTCGCCGTAGCCCCTTAAGCCACTCCCGGCGTATACCACCGTCCCATCAGACGCAGCTAAAACAGGCTGTCCCAAATCCCCGGCGATATCAATTCCTTTATTCAAACTACCGTTTGAAGAGAATTTTCCAATTAATATGCCATTAGATGGCCATCCCCAGCCGGTCGGGGCCGGGCCTGCCGGAGGCAGTGGAGCGGGTGCCGACTTGTTGGCGACGGACGGTGCAACCACCGCTGTAGTGGTAGTTGCGCCATTCGGCTGGCGTCGAATTACCGTGGTTTTCAGCGACGACGACGGCGTTGAATCGGACGTGCTGGCGACCGCTGCCGGCGTTGAATCGGACGTGCTGGCGACCGCTGCCGGCGTTGAACCGGTGCGACCGTCGAAGCGAATTGTCTGACCCGGATGGATCGTATAGGGCGTAGGAATATTGTTCCGGGCCGCGAGGGCTTTGTAGTCCCAGCCGTAGCGAAACGCGATCGAGAACAGGGTGTCTTTAGGTCGAACGACGTACTGACCCGTGGTCACTGCCGGACGCTGGGCGACGGCATTGTTGCGGTCCACCACGCCTACGGAACTCGACTTGGTGCTGGAGCAACCGACCAGCAAGGTGCTCAAGACAAGGCCAGTCACCAGGCGCTGAAAGCTTGTTGTACCCATACGCTGCGCAATGACTGTGAGACTCACCCGCCGCTCCCTTTTGTGGTGGCTGAAATATTGATTTGCCGTGTTTCGGCATGAAATGTCGCCAGTATAACGGGCCGTACAGGCTTTACCTTTAATGAAGCGAAATCGCGTCGCGCACACGTTTGCCGCCTGACGATAAATCCCGTTTAACTGATCGATGCCGCTGTAAGACCCGGGCAATCGAAGAGAATTCAGCGCGCGAAAACAAATGCTCAGGCCAATGGCCCATTGAGCAATGGCACAAAGCGTACCGCCCCCAGAACGCGTCTGGAAAAGCCCTGCTCTTCGCGGATGATCAGCATCAATTGCTGGACCTCACCTGAGCCGACCGGTATGACCAGACGACCGCCCGGGGCCAATTGATCGAGCAGTGCCTGGGGCACGTCGGTGGCCACGGCGGTGACGATAATGCCGTTGTACGGCGCCAGCGCCGGCCAGCCTTCCCAACCATCGCCCCAGCGGAAGACCACGTTGCGCAGGTTCAGCTCCACCAGGCGTTCCTTGGCCCGGTCCTGCAGAACCTTGATGCGCTCCACGGAAAACACCCGTTCGACCAATTGCGACAACACGGCCGTCTGGTAACCCGAGCCCGTACCGATCTCCATCACCTTGTCCAGAGGACCGGCCTCCAACAGCAGCTCGCTCATGCGCGCCACCATATAAGGCTGGGAGATGGTCTGGTTGTTGCCGATCGGCAACGCCGTGTCTTCGTAGGCGCGGTGAGCCAACGCCTCGTCAACGAACAGGTGACGGGGTGTACGACGGATGACTTCCAGCACCTTGGCGTTGGAAATCCCCTCTTCGTACAGTCGCTGAATAAGCCGCTCGCGGGTGCGCTGGGAGGTCATCCCGATGCCGCGACGCAGAATATCGTCTTGTTCACGTCCCATTACTGCAACCCCTCCAGCCAGCCGTCGAGACTACTGAAGGCATCATTAAAGGTGCGATCCAGTTGCAGCGGGGTGATCGAGACATAGCCCTGCATCACCGCATGGAAGTCGGTGCCCGGGCCGCCGTCTTCCGCGTCCCCGGCGGCTGCGATCCAGTAACCGGATTTGCCCCGAGGATCGACCACTTTCATCGGCGCCGCCGCACGGGCGCGATGCCCCAGGCGGGTCAACTGAATGCCGCGGATATGATCCAGCGGCAGGTTCGGAATATTCACGTTCAGTACCGTGCGCGGTGGCAGCTGAAGGTCAGCGTGGGCTTCGACCAGTTTGCGCGCAAAGTAAGCGGCTGTGGGAAGGTTCTCCACTTGCCGTGAGACCAACGAAAAGGCAAACGATGGACGCTCCAGGAAACGACCCTCAAGGGCCGCCGCCACGGTGCCGGAGTACAAAACATCGTCCCCCAGGTTAGCGCCCAGGTTGATCCCGGAAACCACCATGTCCGGTTGGCGCTCCAGCAAGCCGTTAAGGCCCAGGTGCACGCAATCGGTGGGTGTGCCGTTGAGGCTGATAAAGCCGTTGGCCAGGGTTTGCGGGTGCAACGGACGGTCGAGCGTCAGCGAGCTGCTGGCGCCGCTTTTGTCCTGGTCCGGGGCGATAACCACGCACTCGGTGTAATCCGCCAGCGCAGCATAAAGCGCGGCAAGACCGGGTGCGGTTACCCCATCGTCGTTAGAAATCAGAATACGCATGGGCTGTCCGTCTGCCCCACCGGCACCAGATCAACGAGCTCGCGCACCAATACGGTGGCAAAGCATCCGGCCGGCAGGACGAATTCCAGTTGCAGAATGTCAGGCTCGGGATAATGCCACGTCAACCCGGCAATGGGCAGCCGCAGGATGCGACGTTCGTGGCTCATACCGGCGTTAATCAACCAGTCGCGCAAGTCTGCTTCGCGGCTGGCGATTGCCTGCTCCAGTTCATGGACAGCGCCCGTGGCCGGCGAGTCACCTTCGCCCCACTGCGGGCCGGTCGGGTGCAGGTCGAGAATCGCCAGGCGCGGATCGCTGCACTCGGCCTCACCGGCCGGGAAAAAGCTGCGGCTGTCGGTGAAGGCCAGCAAATCACCCACCAACGCACGCTGCCAGGTGCCATCGGCGACCCGCGCCGCCAGTACCTGATTGAACAGAAAACTGCGCGCCGTGGAAAGCAGGCGCGAACGCACATTGCGCTGCTCCGGCAACGCCTTGCGTGCCGCCCAGGCGCGGGCATCGACGACGTTGCCGCCATCAAAGCCAAAGCGCTGGGTACCGAAATAATTGGGAATACCTTGCTGGGCGATCAATTGCAGACGCTCTTCGATCGCCGACTTGTCGCCAGCAAATTGGGTCAGGCGCAAGGTAAAGCCATTGGCCGAATGGGCACCGCGTTGCAGCTTGCGTTTGTGCCGGCCAGTCTTGAGGATTTTCAGCGTGTCGTTTTCCGCCGACGACAGATCAGGATCAGCCTTGCCCGGCAGTTGCACGCTGAACCACTGACGAGTCAGCGCCTGGCGATCCTTGAGCCCCGCATAACTCACGGTGCGCAACGGCACACCGGCAGCCTTGGCGATTCGCCGCGCCGCTTCCTCGGTGTTCAGACCGCGTTTTTCCACCCAGATCCACAGGTGCTCGCCGTCACCACTGAGGGAAATATTGAGCACTTCATCGACCTGGAAATCTTCCGCCGTGGCTTTGAGTACCGCCGTGCCGAGGGCTTCGCCATAGGCTCGCGGGCCGAGCAATTGCAATTCGTTCATGCGCGCAGCAACAAGGCAACGGAATGCACGGCAATGCCTTCTTCGCGACCGACAAAGCCAAGCTTTTCGGTGGTGGTAGCTTTCACGTTCACTTGATCCAACTCAACTTGAAGATCCGCGGCAATCAGCGCGCGCATCGATTCGATATGCGGGGCCATTTTCGGCGCCTGGGCAACGATGGTGTTATCGACGTTGCCGATTTTCCAGCCCTTGGCGTGGATCAGTGCGACGACGTGACGCAACAGCACACGGCTGTCGGCGCCTTTAAATGTCGGGTCGGTGTCCGGGAAGTGCTTGCCGATATCACCCAGCGCAGCCGCGCCGAGCAAGGCATCGCTCAAGGCGTGCAGCAGGACGTCACCGTCGGAGTGAGCGAGCAGCCCGAAGCTGTGTGCAATGCGCACGCCGCCCAGAGTAATGAAATCGCCTTCAGCGAAACGGTGCACATCATAGCCGTGGCCAATACGCATAAAAAAACGCCCCGATTTTTGTCAGGGCGTGATTCTACCTGCATTACACGCCTAGGGCGCGTGCGTGATGCTGTAAGTGGTCGTCTATAAAACTGGCGATGAAGAAATAGCTGTGGTCATAGCCCGGTTGCAGGCGCAACGTCAGCGGATGACCGGCCAGTTTGGCCGCCTGTTGCAAGGCTTCAGGCTTGAGCTGGGTGGCGAGGAAATCGTCGCGATCACCTTGATCGACCAGCAGCGGCAGCTTCTCGTCAGCCTCGGCGATCAGCGCGCAAGCGTCCCACTCACGCCACTTCGAACGGTCTTCGCCCAGATAACGGGAGAAAGCCTTCTGACCCCACGGGCAATCCATCGGATTGTTGATCGGCGAAAACGCCGACACCGACTGATAGCGCCCCGGATTGCGCAGCGCACAGACCAACGCACCGTGGCCACCCATGGAGTGACCGCTGATGCCGCGTTTTTCCGAAGCCGGGAAATGTGCTTCAACCAATGCCGGCAATTCCTGCACAACATAGTCATGCATCCGATAGTGCCGCGACCACGGTTCCTGCGTGGCATTCAGATAGAAGCCCGCGCCGAGGCCAAAGTCCCAGGCGCCATCAGGATCACCCGGCACATCGGCGCCGCGCGGACTGGTGTCCGGCGCAACGATGATCAAGCCCAACTCGGCGGCCATGCGCAGGGCGCCGGCCTTGTGCATGAAGTTCTCATCGGTGCAGGTCAGGCCGGACAACCAGTACAGCACCGGCAACTTGCCGCCCTGCTCCGCCTGCGGCGGCAGGTACACGGCGAACACCATGTCGCAGCCCAGCACCTCGGAGCGGTGCCGGTAGCGTTTGTGCCAGCCGCCGAAGCTCTTCTGGCAAGAGATATTTTCCAGGCTCATGACCGACCTCAAAAATGGATGACGGAACGGATGCTCTTGCCTTCATGCATCAGGTCAAACGCCTTGTTGATGTCTTCCAGGCCCATGGTGTGAGTGATGAAAGTGTCCAGCGGGATTTCGCCGGTTTCGGCCATTTCCACGTAGCTTGGCAACTCGGTACGACCACGCACGCCGCCGAACGCCGAACCGCGCCAGACGCGGCCGGTCACCAGTTGGAACGGACGGGTGGAAATTTCCTGGCCAGCACCGGCCACGCCGATGATCACCGACTCGCCCCAACCCTTGTGGCAGCACTCAAGCGCGGCGCGCATCAAGTGGACATTGCCGATGCACTCGAAGGAAAAGTCGACGCCGCCATCGGTCATGTCGACGATGACTTCCTGGATCGGACGATCGAAGTCTTTCGGGTTCACGCAATCGGTTGCACCCAGTTGCTTGGCGATCTCGAACTTGGCCGGGTTGATGTCGATGGCAATGATCCGTGCAGCCTTGGCCTTCGCCGCGCCGATCACGGCCGACAAACCGATACCGCCGAGGCCGAAAATGGCGACGGTGTCACCCGGTTTCACCTTGGCGGTGTTGAGCACCGCGCCGATGCCGGTGGTGACACCACAGCCCAGCAGGCAGACTTTTTCCAGCGGTGCTTCTTTAGGGATCTTGGCGACGGAGATTTCCGGCAGCACGGTGTACTCGGAGAACGTCGAAGTGCCCATGTAGTGGAAAATCGGCTGACCTTTGTAGGAAAAGCGCGAAGTACCGTCCGGCATCAAGCCTTTGCCTTGAGTGGCACGAATCGCCTGGCAGAGATTGGTTTTACCCGACAGGCAGAATTTGCACTGGCGGCATTCCGGGGTGTACAGCGGGATCACATGATCGCCAACAGCCACCGAGGTCACGCCTTCGCCGATGGCTTCAACCACAGCGCCACCCTCGTGACCGAGGATCGACGGGAAGATGCCTTCCGGGTCAGCGCCGGACAAGGTGTAGGCGTCGGTGTGGCAAACACCGGAAGCGACGACGCGCAGCAGGACTTCGCCGGCCTTGGGCAGGGCGACATCGACTTCAACGATCTCAAGGGGTTTCTTGGCCTCGAAGGCAACGGCGGCGCGCGACTTGATCATGCTGACTCTCCAGTGAATAAAAACGAGACAGGGAGTGTAATACATAGCGCCACGATCAATAATCCAGGCAAAAGCAAAACATTATTGCCACATAGGGATAATCCTCGATGTCCGAGAACCGCTGGGAAGGGATCGACGAATTCGTCGCCGTCGCCGAGTGCAGCCAATTCACGGCGGCGGCAGAACGGCTTGGGGTTTCTTCATCCCATGTCAGTCGACAAATCGTACGACTGGAAGAACGCCTTCAGACACGCCTGCTGTACCGCAGCACCCGACGGGTCACGCTGACCGAGGCCGGGCAAACCTTTCTGCAACATTGCCAGCGGTTGCAGGATGGTCGTGAAGAAGCGTTACGCGCGGTCGGCGACCTGACCAGCGAGCCCAAAGGCATGCTGCGCATGACCTGCGCCGTGGCCTATGGCGAACGGTTCATCGTGCCGCTGGTCACGCGGTTCATGGGGCTTTACCCGCAACTTCGAATCGACATTGAACTGAGCAACCGCCAACTCGACCTGGTGCATGAAGGCCTCGACCTGGCGATCCGACTCGGCCGACTGCAAGACTCACGGTTGGTCGCGACGCGCCTGGCGCCGCGACGCATGTACCTGTGCGCCTCGCCGTCCTACCTGGAACGGTACGGTCGGCCACACAGTTTGTCGGAATTGAGCCGACATAATTGCCTCATCGGCAGTTCGGACCTCTGGCAACTGGAACAGAACGGGCGGGAATTTTCCCAGCGGGTGCAGGGAAACTGGCGCTGCAACAGTGGGCAAGCGGTACTGGACGCCGCGCTGCAAGGTGTCGGGTTGTGTCAGTTGCCGGATTATTACGTGCTGGAACATTTGAATAGTGGCGCGTTGATTTCGCTGCTGGAGGCGCATCAACCGCCGAATACGGCAGTGTGGGCGCTTTATCCACAGCAACGGCATCTGTCACCGAAGGTGCGCAAGTTGGTGGATTTCTTGAAGGAAGGATTGGCGTTAAGGCCGGAGTACAGGGTGTGAGGGTTTGAAGATCAAAAGATCGCAGCCTCGTTGCACTCGACAGCTCCTACATTATCCACGGCCACCGTACGGCACCTGTAGGAGCTGTCGAGTGCAACGAGGCTGCGATCTTTTAAAGGCGGTTAGCCCAACGCTGGCGCAACCATTCAAGGTCTTCGGGACGAGTCACCTTAATGTTATCGGAACGCCCTTCGATCAAACGTGGCGCCAAACCTGACCACTCCATCGCCGACGCTTCGTCAGTGATCACCGCATCGGCCACCAGACTGTCCGCCAACGCCCGATGCAACGCCCCCAGGCGAAACATCTGCGGCGTGTAAGCCTGCCAGATTACGCTGCGATCCACGGTTTCAACAACACGACCGTGCTTATCGACCCGCTTCAAGGTATCGCGCGCCGGCACCGCCAGCAGTCCGCCGACCGGATCGTCCGCCAGTTCACTCAGCAATTTATCGAGATCATCCCGAGCCAGATTCGGCCGGGCGGCATCGTGGACCAACACCCAATCCTCATCATCAGCACCCAATGCATGCAGATGCAGCAAGGCATTGAGCACCGACCCGGAACGCTCGGCACCGCCGTCTACTCGCTGGATACGCGGATCAGATGCGGACACCAGTTTCGGCCAAAAAGGATCATCGACAGCAAGACAGATCACCAACCCCTTAAGCGAGGGATGATCAAGGAAACAGCCGAGGCTGTGTTCGAGAATTGTGCGCCCACCCAGTTGCAAGTATTGCTTGGGACGGTCCGCGGCCATACGGGCACCGACGCCCGCGGCAGGAATCACGGCCCAGAAGGCCGGTAACGAATGGATCATTGAGCCAACTGGTAAAGGGTTTCACCGTCCTTGACCATGCCCAACTCATGACGAGCCCGTTCTTCAACGGTCTCCATGCCTTTCTTCAACTCACTGACTTCGGCGTCCATCACCCGATTGCGTTCCAGCAAGCCTTCGTTCTCAGCGTGTTGATCCGCGATCTGCTGAGTCAGCTCGGCCACTTGCGCCAGACTGCCATTTCCCACCCACAGGCGGTATTGCAGGCCAGCCAGCAGCAGGAGCAAGACGAGGAACAACCAATTGGGACTGCGCATCGAATATCAGGTATCCAGTGAAAAAAGACAGCCATGCCAAAACTATGAAGCTTCTGATAGCACGAAGCCTGGAAGACCCAGGCTTGTGCTCTTAAGGCATCAGATTAGTGGCAAAAACGTCGCTGTCACGATTTTTCCGACACAATCCGGTGTCTTTTTACCAATTACCGATCAGCCGCGAAACTCGCTGCGACCGTTGTACTTGGCTTTACCGTTCAACTGCTCTTCGATACGCAGCAGTTGGTTGTACTTGGAAACGCGATCGGAACGGCACAGGGAGCCGGTCTTGATCTGGCCAGCCGCAGTGCCCACGGCCAGGTCGGCAATGGTCGAATCTTCGGTTTCGCCGGAGCGGTGCGAGATCACGGCGGTGTAACCAGCGGCCTTGGCCATCTGGATGGCTTCCAGGGTTTCGGTCAGGGTGCCGATCTGGTTGAACTTGATCAGGATCGAGTTGGCGATCTTTTTATCGATGCCTTCTTTCAGGATCTTGGTGTTGGTCACGAACAGGTCGTCGCCCACCAGTTGGATTTTCTCGCCGATCTTGTCGGTGAGGACTTTCCAGCCAGCCCAGTCAGACTCGTCCAGGCCATCTTCGATGGAGATGATCGGGTAGCGTTCGGTCAGGCCTTTGAGGTAGTCAGCAAAACCTTCGGAGGTGAATACATGACCTTCGCCGGACAGGTTGTATTTACCGTCTTCGTAGAATTCGCTGGCGGCGCAGTCCAGGGCCAGGGTCACGTCGGTGCCCAGCTTGTAACCAGCATTGGCAACAGCTTCGGAGATCACTTTCAAAGCGTCTTCGTTGGAGGCCAGGTTTGGTGCGAAACCACCTTCGTCACCGACCGCAGTGCTCAGGCCACGGGCCTTCAACACAGCTTTGAGGTGGTGGAAAATCTCGGTGCCCATGCGCAGACCTTCCGAGAAAGTCTTGGCGCCAACCGGCTGAACCATGAATTCCTGGATGTCGACGTTGTTATCGGCGTGCTCGCCACCGTTGATGATGTTCATCATCGGAACCGGCATCGAGTAAACACCCGGCGTGCCGTTCAGGTTGGCGATGTGAGCGTACAGCGGCAGGTCCTGGTCCTGTGCTGCTGCCTTGGCCGCAGCCAGGGAAACGGCGAGGATCGCGTTGGCGCCCAGGGAACCTTTGTTTTCAGTACCGTCGAGCTTGATCATCGCGTGATCGAGGGCTTTCTGGTCGCTTGGATCTTTACCTAACAGCAGGTCGCGAATCGGACCGTTGATGTTGCCGACGGCTTTCAGCACGCCCTTGCCCAGGTAACGGCTCTTGTCGCCATCACGCAGCTCGAGCGCTTCACGCGAGCCAGTGGAAGCACCGGACGGCGCGCACGCACTGCCGATGATGCCGTTATCGAGAAGCACGTCCGCTTCGACAGTAGGATTGCCACGGGAGTCGAGAACTTCACGACCTTTGATGTCGACGATTTTTGCCATTGTTGTAAACACTCCAAAGTTGACGAAAACGACGCAGCTGAAGGAAATCTTTTATCGCCGGCAAGAGATGTGCAACGGGCAGACTTGCGGACGATAAGGCTCAGGCCCGAGGGCCTGAACATTAAATCGTGCGGTACTTTACCGGAGAAAAGCGGTTTACGCGGTTTCTACCGTCGGAAAACTCTTAACCAGTTCGTCCAACGCTTTGAGCTGGGCCAGGAATGGCTCCAGTTTGTCCAGACGCAAGGCGCAAGGGCCGTCGCATTTGGCGTTGTCCGGGTCCGGGTGGGCTTCGAGGAACAAGCCCGCCAGCGACTGGCTGATGCCGGCCTTGGCCAGGTCGGTGACCTGAGCGCGACGACCGCCAGCGGAATCGGAGCGACCGCCTGGCATTTGCAGCGAATGGGTCACGTCGAAGAACACCGGGTATTCGAACTGCTTCATGATGCCGAAGCCGAGCATGTCGACAACCAGGTTGTTGTAGCCGAAGCTCGAACCGCGCTCGCAGAGGATCAACTGATCGTTACCCGCTTCCACGCACTTGCTCAGGATGTGTTTCATCTCGTGCGGTGCGAGGAACTGGGCTTTCTTGATGTTGATCACCGCGCCGGTCTTGGCCATCGCGACCACGAGATCGGTCTGGCGCGACAGGAAGGCCGGCAACTGGATGATGTCGCAGACTTCAGCAACGACCGCAGCCTGTTCAGGCTCGTGGACGTCGGTGATGATCGGCACGCCGAAGGCTTGCTTGATGTCCTGGAAAATCCGCATGCCCTCTTCCAGGCCGGGGCCACGGTAAGAGGTCACGGAGGAACGGTTAGCCTTGTCGAAACTGGCCTTGAACACGTAAGGGATACCGAGCTTCTGGGTAACCTTGACGTACTCTTCGCAGACCTGCATCGCCATGTCGCGGCTTTCCAGCACGTTCATGCCACCGAAAAGCACCATTGGCTTGTCGTTCGCAATCTCGATATCGCCTACACGGATGATCTTCTGCGCCATCGGAGTTATGCCTTCTTCTGGTGTTGAGTCAGCGCTGCTTTGACGAAACCGGTGAACAACGGGTGACCGTCGCGCGGCGTCGAGGTGAACTCAGGGTGGAACTGGCAAGCGACGAACCAAGGATGATCCGGTGCTTCAACCACTTCGACCAGCGCGCCATCACCGGAACGACCGGAGATTTTCAGCCCGGCTTCCATGATTTGCGGCAGCAGCTTGTTGTTCACTTCGTAGCGATGACGGTGACGCTCGACGATCACGTCCTTGGCGTAGCAATCGTGAACCAGCGAACCCGGTTCCAGCAGGCAATCCTGTGCGCCAAGGCGCATGGTGCCGCCCAGGTCGGACGCTTCGGTACGGGTTTCGACGGCGCCGGTGGCATCTTCCCACTCGGTGATCAGACCCACGACCGGGTGACCGCTTGCACGATCGAACTCGGTGGAGTTGGCGTCTTTCCAGCCCAGCACGTTACGAGCGAACTCGATCACGGCCACTTGCATGCCCAGGCAGATGCCGAGGTATGGAACCTTGTTTTCGCGAGCGTACTGAACGGCGGTGATCTTGCCCTCCACGCCACGCAGACCGAAGCCGCCCGGTACGAGGATCGCGTCAACACCTTCCAGCAGCGCAGTGCCCTGGTTTTCGATGTCTTCGGAATCGATGTAGCGCAGGTTGACCTTGGTGCGGTTGCTGATGCCGGCGTGACTCATCGCTTCGATCAGCGACTTGTAGGCGTCCAGCAACTCCATGTACTTGCCGACCATGGCGATGGTGACTTCGTGCTCAGGGTTGAGCTTGGCGTCGACCACGGCTTCCCACTCGGACAGATCGGCGCCGCCACATTGCAGGCCGAAACGCTCGACAACGAAATCATCCAGGCCCTGGGAGTGCAGGATACCCGGGATCTTGTAGATGGTGTCGGCGTCTTCCAGCGCGATCACCGCACGTTCTTCAACGTTGGTGAACTGGGCGATCTTGCGACGGGACGAGATGTCGATCGGGTGATCGGAGCGGCACACCAGCACGTCAGGTTGCAGGCCGATGGAACGCAGTTCCTTGACCGAGTGCTGGGTTGGCTTGGTTTTGGTTTCGCCGGCAGTGGCGATGTACGGCACCAGCGTCAGGTGCATCAGCATCGCGCGCTTGGCGCCGACTTCGAAACGCAATTGACGGATCGCTTCGAGGAACGGCTGCGATTCGATGTCACCCACGGTGCCACCGATCTCGACCATGGCCACGTCGGCATCGCCGGCGCCCTTGATGATCCGGCGCTTGATTTCGTCGGTGATGTGCGGAATCACCTGGATAGTGGCGCCCAGGTAATCACCACGGCGCTCTTTGCGCAGGACGTGTTCGTAGACACGGCCCGTGGTGAAGTTGTTGTTCTGGGTCATGGTCGTGCGGATGAACCGCTCGTAGTGGCCCAGGTCCAGGTCGGTCTCGGCGCCGTCGTGGGTGACGAACACTTCACCGTGCTGGAACGGGCTCATGGTGCCCGGGTCAACGTTGATGTACGGGTCCAGCTTCAGCATGGTGACCTTAAGTCCCCGCGCCTCCAGGATGGCCGCCAATGAAGCCGAGGCAATGCCTTTCCCCAATGAAGAAACAACACCGCCCGTGACGAATATGTAGCGCGTCATGAAAAATCCTAGAAGTCTGCGTTAAAGCGGTCCGAGCCGCCGGGGAAAGCGAAGGAAGGCCGAAGCCCCCGATCACCTGCATTAATCACAGTGCATCTTTCAAAAAAACCGCCGCGTTGGGACAGACCGGAAGGTGAAACACCGGTGCGTTGCTCGCTACACATTTTTTGGAATCGCCCAGCAAAGACTGCTTGGTAATCGGCAACTCCTGCAATTCAGGCGAATCCACAGAAGTTGTATCAAGAAGGGAGCGTAGTCTACCGGAAAGCCCCTTTCAGCTCAAACCTTGATCTTCGCTCGGTGGCTGCCAGTGTAAATTCCAGCCATTCAGCTCAGTGCCGTTTAACCCCCGCAGCCCCGCCACCGCCAGCAATTGCTCGGCGCGATAGAGCAGCGGCAATCTGCCACGGGCAAACGCCGGCACCCCCCTTTCGTTAAGCAAACGCTTAAGGTCACGGTGGCCACGGTCAGGCAAATGCATGATCTCGCCTCCTTCACGATAGCGGATATGCAGCGGACCATCGGGGATTTGCCCGGTCAGGGTAAGCCGGCCATTGTCCGGCAACGTCAACGGCTTCAAGGGATCTGCCCAGGGTCCGGCCACCGCCGGCGTACGCAACCAGGCACCGGACAACCACCAGATTCGCCCGCCCGCGCGATGCAATTCGCCGTCGGCCAATCGCCAGATCGGCGAGGCATCACCGGTCGCATCGCGCAGGTCCTGCCAACCCGACCAATGGTCACTGTCCGGTAGACGTGTCCGTGGTGCGAGCCAGTGGCTCAAAGCATTGCGTTGACGCCCAGCCGACAATTCCTCCAGCGAGCGCAGCTCCAGCGACGGCAACCCCAGCCAATCGAAATCATTGCGACTGCCCGCCTCGGCCAGATCGAGTTGCGCCAGTTCATCGAGCAATCCCTGGGCTTCGCGCAGATGCGCCGCACTGCGCGCCATGGTCGCCAGCGCTTGCGGCCAGCGCTCGGTGAGCATCGGGAACACCTGATGCCGCAGGTAGTTGCGCGAAAACTGCCGATCCTGATTCGACGGGTCTTCAACCCACTTCAGTTGATGCAGGTTGGCATACGCCTCCAGCTCCGCCCGAGTGACATCCAGCAGCGGCCGCAGCAAGTGCCCCTGCCCCAACGCACGCTCACCCGGCATCCCCGACAATCCTCTGACCCCGGCGCCGCGCAACAGTCGGAACAACAGGGTTTCGGCCTGATCATCACGGTGCTGGGCGGTCAGCAGTACTTCGTTGGCGTGAGTGGCCTCAACGAAGGCGGCATAACGCGCCTCCCGGGCGGCCCGCTCAAGACTGGCGCCAGGCAGGACCTGGACGCGAACCACCTTCAGCGGCACGCCCAGCGCATCACAGACCGACTGACAATGCTCCGGCCACGCATCGGCCACAGCCTGAAGACCATGATGGACATGGATGGCACTGAGTGCCGGCAGGGATTCGGTTTTGGCTAGATGGGCGAGAAGGTGCAGCAGGGCGGTGGAGTCAAGGCCGCCGGAGAAGGCGATGCGCCAGGTGGTGGCGGTGCGCCAGGGGCTCAGGTTCAGCAGGAGCCTGACAGACAGATCGATGTTGGAAGGATTCATAGAGATCGATCACTTCACTTAAATCCTCTGTAGGAGCCGCCGCAGGCTGCGATCTTTTGATCTGGCAATTTCAAGATCAAAAGATCGCAGCCTGCGGCAGCTCCTACAGGGGTATTGCGAGCTCGGTTACAGGCCGTAGCTCATCAGACGCTCGTAACGACGCTTGAGCAGCGCTTCGTTGTCGAACTTCTTCAGCATCGCCAGTTGCGAGCTCAGCTCGGCGCGGATCGATGCAGCGGCAGCAGCCGGGTCGCGGTGGGCGCCGCCCAGCGGCTCGCCAATCACTTTGTCAACGATGCCCAGGCCTTTGAGGCGTTCGGCGGTGATGCCCATGGCTTCAGCGGCATCCGGTGCTTTTTCTGCGGTTTTCCACAGGATCGATGCGCAACCTTCCGGCGAAATCACCGCGTAGGTCGAGTACTGCAGCATGTTCAACTGATCGCAAACACCGATCGCCAAGGCACCACCGGAACCACCCTCACCAATTACGGTGGCGATGATTGGGGTTTTCAGACGTGCCATGACACGCAGGTTCCAGGCAATCGCTTCACTCTGGTTGCGCTCTTCAGCGTCGATACCCGGGTAAGCACCCGGAGTGTCGATGAAGGTCAGGATCGGCATTTTGAAACGCTCGGCCATTTCCATCAGGCGGCAGGCCTTGCGGTAGCCTTCCGGACGCGGCATGCCGAAGTTGCGGCGAACTTTCTCGCGCACTTCACGGCCTTTCTGGTGACCGATGATCATCACCGGCTGGTCGTCCAGGCGAGCGATACCGCCAACAATGGCGGCGTCGTCGGAAAAGTGACGGTCACCGTGCAGTTCGTCGAACTCGGTAAAGATGTGTTCGATGTAGTCCAGGGTGTATGGACGCTTCGGGTGACGCGCCAGACGCGCGATCTGCCAGCTGGTCAGCTTGCCGAAGATGTCTTCGGTCAAGGTGCTGCTTTTGTCCTGCAGGCGGGATATCTCATCGCCGATATTCAGCGAATTGTCATTACCGACCAAGCGCAACTCTTCGATCTTGGCTTGCAGGTCGGCGATCGGCTGTTCGAAATCTAGAAAATTCGGGTTCATAGGCGTCCGTCTTGGGTCGACATCCAAGGGAGCTTGGGCCGGCCGGTTGTCTATTCGCGCCCTACCTTAAGGGAGAGGCGCGTTCAGGTCGAGATTAAAAATTGGGTCGAGATCAGGCTCTGCTCTTAATCACAAGAATGTCGCCTGACCGTCAACGGTATTGGAGGAAGACGTTGTCTCGCCCGAACTGGTCACGCAGGGCTTGAATCAAGGCATCCGCCGGGTCGATTCGCCAGGTCTCGCCGAACTGCAGCAAGGCCTTCGCATCCGGGCTGGTGTACTCCATGGTGATCGGGCACGCGCCGCGATGACGCTTGAACAACTCACCCAGCCAGCGTAGCTGATCGCCCTTCAAGTCCTGGGTCTGCAGCTTCAGGCGCAGGCTTTCGGCCAGGTTGGTGCGTGCATCTTCCATGCTCATCACCCGCTTGACCCGCAAGCGCAAACCACCGGAAAAGTCGTCGTTGCTGACTTCGCCTTCGACCACCACCATCGCGTCGGTCTGCAACAGCGACTGCGCGGAATGGAACGCCTCGGCGAACAGCGACGCCTCGATCCGGCCCGAGCGGTCATCAAGGGTGATGAACCCCATCTTGTCGCCCTTTTTATTCTTCATCACCCGCAGGGCGATGATCATGCCGGCAACGGTCTGGGTATCGCGCGCCGGTTTCAGGTCGATGATGCGCTGACGGGCGAAGCGGCGGATTTCGCCTTCGTATTCATCAATCGGGTGACCGGTCAGGTACAGGCCCAGGGTGTCTTTCTCCCCTTTCAGGCGTTCCTTGAGGGTCAGCTCCTTGGCCTTGCGGTGATTGGCGTAGACATCGGCGTCTTCTTCGACGAACAGGCCGCCAAACAGATCGACGTGACCGCTGTTCTTGGTGCGCGCGGTTTGTTCGGCAGCCTTGATCGCCCCTTCCATGGCATTCAGCAAGACCGCGCGGTTGCGGTCGATGTTGGCCTGATAGGCTTTCTGCTCGTCATGGAAATAAGGCCCCAGACGATCCAGTGCACCGCTGCGGATCAAACCGTCGAGGGTGCGTTTGTTGATGCGTTTGAGATCGACCCGGGCGCAGAAATCGAACAGATCCTTGAAAGGACCGGCCTGACGCGCCTCGGTGATCGCTTCCACCGGGCCTTCGCCCACACCCTTGATCGCGCCGAGGCCGTAGATGATCCGGCCTTCGTCATTCACGGTGAACTTGAATTCCGACGTATTCACATCCGGCGCGTCGAGACGCAGCTTCATGGTGCGAATTTCTTCGATCAAGGTCACGACCTTGTCGGTGTTGTGCATATCCGCCGACAGTACCGCAGCCATGAACGGCGCCGGGTAGTGGGTTTTCAGCCACGCCGTCTGGTACGACACCAGGCCGTACGCGGCGGAGTGAGACTTGTTGAAACCGTAACCGGCGAATTTTTCCACCAGGTCGAAAATGTTACCTGCCAGGTCCGCATCGATGTTGTTAGCCGTGCAACCTTCAATGAAGCCGCCGCGCTGCTTGGCCATTTCTTCGGGCTTTTTCTTACCCATGGCCCGACGCAGCATGTCCGCACCACCGAGGGTGTAACCGGCCATGACCTGGGCAATCTGCATCACCTGTTCCTGATACAGGATGATGCCGTAAGTCGGCGCCAATACCGGCTTGAGGCCTTCGTACTGGTAGTCCGAGTGCGGGTACGCCAGTTCGGCGCGACCGTGCTTACGGTTGATAAAGTCGTCCACCATGCCAGATTGCAGCGGGCCCGGACGGAACAGGGCCACCAGTGCGATCAAGTCTTCCAGGCAGTCGGGCTTGAGCTTTTTGATCAGCTCTTTCATGCCCCGGGATTCAAGCTGGAACACGGCCGTGGTTTCGGCTTTTTGCAGCAGCGTGTAGGTCGGTTTGTCATCCAGCGGAATGAACGCGATGTCCAGCGGTGGCTGATCGACCTTGGCGCGATCGCGGTTGATGGTTTTCAGCGCCCAGTCGATGACCGTCAGGGTCCGCAGACCGAGGAAGTCGAACTTCACCAGACCGGCAGCCTCAACGTCGTCCTTGTCGAACTGGGTTACCAGACCGTCGCCGGCCTCGTCGCAATAGATCGGCGAGAAGTCAGTCAATTTAGTCGGCGCGATCACCACACCACCGGCGTGCTTGCCGACGTTACGCACCACGCCTTCGAGCTTGCGGGCCATCTCCCAGATTTCCGCAGCTTCTTCGTCAACCTTGATGAAGTCCCGCAGGATTTCTTCCTGCTCGTAGGCTTTTTCCAACGTCATGCCGACTTCGAACGGAATCATCTTCGACAGGCGATCCGCCAAGCCGTAAGACTTGCCCTGTACCCGCGCCACGTCGCGGACCACAGCCTTCGCGGCCATGGAACCGAAGGTGATGATCTGGCTTACGGCGTTGCGGCCGTACTTCTCGGCCACGTATTCGATCACCCGGTCACGACCGTCCATACAGAAGTCGACGTCGAAGTCGGGCATCGAGACCCGTTCCGGGTTAAGGAACCGTTCGAACAGCAGGTCATATTCCAGCGGATCAAGGTCGGTGATTTTCTGCACATAGGCCACCAGCGACCCGGCACCCGACCCCCGGCCCGGACCTACCGGCACGCCGTTGCTCTTGGCCCACTGGATAAAGTCCATCACGATCAGGAAGTAACCGGGGAAGCCCATCTGGATGATGATATCCAGCTCGAAATTCAGCCGGTCGACATAGACCTGACGCTTGGCGTCGTAATCTTCGGTGGTGTCCTTGGGCAGCAGAACGCTCAGGCGCTCTTCCAGACCGTCGAACGACACCTTGCGGAAATATTCGTCGATGGTCATGCCATCGGGGATCGGGAAGTTGGGCAGGAAGTGCTTGCCCAGCTTCACTTCGATGTTGCAGCGCTTGGCGATCTCGACGGTGTTTTCCAGCGCCTCGGGAATGTCGCTGAACAGCTCGGCCATTTCCTCGGCGCTTTTGAGGTATTGCTGATCGCTGTAGTTTTTCGAACGCCGCGGATCGTCGAGGGCCCGGCCCTCACCGATGCAAACGCGGGTTTCGTGGGCCGCGAAGTCTTCCTGTTTGATGAAGCGCACATCATTGGTTGCCACCAGCGGCGCGCCGATTTTCTCGGCCAGGGCCACGGCGCCGTGCAGTTGTTCTTCATCGTTAGGGCGGTTGGTGCGCTGGATTTCCAGATAGAAGCGATCCGGGAACACCGTCATCCATTCACGCGCCAGTTTTTCTGCTTCGGCCGGGTTGCCGCTGAGCATGGCCAGGCCAATCTCGCCCTCTTTCGCCGCCGACAGCATGATCAAGCCTTCGCTGGCTTCGGCCACCCACTCGCGCTCGATGATGATCGAACCATTGCGCTGGCCGTCGATGAAGCCGCGTGAGATCAGTTCGGTGAGGTTGCGATAACCCACGGCATTCATGGCCAGCAGGCTGATCCGGCTCAGGGCGTTGTCCGGGTCCTTGTTCGACAACCACAGGTCGGCGCCGCAGATCGGCTTGATGCCTGCGCCCATCGAGGCTTTATAGAATTTGACCAGGGAACACATGTTGTTCTGGTCAGTGACCGCCACGGCAGGCATGTTCATGCCGACCAGGGTCTTGACCAGCGGTTTGATCCGCACCAGACCGTCGACCAGGGAATATTCAGTGTGCAGGCGTAGATGAACGAATGAAGCCGGCATAGTGATCCTGTCTAGAAACGTGAAGACAACAAGGCCCGGATTGTACCGGGCCTTGGAAAAAACATCAGCCTTGCGACTAACTCTCGATCAGGTTTTCCCGCGCCTCGTAAGCCAGGCGTACCGGGGCGAACGAGCGGCGGTGGATCGGCGTCGGCCCCAAACGGGCCAAGGCTTCCAGATGAACGGGCGTCGGATAGCCTTTGTGGCCGCCGATCCCGTAACCCGGGTAAATCAATTCGAAGGCGGCCATTTCCCGGTCGCGGCTGACCTTGGCCAGGATCGACGCGGCGGCGATGGCCGGCACCTTGCTGTCGCCCTTGACCACGGCTTCGGCGCGCATGGACAGTTTCGGGCAGCGATTGCCGTCGATCATCGCCAGTTTCGGCTGAATGTGCAGGCCTGCGATGGCGCGCTGCATGGCCAGCATGGTGGCGTGGAGAATGTTCAGTTCGTCGATTTCTTCGACTTCAGCCCGGGCGATGTGCCAGCTCAGGGCTTTCTCGCAAATTTCGTCGTAAAGCTTTTCGCGACGGGCTTCGGTGAGTTTCTTCGAATCGTTCAGGCCCAGGATCGGGCGATTCGGGTCGAGGATCACCGCAGCGGTGACCACGGCACCGCAGAGCGGGCCGCGACCGACTTCGTCGACACCGGCCACCAGATCTTCCACTTCGGCGACCAGCGTGAAGTCGAGGCCCATCTGCATTGTTTTGCTCATTGTGTTTTGCCGATCAGATTCAGGACGGCGTCCGCCGCTTGGTTAGAGGCATCCAGACGCAGGGTGCGGTGAATTTCATCGAAGCCACGGGTCTGTTCTTCACCGCCGTCGATAAGCGGCGACAAGGTCTGGGCCAAGGCTTCGACCGTCGCATCGTCCTGTAACAACTCGGGCACCAGCAGGCGCTGGGCCAGCAAGTTCGGCAGTGAAACGTAAGGACTTTTCACCATGCGCTTGAGAATCCAGAACGTCAGCGGCGCCAGGCGATAAGCGACCACCATCGGCCGTTTGTACAACAACGCTTCGAGCGTCGCCGTGCCAGAGGCGATCAGCACCGCGTCGCACGCGGCCAGGGCCAGATGGGATTTGCCGTCGAGCAAGGTCAGCGGCAGATCGCGACCGGCCAGCAACTCTTCGAGTTGAGCCCGACGCTCGGGATTAGCGCACGGCATGACGAATCGCACCCCGGGGCGCAATGCGCGCAGGCGCTGGGCCGTATCGAGGAACAACGCACCGAGCCGGCCCACTTCACCGCCACGACTGCCAGGCATCAACGCGACCAGCGGCCCGTCGGGCAAGCCCAGTTCGGCCCGCGCGGCGGCGCGATCGGCCTGCAGCGGAATCGCATCGGCCAGGGAGTGCCCGACAAACCGCACCGGCACGCCCTTCTCTTCGTAGAATTTGGCTTCGAACGGGAACAGCGTCAGCATCAGGTCGCAGCCTTCGCGAATCTTCAGCACGCGCTTCTGTCGCCACGCCCAGACGGACGGGCTGACGTAATGCACCGTCTTTATCCCGGCCTGACGCAGCTTGAGTTCTATATTGAGGGTGAAGTCCGGCGCATCGATGCCGATGAATACATCCGGTTTCTCGGTGATCAGGTCGGCGATCAGCTTCTTGCGCCGAGCCAGCAGCTCACGCAAGCGGCCCAGCACTTCCACCAGCCCCATGACCGAGAGGCGCTCCATCGGGAAGTAAGACGTCAGGCCCTCGGCCTGCATCAACGGACCACCCACACCGATGAATTCCACCGCAGGATGCCGTGCCTTGAGCGCACGCATCAGACCTGCGCCCAGAATGTCACCGGAAGCCTCACCCGCTACCAGCGCAATACGCAGATTAGCCATGATTAACGAGTGATGCCGCGGGTCGAAGACTGGATGGAATCACGGAACACCGCGACTTCCGGAAACTGTGCCGAGGGCTCGACCAGTTCGGCGAGCGCCTGTTCGACCGTCAAGCCCTGGCGGTAAACGACCTTATAGGCACGACGCAGGGCATGGATCGCATCTTCGCTGAAACCGCGACGGCGCATGCCTTCGAAGTTCATGCTGCGGGCCTCGGCGGGGTTGCCGAACACCGTGACATACGCAGGAACGTCCTTGCCGATGGCGGTGCCCATGCCGGAAAAGCTGTGAGCGCCGATATGGCAATACTGGTGAACCAGGGTGAAACCGGACAGGATCGCCCAGTCTTCAACGTGCACGTGGCCGGCCAGCGCAGTGTTGTTGACCAGAATGCAGTGGTTACCAATGACGCTGTCGTGGCCGATGTGGGCATAAGCCATGATCAGGTTGTGATCGCCCAGGGTGGTTTCCGAACGATCCTGCACGGTGCCACGGTGAATCGTCACACCTTCACGGATGATGTTGTGGTCACCGATGACCAGACGGGTTTCCTCGCCTTTGTACTTCAGATCGGGGGTGTCCTCGCCTACCGAGGAAAACTGGTAGATGCGGTTGTGCTTACCGATTCGGGTCGGGCCCTTGAGAATCACATGCGGCCCGATCACTGTACCCTCGCCGATTTCCACACCTGCGCCGACGATCGACCAAGGGCCGACCTCAACGCCCTCGGCCAGAATGGCCGACGGATCGATGATTGCGCGAGGGTCAATCAAACTCATACCTTTTGTTCCGCACAAATGATCTCGGCCGAGCATACCGGCTTGCCGTCCACCGAAGCCTGGCACTCGAACTTCCAGATCTTGCGCTTGCAGCTGATGAAGGTGGCTTCCAGGATCAACTGGTCGCCAGGCTTGACCGGCTGACGGAAACGCAGCTTATCGGAGCCGACGAAGTAGTACAGGGTGCCATCAGCCGGTTTCACGTCCAGCATCTTGAAACCAAGGATCCCGGCAGCCTGGGCCATTGCTTCGATGATCAACACGCCTGGCATGATTGGGTGCGCAGGAAAGTGACCATTGAAGAACGGCTCGTTGATGCTGACATTCTTGTAGGCGCGAATGCGCTTGCCTTCCACATCCAGATCCACAACCCGGTCTACCAGCAGGAACGGGTAACGGTGAGGCAGGTATTCGCGAATCTCGTTGATGTCCATCATTTCGGGGGGAAGCCTATGTAAAGATTGGGAGCGCGCGACTGACGCGCACCCCTCTAGCAAATCAAGGAGGCAGTCTTGCGGCTGTGCACACTTGATATGAAAATGGTATCAGCCATCTGATGAAGCATTACCGTCAGGGGTCACTTCCCCTACACGCTTTTCCAACTGTCGCAGACGCCGCGCGATGTCATCGAGCTGACGGATACGTGCCGCGCTTTTGCGCCACTCGGCAGCCGGTTGCATGGCTGTACCGGAAGAATAGGAACCTGGCTCGGTAATCGAGTGGGTCACCATGGTCATCCCGGTCAGGAAAACGTTGTCGCAAATATCGATATGCCCCACCAGCCCCACACCGCCCGCGAGCATGCAATGCTTGCCGATCCTGGTGCTGCCGGAGATCCCCACGCACGCCGCCATGGCGGTGTGATCACCGACCTGGACGTTGTGGGCGATTTGAATCTGATTGTCGAGCTTCACGCCATTGCCAAGGATGGTATCGGCCAGCGCGCCGCGGTCGATGGCGGTATTCACGCCAATTTCCACATCGTCGCCAACCAACACACCACCGATCTGGGCAATCTTCTGCCAGACACCTTTCTCGTTGGCAAAACCAAAACCTTCGCCACCGAGCACCGCACCCGACTGAATCACGACACGTTTACCAATGCGCACGTCGTGGTACAGCGTGACCCGTGGAGCCAGCCACCCGCCTTCGCCAATCTCGGAACGCGCACCGATGAAGCAATGCGCCCCAACGGTCACACCCGCAGCAATACGCGCGGCACTCTCGATCACCACAAAGGCGCCAATGCTCGCCGCCGGATCAACCACCGCATCCGCCGCCACTACCGCGGTCGGGTGAATACCGGCAGCCGCCTTAGGCTTGGGATCGAACAGATGGGAAACTCGAGCGTAAGCCAGGTACGGGTCCGGCACGATCAGCACATTACCGGCAAAACCTTCAGCATCAGCAGCCTTCAGCAACAGGGCTGCAGCCTGACTGTCCGCCAGGTATTTGCGGTATTGAGGATTTGCCAGAAAGCTCAACTGAGCTGGGCCAGCCTCTTGCAAAGTGGCTAGCCCAGTAATTTCTTTCTCCGGGTCGCCACTCAGGGTGGCGCCGAGGAACTCGGCCAATTGGCCGAGCTTTATAGTCGCTGTCATGGATTACTTCAGCTGATTCATGCGCTCGATAACCTGGCGAGTGATGTCGTACTGAGGTTTGACATCAATCACTGCGCCACGCTCGAAGACCAGGTCAAAAGCACCTTTCTTGATGACTTCTTCCACAGCGCTGTCCAGTTTCGGCTTGAGCTGCTTCAGCATTTCACGGTCGGCAACGGCTTTGGCTTCGTTCAGCTCCTTGGATTGGAACTGGAAGTCACGGGCCTTTTGCTTGAACTCAAGCTCCAGGCGTTCGCGTTCGCCTTGCTGCATTTTGTCGCCACCGGCTACCAGACGATCCTGGATGCCCTTGGCACTGCTTTCCAGTGTCTTGAGCTTGGTCAGTTGCGGACCGAACTTCTTCTCCGCATCCACGGCGTACTTCTTGGCCGCGTCCGACTCCAGCAGAGCCATCTGATAGTTCAGAACGGCGATTTTCATGTCGGCAAAAGCCGGACCTGCTACCAGTACGGTCGCCAGGAGAACCAATTGAGTCAACTTACGCACGATGCACTCCTACAAAATCCATTGTCATTATCTTGGGTCAGACGCTTAGAACGTCTGGCCGAGGGAGAATTGGAAAACCTGTGTTTCAGCGTTATCCGGTTTCTTGACCGGCATGGCCAATGCGAAGCTCAAAGGACCCAGCGCGGTAACCCAGGTCACGCCGACACCGACGGAGCTGGCCAGGTTGCTCAGGCTGATATCGTTGCACTGCGTATTGGACTTCGAAGTGGCAAAGGTGTTGGAAGTCTGCTCGCACTTGGAGTCGAACACGTTACCCACGTCCCAGAATACCGAAGTACGCAGCGAGCGCTGATCCTTGACGAACGGCAGCGGGAACAGAAGCTCAGCACCACCTTGAATCAGGACGTTGCCACCAAACGGCAGTGGGTCCTGATCCGGGTCAGCCAGGGTGCCTTTGTTACCGGTTTCACCAATGCCTCGGCTCGGCGTACTGCGCGGACCCAACGTGCTGTCCTTGAAGCCACGAACCGAGTTGAAACCACCAGCATAGTAGTTTTCATAGAATGGCAAGCCATCGGTCGAACCGTAGCCGTCGCCATAACCCAATTCAGTGTGCAGACGCACGGTGTAGTTATCGCTCAGCGGCTGGAACAACTGGCCGCGATAGTCGAGTTTGAAGAACGACAGGTCGCTGCCTGGCGTGGTGGCTTCCAGGGTCAAGCTCTGGGAGTGGCCACGGGTCGCCAACACACCTTTGTTCAGGGTGGACTCGGACCAGCCGGCCGATGCCTTGAAGTTCAGGTAGTTGTCGCCTTCACGGTTAACGAAGTCGAAGATTTCGTCGACTGTGTACTGACCAGTCTTGATCTTGTCTTGTTGCGCCGTCAGACCGAAGGTCAGACGCGACGTTTCGCTGATCGGGTAACCGACGCTTACGCCAGCACCCAGGCTGTCTACCGCATAGCTTGCTACGTCGACGTCGAGGTCTTTGTAGTCAGTGGTGCGATAGAAAGCGTTGTAGCCCAGACTCACACCGTCAGCAGTCCAGTACGGGTCGACATAACCGAAGTTATAGCGGCTTTGGTATTCGCTTTTGGTCAGGCCGATGCTGACCTTGTTACCCGTACCCAGGAAGTTGTTCTGGGTAATCGAACCACCGAGGATCAGGCCGGCGCTCTGGGCGAAACCGACACTGGCGGTAATCGAACCGGAAGCCTGCTCTTCAACGCTGTAGTTCACGTCAACCTGGTCGTCTACCCCTGGCACCGCCGGGGTTTCAACGTTCACTTCTTTAAAGAAGCCCAGACGCTCCAGACGGGTCTTGGATTGGTCGATCAGGTAGGTCGAAGCCCAACCGCCTTCCATCTGGCGCATTTCACGACGCAGCACTTCGTCTTCAGACTTGGTGTTGCCGCGGAAGTTGATGCGGTTCACGTAGGCGCGCTTGCCCGGATCAACAGCGAACGTGATGTCTACCGTGTGATCGTCATCGTGAGGCTGAGGCACACCGTTGACGTTGGCGAAGGTGTAGCCCTCGTTACCCAGACGACGGGTGATCAATTCAGAGGTGGTGGTCATCAGCTTGCGCGAGAACACCTGGCCTTTCTGAACCAGCAGCAGGGACTTGACCTGGTCTTCAGGCACTTTCAGGTCACCGCTGAGCTTCACGTCACGAACGGTGTACTTCTCGCCTTCGTTGACGTTAACGGTGATGTAGACGTGCTTCTTGTCCGGGGTGATGGACACCTGGGTCGAAGCGATATCCATGTTGATATAGCCGCGGTCCAGGTAGTAGGAACGCAGACGCTCCAGGTCACCGGAAAGCTTTTCACGAGCGTACTTGTCGTCGTTCTTGAAGAACGACAGCCAGTTGGTGGTCTTGAGCTCGAACAGGTCGATCAGGTCCTCATCAGGGAAGACCGTGTTACCCACCACGTTGATGTGCTGGATAGCAGCAACGGTGCCTTCGTTGATGTTGACCTTCAACGCCACGCGGTTACGCGGCTGCGCCACCACTTCAGTGTCGACGGTTGCCGAGTAGCGACCCTGAGCGACGTACTGGCGCTGAAGTTCGTTACGCACACCTTCGAGGGTGGCACGCTGGAAGATCTCGCCTTCGGACAGGCCGGATTGCTTGAGGCCCTTCATCAGGTCTTCAGTGGAGATGGCCTTGTTACCTTCGATCTCGATACTGGCGACCGACGGACGCTCGACTACCGTGATAACGAGGACATTGCCTTCGCGACCCAGCTGGATATCTTGAAAGAACCCGGTTTTGAACAACGCACGAGTGGATTCCACCAGGCGACGATCATCCGCCTGTTCGCCGACGTTCAACGGCAAGGCACCAAAGACACTACCCGCGGAGACCCGCTGGAGGCCATTGACGCGAATATCAGAGATAGTGAAGGACTCGGCGTGAACTTCGGCGATCATCAATACGGTGAGAACCGCAGTTAGCAGCAGACGTTTCATGAAGTCCTTTCTTATTCCAACTGGCAATAAACAAACTGCCGCAAAATGCGGCAGATTCGCAATTCAGCGAAGCGTTACAGTCGACCCAGATCATTGACCAGAGCAAGCAACATCACCCCGACCACCAAACTGATGCCGATCTGTATCCCCCAACCCTGCACCCGATCCGACAAGGGGCGACCACGCGCCCACTCGATCAGATAAAACAACAAATGTCCCCCATCCAGTACAGGAATGGGCAACAAATTCAGAACTCCCAGGCTAATACTCAGATAAGCAAGGAAATTCAGGAAATCAGCGACACCCGACTGGGCAGAAGCGCCCGCCACTTTAGCAATGGTTATCGGTCCACTCAAGTTTTTTACCGAGAGCTCGCCGAACAACATTTTCTTGAGCGAATCGAGGGTCAGTACGCTCATGGTCCAGGTGCGTCGGGCACCCTCCCCAATTGCTGCCACAGGACCGTAGCTGACCTCGCGAATCATCTCTGGTGGCCAATCGACTGCTTTGACCCCGGCCCCTAGATAACCCGTGGGCGCTTTGCTCTCGCCGCGTGCCGCCAGCGTCACAGGGACGTCGATTTGAGCACCATCGCGCTCAATGCGCAGCATGATTTTGGTATCCGGATGCATACGCACGGTATCCACCACTTGCTGCCAGTCATCGAGTGACTTGCCATCCAGGGCCAGCAAGCGGTCTCCGGTCTTCAGGCCCGCAGCTTGCGCCGGCCCTTTTGAATCAAGTTCCGCCAGGATCGGCGGCAACGCCGGACGCCATGGACGAATACCCAGTGAGCGAATCGGGTCTGGCTCATCGGCCCCCTTGAGCCAGTGATCCAGCACCAGCTCTCGGGGCGAATCGGCGGTTGAGCCCTGTTCACGCACCTGCAACTGCAAAGTGCCGCTCTCACCCAGACGACGGACCAACTGCAAATTCACCGCAGCCCATCCGGTCGTCGGCTCGCCATCAATGGCGACGATCTCCTGATTCGGGCTCAAACCGGCCTTGGCGGCGATGCTCCCCGACTCGACCGCACCGATGACCGGGCGCACCTGCTCGCTACCGAGCATGGCCAGGACCCAGAAAAAAACCATCGCCAGCAGAAAGTTGGCGATCGGGCCCGCAGCGACGATGGCAATACGCTGCCGTACGGATTTTCGATTAAAGGAGTGATCAAGCTGATCGGCCGGTACTTCACCTTCGCGCTCATCGAGCATCTTCACGTAGCCGCCGAGCGGGATCGCGGCCAGCACGAACTCGGTACCTTGCTTGTCGTGCCAGCGCAGCAACGGCATGCCAAAGCCCACGGAGAAACGCAGCACTTTGACCCCACAGCGACGCGCGACCCAAAAATGGCCGAACTCGTGGAAGGTGACCAGCACGCCCAAAGCTACCAGGGTGCCGACAATCATATAGAGCGCGCTCATCTACTTTCTCCGCAATCCTATCCGGTGCTGCATTGGGCCTGCGTACTGCAGCACTTATCGCCCGTGACGACTCAACCATTGCTCAGTCAGCACACGCGCCTTTGCGTCCGCCGTGAACACCGCCTCGAGATCGTTTACCGCAACCACAGGCTCAAGATTCAAGACTTCCTCGATGATACTCGCGATTTCCGGGTAACGAACCCGTCCGTCGAGAAAGGCCGCTACCGCCACTTCGTTTGCTGCATTGAGCATGGCCGGTGCGCTGTTACCGGCTTCTGCCGCCTGACGCGCCAGGCGCAGGCAGGGGAAACGTTCTTCATCGGGGGCCTGGAAGTCCAGGCGTGCGATGGCAAACAGATCCAGCGGCGCAACACCCGAGTCGATTCGCTCCGGCCAGGCCAAGGCATTGGCGATCGGCGTGCGCATGTCCGGGTTACCCAACTGCGCCAATACCGAACCATCGACATAGTCGACCAGCGAATGGATAACGCTTTGGGGATGAATCACCACTTCGACCTGGGATGGCTTGGCATCGAACAGCCAGCAGGCCTCGATCAATTCAAGCCCCTTGTTCATCATGCTGGCCGAATCGACCGAGATCTTGCGCCCCATGGACCAGTTCGGGTGAGCGCACGCCTGATCAGGGGTAACATGCGCCAGCTCAGCCATTGGTGTCTGTCGGAACGGGCCGCCAGAGGCTGTCAGTAAAATCCGACGCACCCCCACTGCACCCAAACCACGGGCGAAATCCTGTGGCATGCACTGGAAAATCGCGTTGTGCTCGCTGTCGATCGGCAACAGCACCGAGCCGCTTTTGCGCACGGCCTGCATGAACAGCGCGCCGGACATCACCAGCGCTTCCTTGTTGGCCAGCAGGATCTTCTTGCCCGCCTCGACCGCCGCCAGGGTCGGGCGCAAGCCCGCCGCACCGACGATGGCCGCCATGACCGCATCGACTTCCGGATCGGCGGCGACCTGACACAGGCCCTCCTCCCCCACCAGAACGCGAGTAGCCAGGCCTGCCGCGCGCAGGTCGTCCTGCAGACCACGGGCCGCCGCGGCTTCCGGCACAACCGCGAATCGCGGCGTATGTTTTACACACAGGGCCAGCAGCTCACTCAGCCGAGTGAAACCACTCAACGCAAATACCTGGTAGCGATCAGGGTGACGAGCGATGACATCCAGGGTGCTCAGGCCAATAGAACCGGTCGCCCCGAGAACGGTAATCTGCTGCGGGCGGCTCACGGCGCCGCCATCCACAACAGCACCGCGAAGACCGGAATCGCGGCCGTCAGGCTGTCGATCCGGTCCAGCACGCCGCCATGGCCCGGCAGCAGATTGCTGCTGTCCTTGATTCCGGCCTGGCGCTTGAACATGCTTTCGGTGAGGTCGCCCACCACCGAAATAAACACGATCAACGCGGCGCCGATCAGGCCTTTAAACAGTTCTGCCACCGTCCAGTCGCGAACCAGGCCGACAACCAGCGTGATGACCAGGCTCAGCGCCAGGCCGCCATAGACGCCCTCCCAGCTCTTGCCGGGGCTGACTTGCGGCGCCAGCTTGCGCTTGCCGAACTTGCGCCCGGAAAAGTAGGCACCGATGTCGGCACCCCAGACCAGCACCATGACGGCCATGATCAGCCAGTTGCCCAGAGGCTCCTGCTTGATCTGGACCAGACCTTGCCAGGCCGGCAGCAGGATCAGCAGACCAATGACCAGTTTGCAGGCGGCGCTGGCCCAGTGTTCGCTGGATCGCGGGTAGGTCAGCACCAGATACGTCGCCACGCCCCACCAGAGCACGGAGGCGCCCAACACCCAAGGCGCGAGCCCGGGAAGGATATGCATGACAAACAGCATCAGCGCGACCACAGCGGCATAGGCAACGCGAATCGGCTGGGCGGTGAAACCGGCCAGGCGAGCCCACTCCCATGCACCCAGGGTCACGACCAGCCCGATGAACAGCGCAAAACCGGAACCTTCGAGCAGGAAAAACCCGCACAGGGCAATCGGCAGCAGGATCAGCGCAGTGATGATTCGTTGTTTAAGCATTAAACCCGGGCTCCAGCCTCGATCTGCTCGCTCGTTTTACCGAAGCGGCGCTGCCGAGAAGCGAAATCGGCCAGCGCGGTGCGCATGGCGTCGTGTTTGAAGTCCGGCCAGAACAGGTCGGAGAAGTACAGCTCGGTGTAAGCCAGCTGCCAGAGCAGGAAATTGCTGATGCGGTGCTCACCGCCGGTACGAATGCACAAGTCCGGCAACGGCAGATCGCCAGTCACCAGACAGGTTTGCAACAGTTCCGGGGTGATGTCTTCCGGGCGCAGATGCCCGGCCTGAACTTCCCGCGCCAGGCGCTGTGCCGCTTGCGCGATATCCCACTGACCGCCGTAGTTGGCGGCAATCTGCAGGATAAAACGATCGGTACCAGCGGTAATCGCCTCGGCTTCGCGCATGGCTGCTTGAAGCTCAGGGTGAAAACGCGAACGGTCGCCAATGATGCGCAGGCTGATCTTGTTCTCGTTGAGACGCTTGGCCTCGCGACGCAATGCCTTGAAGAACAGATCCATCAAGGCACTGACTTCATCGGCCGGACGCTGCCAGTTTTCGCTGGAGAAGGCGAACAGGGTCAGCACCTCGACCTTGGCCTCGGCGCACACCTCGATGACCGCGCGAACCGCATCCACACCCGCTTTATGCCCGGCGACACCCGGCATAAAGCGTTTTTTCGCCCAGCGATTGTTACCATCCATGATGATCGCGACATGGCGCGGCACCGCGGACGGCGCAGTCTGCTTGGTCTTATCCATGAAAACGCGACCCTTATACGGCCATCAGGTCCGCTTCTTTCTGCTTGGTGGCCGTGTCGATGTCAGCCTCAGCCTTGTCAGTCAGTTTCTGGATATCGGCAGCAGCACGACGCTCTTCGTCTTCGCTGATTTCCTTGTCCTTGACCAGTTTCTTGAGGTCACCCAGGGCATCGCGACGAATGTTGCGCACGGCAACACGAGCATCTTCAGCGGCGCTACGCGCCTGCTTGGTGAAGCCCTTGCGGGTTTCTTCAGTCAGGGCAGGCATGGAGATCAGCAGCAACTCGCCCAGGTTGGTCGGGTTGAGGTTCAGGCCAGCACTCTGGATCGCCTTGTCGACAGCCCCAAGCATGTTGCGCTCAAACGCCACGACTTGCAGGGTCCGGGAATCCTTCACAGTCACGTTGGCAACGCCGCTCAATGGGGTGTCAGCGCCGTAGTAAGGAACCATTACGCTACCGAGGATGCTCGGGTGCGCCTTGCCGGTACGAATCTGACCAAACGCATGGGCCAGAGACTCCAGGGATTTCTGCATACGCTCTTGAGCGTCTTTCTTGATTTCGTTGATCATTGTTGGCCTTCCTCGATCAGGGTCCCTTCAGCACCGCCATGCACGATGTTCAGCAGGGCGCCGGGCTTGTTCATGTTAAATACGCGCAAAGGCATCTTGTGGTCGCGGCACAGGCAAATGGCCGTCAGATCCATCACACCCAGCTTGCGATCCAGCACTTCATCGTAAGTCAGATGATCGAACTTCTCGGCATGCGGGTCTTTGAATGGGTCAGCGGTGTAGACGCCATCGACCTTGGTCGCCTTCAGCACGACATCGGCATCGATTTCGATTGCACGCAGGCAGGCTGCCGAATCCGTGGTGAAAAACGGATTGCCAGTACCGGCCGCGAAAATCACGACTTCCTTGGCGTTCAGGTGGCGCATGGCTTTGCGGCGATCGTAGTGATCAGTCACGCCAACCATGGAAATCGCCGACATCACGATGGCCGAGATATTGGCACGTTCCAGCGCATCGCGCATGGCCAGGGCGTTCATCACAGTGGCCAGCATGCCCATGTGGTCACCGGTGACCCGATCCATGCCGGCCGCGCTCAGCGCTGCACCACGGAACAGGTTGCCGCCGCCAATCACCAGACCGACCTGCACACCGATGCCGACCAATTGGCCCACTTCCAGTGCCATGCGATCCAGAACTTTCGGGTCGATCCCGAACTCTTCCGAGCCCATCAGGGCCTCGCCGCTAAGCTTGAGTAGAATGCGTTTATAGCGAGCCTGATAACCACTGCCCTGCTGAGCCATTGCGAATCTCTCCTGCGGCGTATTTTAAAAAATTCTTTGCGAGCTGTTTACAGCTGGCGTTCACTCTAGCTTGGCGCTGCTTCAGCGCCATCGGAACATGGCTTTGTAAGCCAGTTCCAAAGGGAAACCAATTAAAAATTGATACCCCATCTGAAAAGAGGCTGCGCGCGTAAGCGGGCAGCCTCTTCAGGGCGACAGTTAAAAAAACCGTCTTATTGCTTGGCGGCAGCCAGCTGGGCAGCAACTTCTTCAGCGAAGTTGTCGACCGGCTTCTCGATGCCATCACCTACTTTGAAGTAGGTGAAGGAAACGATTTCAGCACCGGCTTTCTTGGCCAGTTCGCCAACCTTGATTTCAGGGTTCTTGACGAACGCCTGCTCAACCAGGCTCGCTTCAGCCAGGAACTTGCTGATACGGCCTTTGACCATGTTTTCAACAATGTTTTCTGGCTTGCCGGCGATCTTGTCAGCGTTCAGGGTCAGGAACACGCCTTTCTCGCGCTCGACCGCTTCAGCGGAAACTTCCGATGGCAGCAGGAATTCAGGGTTGGTCGCCGCTACGTGCATGGCGATGTCTTTGGCCAGTTCGACGCTGCCGCCTTTAAGGGCAACCACAACACCGATCTTGTTGCCGTGCAGGTAACCACCAACAACATCACCTTCAACGCGAGCCAGGCGACGGATGTTGACGTTTTCGCCAACCTTGCCGACCAGAACCAGGCGATCGGCTTCTTGAGCGGCGATCAGCGGAGCAACTTCAGTCAGTTTGTCAGCGAACGCTTTTTCAACGCTCGAAGCAACGAATGCCTTGAAGTCATCCTGCAAAGCCAGGAAGTCGGTCTGCGAGTTCACTTCCAGCAGAACGGCGGATTTACCGTCTTCTTTCAGAGCGATTGCGCCTTCAGCAGCCACGTTGCCTGCTTTCTTGGCAGCCTTGATAGCGCCGGAAGCACGCATGTCATCAATGGCTTTTTCGATGTCGCCGCCGGCCTTGGTCAAGGCCTTTTTGCAATCCATCATGCCTTCGCCAGTACGCTCACGCAGTTCTTTGACCAACGCTGCAGTAATCTCTGCCATTTCAAAAATCCTCTTGGATAGGTTATCAACCATTCCACCCGATCTAACGGGCGTTCAATTCTTCCCGAAACACCTTTGTAAGTCGCTGCACGTTACAGAAGCTGTAGCTGCGCTACCGACAAACGGTTTTCGAGGTGGCAAAAAGGGGGCCAAGCCCCCTTTTTGCTTACTGAGTCAACGCCAAGGCGTCAATTACTCAGCTGCTGCTACCGGAGCTTCTTCAACGAACTGCTCGGCGCCGCCAGCAACGTGGTTGCGACCGCGGATTACAGCGTCAGCCATCGAACCCATGTACAGCTGGATAGCGCGGATTGCGTCATCGTTGCCTGGGATGATGTAGTCAACGCCTTCCGGGCTGCTGTTGGTATCGACTACGCCGATAACCGGGATGCCCAGCTTGTTGGCTTCGGTGATCGCGATGCGCTCGTGATCAACGTCGATAACGAACAGTGCGTCTGGCAGACCGCCCATGTCCTTGATACCACCCAGGGAACGATCGAGCTTCTCAAGATCGCGAGTGCGCATCAGCGCTTCTTTCTTGGTCAGCTTGGCGAAAGTACCGTCTTCAGCTTGGATTTCAAGGTCACGCAGACGCTTGATGGAAGCACGGATGGTTTTGAAGTTGGTCAGCATGCCGCCCAACCAGCGGTGATCGACGTACGGCGAACCGCAACGTGCTGCTTCTTCAGCAACGATCTTGCCAGCGGAACGCTTGGTGCCGACGAACAGAATCTTGTTTTTGCCCTGGGCCAGGCGCTCTACGAAAGTCAGAGCTTCGTTGAACATTGGCAGGGTTTTTTCAAGGTTGATGATGTGGATCTTGTTACGCGCGCCGAAAATGTATTTACCCATTTTCGGGTTCCAGTAACGGGTTTGGTGACCGAAGTGCACACCGGCCTTCAGCATATCGCGCATGTTGACTTGGGACATGATAGTTCCTTAATAAGTCGGGTTTGGCCTCCACGTATCCCAATGACCAACCAGCAGCATCAGCTGAAGGCACCCAGGTCATCGTGTCGACACGTGTGTGGATTTAAGCCTCTCGGGGTATCCCCGGAAAGCGGCGCATTTTATATCACAGGGCTGCAAAAAACGGAACCCGGATTCTCAATTCCTGGCGCGCGCCTTCATCTGCGCCCTTGGAATCGCTCAAGAATGCGCCTATCTATAGAGAGAAGCGACGCACAGAGGCTCAGATTTGCGCCGAGCGTCTGTTAGAATCGCGTTTTTCAGGGCCGCGACGATTGATCGCGCAACGCCCATTTCGAATTAGTAAGCGCCGTTGAGCGCAGAGAGAGCCTGTATGACCGTCACCCTCAAAACCCCCGAGGACATCGCAAAAATGCGGATCGCCGGCAAACTGGCCGCCGATGTGCTGGAAATGATTGCCGAACATGTCAAACCGGGCGTCACCACCGAAGAGCTGGACCGCATCTGCCACGACTACATCGTCAACGAGCAGCACGCCATCCCTGCCCCGCTCAATTACAAAGGCTTCCCGAAGTCGATCTGCACCTCGATCAACCATGTGGTCTGCCACGGCATCCCGAACGAGAAGCCGCTCAAGGATGGCGACACCGTGAACATCGATGTGACCGTCATCAAGGACGGCTACCACGGTGACACCAGCCGCATGTTCCACGTCGGCACCGTGCCGGTCTGGGCCGAGCGCCTGTCGCAGATCACCCAGGAATGCATGTACAAGGCCATCGAAATCGTCAAACCCGGCTGCCGCCTCGGCGACATCGGTGAAGTGATCCAGAAGCACGCCGAAAAGAACGGTTTCTCGGTGGTTCGCGAGTTCTGCGGCCACGGTATCGGCAAGGTCTTCCACGAAGAGCCGCAGATCCTGCACTACGGCCGCGCCGGCACCGGCATGGAGCTCAAGGCGGGCATGACCTTCACCATCGAGCCGATGATCAACCAGGGCAAGGCCGACACCAAGGTACTGGGCGACGGCTGGACCGCGATCACCAAGGACCGCAAGCTGTCCGCCCAGTGGGAACACACCCTGCTGGTGACCGACACCGGTTACGAGATCTTCACCCTGCGCGCCGATGACACCATCCCGCGCGTCTCGGCCTGATCGACCCGTTCTGCCCCTAGCCTTATAGAAAGGAAAGTCAATCGATGCCGCAGGTGGACCCCGAACTCTTCGACCGTGGCCAGTTCCAGGCTGAACTGGCCCTGAAGGCCAGCCCGATCGCGGCCTTCAAGAAGGCAATTCGCCAGGCCCGCGAGGTGCTCGACGGGCGCTTTCGCAGTGGCCGCGACATTCGCCGACTGATCGAGGATCGTGCCTGGTTCGTCGATAACATCCTGCAAAAGGCCTGGGAACAGTTCAACTGGAGCGAAGACGCCGACATCGCGCTGGTCGCGGTCGGCGGCTACGGTCGCGGCGAGTTGCACCCCTACTCCGACATCGATTTGCTGATCCTGCTGGACAGCGCCGACCACGAAGTTTTCCGCGATTCCATCGAGCGTTTTCTGACGTTGTTGTGGGACATCGGCCTGGAAGTCGGTCAGAGCGTTCGCTCGGTGGACGAGTGCGCCGTCGAGGCCCGCGCCGACCTGACGGTGATCACCAACCTGATGGAAAGCCGCACCATCGCCGGCCCCGAGCGCCTGCGCCAGCGCATGCTGGACGTCACCAGCACCGCGCACATGTGGCCGAGCAAGGACTTCTTCCTGGCCAAACGCGCCGAGCAGAAGGCCCGCCACCACAAGTACAACGACACCGAATACAACCTGGAACCCAACGTCAAAGGCTCGCCCGGCGGCCTGCGGGATATCCAGACGATTCTCTGGGTCGCCCGCCGCGAATACGGCACCCTTAACCTGCGGGCCCTGGCCGGCGAAGGGTTTCTGGTCGAGAGCGAAAACGCCCTGCTGGCCTCGTCCCAGGAATTCCTGTGGAAGGTCCGCTACGCCCTGCACATGCTCGCCGGGCGTTCCGAGGACCGCTTGCTGTTCGACCACCAGCGCTCCATCGCCGGGCTGCTGGGTTTTGAAGGCGATGACGCCAAGCAAGCCATCGAAAACTTCATGCAACAGTATTACCGCGTGGTCATGAGCATCGCCCAGCTCAGCGACTTGATCATCCAGCACTTCGAGGAAGTCATCCTCGCGCCGGAAGACGAAGCACCGCCGCAGCCGATCAATTCGCGGTTCCAGCTGCATGATGGCTACATCGAGGCACGTAACAACAACGTGTTCCGCCGCACGCCGTTCGCCATGCTGGAAATCTTCGTGCTGATGGCCCAGCAGCCGGAAATCAAAGGCGTTCGCGCCGATACCATCCGCCTGCTGCGGGAAAACCGTCACCTGATCGACGACGATTTCCGCAACGATATTCGCAACACCAGCCTGTTTATCGAACTGTTCAAGTGCAAGATCGGCATCCACCGTAACCTGCGGCGGATGAACCGTTACGGCATCCTCGGGCGCTACCTGCCGGAGTTCGGTTTTATCGTCGGGCAGATGCAGCACGACCTGTTTCACATCTATACGGTCGACGCCCACACCCTGAACCTGATCAAGCACCTGCGTAAGTTGCAGTACACCCAGGTGTCGGAAAAATTCCCGCTAGCCAGCAAGCTCATGGGCAAGTTGCCCAAGCCCGAGCTGATCTACCTGGCCGGCCTGTACCACGACATCGGCAAGGGCCGGCACGGTGACCATTCGGACATCGGCGCGGTGGATGCCGAAGCCTTTTGCCAACGCCATCAATTGCCTGTGTGGGACAGCCGGCTGATCGTCTGGCTGGTGCAAAACCACCTGGTGATGTCGACCACCGCCCAGCGCAAGGACTTGTCCGACCCGCAGGTGATCCACGATTTCGCGCAGATCGTCGGCGATGAAACCCATCTCGATTATCTGTACGTGCTGACCGTCGCCGACATCAACGCCACCAACCCGACGCTATGGAATTCCTGGCGCGCCAGCCTGTTGCGCCAGCTCTACACCGAGACCAAGCGCGCGTTGCGCCGTGGCCTGGAAAACCCGGTGGACCGCGAAGAGCAGATCCGCCAGACCCAGAGCGCGGCCCTGGACATTCTGGTGCGCGGCGGCACCGACCCGGACGATGTCGAGCAGTTGTGGGCGCAACTGGGCGATGACTATTTCCTGCGCCACACCGCCGGTGACGTAGCCTGGCACAGTGACGCGATCCTCCAGCAGCCGGCCGATGGCGGGCCGCTGGTGCTGATCAAGGAAACCACCCAGCGCGAATTCGAGGGCGGCACGCAGATCTTCATCTACGCGCCGGACCAGCACGACTTCTTCGCCGTGACCGTGGCCGCGATGGATCAGCTCAACCTGAACATTCACGACGCCCGGGTCATCACCTCCAGCAGCCAGTTCACCCTCGACACCTACATCGTGCTCGACACCGACGGCGACTCGATTGGCGACAACCCGGCGCGGGTCAAGCAGATCCGCGAAGGCCTGACCGAAGCCCTGCGCAACCCGGACGACTACCCGACGATCATCCAGCGCCGGGTACCGCGCCAACTCAAGCACTTCGCGTTTGCGCCCCAGGTGACGATCCACAACGATGCCCAGCGTCCGGTGACCGTACTTGAACTCAGCGCCCCCGACCGCCCGGGCCTACTGGCACGTATCGGCGGGATCTTCCTGGAGTTCGACCTGTCGCTGCAGAACGCCAAGATTGCGACCCTGGGCGAGCGCGTGGAAGACGTGTTCTTCATCACCGACGCGCACAACCAGCCGTTATCCGACCCACTGCTGTGCAGCCGTTTGCAGGATGCGATCGTTGAACAGTTGAGTGTCAGCCAGGAACCGGATATCAAACTGTCGCGTATCAGTATCTGAACCAACACATTTCCCCTGTGGGAGCGGGCTTGCTCGCGAAAGCGGTGGGTCAGTCGACATTCAATGTGTCTGACACACCGCTTTCGCGAGCAAGCCCGCTCCCACATTAGAAGAGGCCCCCGATGAACAACGCTCTGACCCAGTTGCAGCCCTACCCGTTCGAGAAGCTCCGCGCCCTGCTCGGCAGCGTCACGCCAAACCCGGACAAACGCGCCATCGCCTTGTCCATCGGTGAGCCGAAACACCGCTCGCCGAGTTTTGTCGCCGAGGCCCTGGCCAGCAATCTGGATCAGATGGCCGTGTACCCGACCACCCTCGGCATCCCGGCCTTGCGTGAAGCCATCGCGGCCTGGTGCGAACGTCGTTTCAACGTTCCGAGCGGTTGGCTCGATCCGGCGCGTAATGTGTTGCCGGTCAACGGCACCCGTGAAGCGCTGTTCGCCTTCACGCAAACCGTGGTCAACCGTGGCGAAGACGCCTTGGTCGTCAGCCCGAACCCGTTCTATCAAATCTATGAAGGCGCCGCGTTCCTCGCCGGGGCCAAGCCGCATTACCTGCCCTGCCTGGATGAAAACGGCTTCAACCCGGATTTTGACGCGGTGACACCGGACATCTGGAAGCGCTGCCAGATCCTGTTCCTGTGCTCGCCGGGCAACCCAACCGGGGCGCTGATCCCGGTTAAAACCCTGAAAAAGCTGATCGCCCTGGCCGACGAATACGATTTCGTCATCGCCGCCGACGAGTGCTACAGCGAACTGTATTTCGACGAACAAACCCCGCCGGCCGGCCTGCTCAGCGCCTGCGTGGAACTGGGCCGCAAGGATTTCAAACGCTGCGTGGTGTTCCACAGCCTGTCCAAGCGTTCCAACCTGCCGGGCCTGCGTTCGGGCTTTGTGGCCGGCGATGCCGAGATCCTCAAAGGCTTCCTGCTGTATCGCACCTACCACGGCTGCGCGATGCCGGTTCAGACCCAATTGGCCAGCGTGGCCGCGTGGAATGACGAAGTGCACGTGCGCGCCAACCGGGCGCTGTATCGCGAAAAGTACGACGCAGTGCTGGAAATCCTCAGCCCGGTGATGGACGTGCAGCGTCCGGACGGCGGTTTCTATCTGTGGCCGAACGTTGAAGGCGACGACGAGGCGTTCTGCCGGGATCTGTTCGTGCAAGAACATGTGACGGTCGTGCCGGGTTCTTACCTGTCCCGCGACGTGGATGGTTTCAATCCAGGTGCCGGGCGAATCCGCATGGCTCTGGTTGCGCCACTGGCCGAATGTGTTGAAGCGGCAGAACGGATTCGCGCGTTTATTACCAACAAGTCATAAGTCGAAATTAATCGATAGTCCGCACGGTGCAATGCCGTGCGGACTTAAAAGATGCCAAGCAACAACCTTACTTATATTCAAACTTAACAACTCGCCTTATCCCTCTTAGTCTTTCGTCTCGCGCTAATGCCAGAAATGATTCAGGCATTTTTTATGCACAAGGAAGTCGACAATGAACAATCCCCCTCACAACTTTGCGCCCTGCCTGATTAAAGAGGCTGGCGACATGAATGCTTCTTATGAAGTGGCCGTTACCGAAAACCCGGCTAATCGCGGCCCTTCCGCATCAGGCCGCCGCAAGCGCGCCGCCATCAAGCACACACACTTCTGGGCCCCCGGCCGCACACTGCGTATTGCCTTTCTGGACGGCGACCAAGCGTTCAAGGACGCCACCAAAGCCGCCGCTAATAACTGGTTGCCACACATCAACCTCAAGTTCGAATTCGTCGACGGTACAGAGGGTAATATCCGCATCAGCCGCACACCCGGTACTTACTGGTCAATGGTCGGCACCGATGCTTTGCTGCGCGAAGAAGGTCCGACCATGGGTCTGTCGCCGGACATGCGCATGCCGGCGTTTTTCGCCGCCAATGTCATGCATGAGTTTGGCCATGTATTGGGCGCCCAACATGAACACCAGCATCCCGAAGCGGACATTCCCTGGAACAAGCCAGCGGTTTATGAAGCACATGGCGTGAATATCGAGGAAGCGGACGAAAACGATGATTACCTGCGCGACTTCGTTGATAAACGGTATTTCAATCGCCTGGACGCCAGCGAAGTCAGTTACTCGCCCTATGACCGGCACTCCATCATGCACTATGCCGTCCGGCAGGAATGGACCCACGGCGACTTCAAGATCGATCTGAATCTGGTGCTCAGCGAAAAGGACAAAGCGTTCATGGCCAAGGCCTACCCTTATCCCGCCGAGTAAGTTAAGCCCGGCATCAAATGAGTCTTTATTTAACCTGCCCCAGATTGGCCTCACTCAAGTCCAGTTCACCCAACACTTCGCGCAATACGTCATCACCAATCTGGTGATGACGGCTCAAGCTATACAACTCCAGGCGCTGCGCCCGCAGTGCCTTCAAGCGTAAACGCCGCTCCAGCAAGTCCATCTGGAACGCCAGGGCCTGGGCTTCGGCGGAGTCATTGAACACCTCCAACTGATGGCGGTACTCGGACATGATCCGCGCCTTGAGTTCGGCCGCCAGCGCCGCTTCGGCGGCATCCGCAGGTTTGGCCTCCTCGACTTCCAGCGCATGGATCGCCGCTTCAGCGGTTTTGCGCCAGGCCTCGCGCACTTCATTGCGGCGTTTGTCGTCGGGGCTTTTCTCGATACCGCGCAGTAGCAGCGGCAAGGCGATGCACGCGGCGATCAGCGACAGCAGAATCACCCCGGCCGCGATAAAAATCAGCAGGTCGCGCTCGGGGAAGGCATCCGCGCCCATCAACATCGGCACGGACAGCACGCCCGCCAGGGTCACCGCCCCGCGAACGCCACCGACGGTCAGCAACCAGCAGGATCGCGCCGTGGGCACCAGCGTCAGCTCGCCTCTGCCACGCCAGCGCCGCATCAGCCCCGACACCCGCCACGTGCTTTGCACCCAGACAAACCGCAACACCAGCAGCACCAGGAAAATCGCCACCACGTCCAGGCAACGATAGAGCAGCGTCGGCCACAACGAGGTTTCATGGCTGGCCACGGCTTTGATGATGTCCGGCAACTGCAAGCCCAGCAGCAGGAAGATCAAACCGTTGAAGGCGAACTCCAGCAAGGACCAGACGCTGCGATTGAGCAACCGGGTGCTGGTCTGGCGCGGCAACAGGTCGAGCCAGCTCTGCATCATCCCCGCCGCCACCGCCGAAAGAATCCCGGAAGCACCCAAGCGTTCGGCCAATACATACGCGGCGAACGGCAACAGCAACATGAACACCACATGGGTGGCCGGATCATCCCAGCCGCGAGCGATCATCCACGAGCGCAAACGCCCGACCAGCCAGCTCAACGCCACCCCCGTGGCCAGACCACCGACCGCCACCAGCACGAACGTCAGGCTCGCGCTGGCCAGGGAGAACACACCGGTCACCGCCGCCGCCAGGGCAAACTTGAAGGTCACCAGGCCCGAGGCGTCGTTCATCAGCGCCTCGCCCTGCAGCATATGCATCAACGGTGTCGGCAAGCGGTTCTGGGAAATCGCCGAGACCGCCACGGCATCGGTCGGTGAAAGCACCGCCGCCAAGGCAAACGCCACCGTCAGCGGAATGCTCGGGATCAACCAATGAATGAAATACCCGGCGCCGACCACCGTGAACAGCACCAGGCCCACCGCCAAGGTCAGGATCGGCCCGCGCAGGCGCCATAACTCACGCTTGGGCATGCGCCAGCCGTCGGAGAACAGCAACGGTGGCAAGAACAGAAACAGGAACAATTCCGGGTCCAGCGCCACATGCAGCCCCAGCGTCGGCCAGGCCAGCAAAGCGCCCGCGCCGATTTGCACCAAGGGCAACGGCAGCGGAATCACCCGCCCGATCAGGCGTGAAACACTGACCAGCATCAGCATGATCAGGACGGTGTAGGCGGTTTGCATTACGCGTTTTTCCCAGGCCATCGACAGCATTGAAGTGCCATATTAGCCGCATAGACTGATTGCAGGCCGTTGCACCAATGTCGCATCGCCCGCAAACACCGCAAATCCTGTAGGAGCAAAGCTTGCTCGCGATAGCGGTGTGTCAGTCGCCATCAATACCGCCTGACACTCCGTCATCGCGAGCAAGCTTTGCTCCTACGGGTTTTGCGCTTTCACCGCAAGGCCATGGCATAATCCGGGACCTTTTTTTCCAGCACCTGTAAAGGGGGCAATTCCTTGACCGTTTCAAGCAAAACGTTGCACCTTTTCGGCATCAAAGCCTGCGACACCATGAAAAAGGCGCGCACCTGGCTCGATGAACACGCTGTCAGCTACGATTTCCATGATTACAAAACGGCCGGAATCGACCGTGAACACCTGACCCAATGGTGCGACGAGCACGGCTGGCAAGTGGTGTTGAACCGGGCAGGCACGACCTTTCGCAAACTCGACGACGAACGCAAAGCCGATCTCGACCAAGCCAAAGCTATCGAACTGATGCTCGCACAACCCTCGATGATCAAGCGCCCGGTGCTCGATCTCGGTGACCGAACCCTGATTGGCTTCAAGCCAGATATCTACGCGGCCGCACTCAAGTAAGGCAGCCCGTTCCTTTTGTTAGAGGTATCAACATGTCCAATTCCCTGTTCAGCCTGGCCTTCGGTGTCGGCACTCAAAATCGTCAAGGCACCTGGCTGGAAGTGTTTTACGCACAGCCATTGCTCAACCCTTCGCCCGAACTGGTCGCTGCCATTGCGCCGATCCTCGGTTACACCGAAGGCAACCAGGCCATTACTTTCACCACCGCCCAGGCAGCGCAACTGGCTGAAGCCGTTAAAGGCATCGACGCCGTTCAAGGCAAACTGCTGACCCGTCTGGCCGAAAGCCACAAGCCGCTGGTTGCGACCCTCCTGGCTGAAGACGCTCAACTGACCTCCACGCCTGAGGCTTACCTCAAGCTGCACCTGCTGTCCCACCGTCTGGTCAAGCCCCATGGTCTGAACCTGGCCGGCGTGTTCCCGCTGCTGCCGAACGTCGCGTGGACCAGCCAGGGCGCCATCGATCTGGCCGAACTGGCCGAACATCAACTCGAAGCCCGCCTGCGCGGCGAGCTGCTGGAAGTATTCTCGGTGGACAAGTTCCCGAAAATGACCGACTACGTGGTTCCGGCCGGTGTGCGTATCGCTGACGCCGCGCGTATCCGCCTGGGCGCCTATGTGGGCGAAGGCACCACCGTGATGCACGAAGGTTTCGTCAACTTCAACGCCGGCACCGAAGGCCCGGGCATGATCGAAGGTCGCGTCTCGGCGGGCGTGTTCGTCGGCAAAGGTTCGGACCTGGGCGGCGGTTGCTCGACCATGGGCACCCTGTCGGGCGGCGGCAACATCGTGATCAAGGTCGGCGAAGGCTGCCTGATCGGCGCGAACGCCGGTATCGGCATCCCGTTGGGCGACCGCAACACCGTGGAGTCGGGCCTGTACGTGACCGCTGGCACCAAAGTGGCACTGCTGGACGAGCACAACAAACTGGTCAAAGTCGTGAAGGCCCGTGAACTGGCCGGTCAACCCGACCTGCTGTTCCGCCGTAATTCGGAGACCGGTGCCGTGGAATGCAAAACCCACAAATCGGCCATCGAACTGAACGAAGCGCTGCACGCTCACAACTAAACAGCGCGCAAAACGATCACCTGCACCTTGCCCTTGTAGGAGCAAGGCTTGCCCGCGATGGCGTCATCACTGACGCCAAAAGCTTCGCGAGCAAGCTTTGCTCCTACTAGAGCAAGGTCAAGATCACGATCACGGTCGAGATCAAGGTCAGGCGTTCCCCGCCCATGTTCACCAGGGCTCAATAGCATGATGATTCCCTCTCCTTGGCGCGCCGATTTTCCGGCCATCGCCGCCCTGCAACGGCAAGACCAGACCTATCTGGACAACGCCGCCACCACGCAAAAACCTCAAGCCCTGCTGGATGCCCTGACGCATTACTACGCCAACGGCGCGGCCAACGTGCATAGGGCGCAACACTTGCCCGGCGCCCACGCCACCCAGGCGTTCGAGGACAGCCGCAGCAAAGTCGCCCAGTGGCTGAATGCTGGCGATGGCGGGCAGATCGTTTTTACCCACGGCGCGACCTCCGCGCTGAACCTCCTGGCCTATGGCCTGGAACACTTATTCAATCCGGGCGATGAAATTGTCATCAGCGCCCTGGAGCATCACGCCAACCTGCTGCCCTGGCAGCAACTGGCCCTGCGCCGCGACCTGAAACTGGTGATTTTGCCGCTGGACAGCGACGGCGTGATCGACCTGAACGCTGCCGCGCTGTTGATCGGCCCACGCACCCGCTTGCTGGCGGTCAGTCAGTTGTCCAACGTGCTCGGCGTCTGGCAGCCGTTGCCCGAATTGCTGGCCCTGGCCCAGGCGTACAACGCCCTGACCGTGGTCGATGGCGCGCAAGGCGTGGTCCATGGCCGCCATGACGTGCAGGCGCTGGGTTGCGACTTCTATGTGTTTTCCAGCCACAAGCTCTACGGCCCCGATGGCCTGGGCGTGCTGTTCGGGCGTAATGCGGCCCTTGAGCAACTGCGCCCGTGGCAATTCGGCGGCGAGATGGTGCTGGACGCCAACTACCACGATGCGCGTTTCCGCCCGGCACCCCTGGGCTTCGAGGCCGGTACGCCGCCGATTGCCAGCGTGATTGGTTTGGGGGCCACCCTGGATTACCTCGCCGGGCTCGATCAGGACGCGGTGTCCGCTCACGAAGCCGCGCTGCATGACTACTTGCTCAAAGGCCTTGAGGCGCGCAACGGCATTCGACTGCTGGGCAAACCGCAATTGGCCTTGGCCAGTTTTGTCGTCGAGGGTGTGCATAACTCGGATCTCGCGCATTTGCTGACTGAGCAGGGGATTGCCGTGCGCGCCGGCCATCACTGCGCCATGCCGTTGCTCAAAAGTTTCGAACTGGCCGGAGCGATTCGGGTGTCGCTGGCGTTGTACAACGATTCCGAGGATCTGGAACGCTTCTTTGAAGCGCTGGATCAGGCGCTGGAGTTGTTGCGATGAGCTTGCCGGCGGATGCAGCTCTGGCGCTAAACGCCTTTGAACAAGCCGGGAGCTGGGAGCAGCGGGCACGATTGCTGATGCAATGGGGTGATCGCCTGCCGGCGTTGAGCGATGTGGATAAGGTTGAAGCCAACCGCGTGCATGGCTGTGAAAGCCAGGTCTGGCTGGTGGGGGCGTTGCAGGATGGACACTGGCAATTCGCCGCGAGCAGCGATGCGCGATTGATTCGCGGGCTGGTGGCGTTGCTGCTGGCGCGGGTTAACGGGTTGTCGGCCGATGAGTTGCAACAGGTGGATTTGCCGGATTGGTTTAATCAGTTGGGGCTGAGCCGGCAGTTGTCGCCTTCGCGCAGTAATGGCCTCAATGCCGTGCTCCAGAGGATGCGGAGCCTGAGCGACGTGTAGGAGCTGCCGAAGGCTGCGATCTATTGATCTTAAAAATCAAAGTCAAAAGATCGCAGCCTTCGGCAGCTCCTACGGGGATTCTGCTTTAGGCCTCAGGCTTGATTCGATCCGCCGGCCGCCGAACCCCAGCCACAATCTTATCCACAGCCTTGGTCGCCGCGACCATGCCGAACGTCGCCGTCACCATCATCACCGCGCCAAACCCGCCGGCGCAGTCGAGCTTCACGCCATCACCGACAAAACTCTTCTGCAAACAAATGCTGCCATCCGGTTTCGGGTAGCGCAGTTGCTCGGTGGAAAACACGCACGGCACGCTGTAATGGCGGGTCACGGTGCGGGAGAAGTTGTAGTCGCGGCGCAGGGTGGAGCGCACTTTCGAGGCCAGCGGATCGTTGAACGTGCGGTTGAGGTCGCAGACCTGGATCAGCGTCGGGTCGATCTGCCCGCCCGCACCGCCGGTGGTGATGATCTGGATCTTGCGGCGTTTGCACCAGGCGATCAGCGCAGCTTTGGCGTTGACGCTGTCGATGCAGTCGATCACGCAGTCGATGTTCGGCGTGATGTACTCGGCCATGGTCTCGCGGGTGACGAAATCCGCCACCGCGTGCACCGTGCAATCCGGGTTGATCCCGCGCAGGCGCTCGGCCATCACTTCGACCTTGGGTTTGCCGACGGTGCTGTCCAGTGCGTGCAACTGACGGTTGGCGTTGCTGACGCAGACGTCGTCCAGGTCGAACAGCGAAATCTCGCCCACGCCACACCGCGCCACCGCTTCCGCCGCCCAGGAACCAACGCCGCCAACGCCGACAATCGCCACATGGGCCGCGCGCAAACGCTCCAGGCCTTCAATGCCATACAACCGAGCGATGCCGGCAAACCGCGGATCTTCTGTACTCATGACCATTACCCCAAAAACCGGCGCGCATTATAGGGCCACAGCGCGAGAACTTTTAACCTTCCAGCTACAAGTGTAAGAACTTATGTGAAACGGCAGTGCCCAACGTCAGGCATTTCCCTGTTCGCTGTACGGTCAGAGAACCGCCAGTGTAGGATGCGCGCCCTGCCCCTCGGCAGCCAGCCGCCAACCGTTCCTTCGTTCCACAGCCTTTGGAACCCGAAAAAGCTATGTCATCGCGTAAATTTGGACTCAACCTGGTCGTGGTGCTCGCCATCGCAGCCTTGTTTACCGGCTTCTGGGCGCTGATTAACCGCCCGGTCTCCGCCCCCAACTGGCCTGAACAGATCTCCGGTTTTTCGTACTCGCCGTTCCAGCAAGGCCAGTACCCACAGAAAGACCAGTACCCGACCGACGATGAAATGCGTCGCGACCTGGAGATCATGAGCAAGCTGACGGACAACATCCGCACCTACTCGGTCGACGGCACGCTGGAGGACATTCCCAAACTGGCGGAAGAGTTCGGCTTGCGCGTAACCCTGGGGATCTGGATCAGCCCGGACCAGGAACGCAACGAACGCGAGATCCTGCGCGCCATCGAACTGGCCAACACTTCCCGCAGCGTGGTACGCGTGGTTGTAGGCAACGAGGCAATCTTCCGTAAGGAAATTACCGCCAAGGACCTGAGCGTCATCCTCGACCGAGTTCGTGCCGCCGTGAAAGTACCGGTGACCACGTCCGAGCAATGGCACGTCTGGGAAGAACACCCGGAACTGGCCAAGCACGTTGACCTGATCGCCGCCCACGTTCTGCCTTATTGGGAATTCATCCCGGTGGACAAGGCCGGCCAGTTCGTCCTCGACCGCGCCCGGGACCTGAAAAAGATGTTCCCGAAAAAACCGCTGCTGCTTTCGGAGGTTGGCTGGCCGAGCAACGGCCGGATGCGTGGCGGCACCGACGCGAGCCCGGCAGATCAAGCGATCTACCTGCGTACATTGGTCAACAAGCTGAACCGCCAGGGCTTCAACTACTTCGTGATCGAAGCGTTTGACCAGCCGTGGAAGGCCAGCGACGAAGGCTCGGTGGGCGCGTATTGGGGCGTGTTCAACGCCGCACGCCAACAGAAATTCAACTTCGAAGGCCCGGTGGTTGCGATCCCGCAATGGCGCGTGCTGGCCATCGGTTCGGCGGTACTGGCCTTGCTGTCGCTGACCTTGCTGATGATCGACGGCTCGGCCCTGCGTCAACGGGGCCGCACCTTCCTGACCTTTATCGCGTTTTTGTGCGGTTCGGTTCTGGTGTGGATCGGTTACGACTACAGCCAGCAATACAGCACCTGGTTCAGCCTGACGGTGGGCTTCTTGCTCGCCCTCGGTGCGCTCGGGGTGTTTATCGTGTTGCTGACCGAGGCGCATGAACTGGCCGAAGCGGTCTGGACCCACAAGCGCCGGCGAGAATTCCTGCCGGTGGTGGGGGATTCGGACTACCGACCAAAAGTCTCGATTCACGTACCGTGCTACAACGAGCCGCCGGAGATGGTCAAACAGACCCTCAACGCCCTGGCCAACCTCGACTATCCGGACTTCGAAGTCCTGATCATCGACAACAACACCAAGGACCCGGCGGTCTGGGAACCGGTGCGCGATTACTGCGCAACCCTCGGCCCGCGCTTCAAGTTCTTCCACGTCGCCCCGTTGGCCGGTTTCAAGGGTGGTGCGCTGAATTACCTGATCCCGCACACCGCCAAGGATGCCGAAGTGATTGCGGTGATCGACTCGGACTACTGCGTCGACCCGAACTGGCTCAAGCACATGGTGCCGCACTTCGCCGATCCGAAAATCGCTGTGGTGCAGTCGCCGCAGGATTATCGCGACCAGAACGAAAGCACCTTCAAGAAGCTCTGCTACGCGGAATACAAAGGCTTCTTCCACATCGGCATGGTCACCCGTAACGACCGTGACGCGATCATCCAGCACGGCACCATGACCATGACCCGCCGTTCGGTGCTCGAGGAACTGGGCTGGGCCGACTGGTGCATCTGTGAAGACGCCGAGTTGGGCCTGCGGGTGTTCGAAAAAGGTTTGTCGGCGGCGTATTACCACACCAGCTACGGCAAGGGCCTGATGCCGGATACCTTTATCGACTTCAAGAAACAGCGTTTCCGCTGGGCCTATGGCGCGATTCAGATCATCAAGCGTCACACCGCCAGTCTGCTGCGCGGCAAGGACACCGAGCTGACCCGTGGCCAGCGTTACCACTTCCTCGCGGGCTGGTTGCCGTGGGTGGCGGACGGCATGAACATCTTCTTCACCGTCGGTGCCCTGTTGTGGTCGGCGGCGATGATCATCGTGCCGCAGCGGGTCGATCCACCGTTGCTGATTTTCGCAATCCCGCCATTGGCGCTGTTCGTGTTCAAGGTCGGCAAGATCATCTTCCTGTACCGCCGTGCGGTCGGGGTCAACCTGAAGGATGCGTTCTGCGCGGCGCTGGCCGGTTTGGCGTTGTCGCACACCATCGCCAAAGCGGTGCTGTACGGCTTCTTCACCAGCAGCATTCCGTTCTTCCGTACGCCGAAAAACGCCGATAACCACGGCTTCTGGGTAGCGATTTCGGAAGCGCGCGAAGAGATGTTCATCATGCTGCTGTTGTGGGGCGCCGCGCTGGGGATCTTCCTGGTGAACGGCTTGCCGAGCAACGACATGCGCTTCTGGGTGATCATGCTGCTGGTGCAGTCGCTGCCGTACCTGGCGGCGCTGATCATGGCGTTCCTGTCTTCGCTGCCGAAACCGGTGGCCGAGCCTGAACCTGCAACGGCGTAATCCGTTACTGGATAACGTCAAACGGCGGCCTTCGGGCCGCCGTTTTGCTTTAGAATGATCGCCCTTTTCCACTGTAGGAGCTGCCGAAGGCTGCGATCTTTTGATCTGGTTTTTCAAAAAACAAAATCAAAAGATCGCAGCCTTCGGCAGCTCCTACAGGTTTACCGTGCGCACCTCGGAGTTTTTACATGACGGCCCACGCCGACCTTTCGCCGACCCTCCAACTCGCCATCGACCTGATCCGCCGTCCGTCCGTGACGCCGCTCGACGCCGATTGCCAGAAGCAGATGATGCAGCGCCTGGGCGATGCCGGTTTCGCACTGGAACCGATGCGCATCGAAGATGTGGATAACTTCTGGGCCACCCACGGCAAACACGACGGTCCGGTGCTGTGCTTCGCCGGCCACACGGACGTGGTCCCGACCGGTCCGGTCACCGCTTGGCAGATCGACCCGTTCAACGCAGTGATCGACGAACACGGCATGTTGTGCGGCCGTGGCGCGGCGGACATGAAAGGCAGCCTCGCGTCGATGACCGTGGCCGCCGAGCGTTTCGTCACCGACTACCCGGATCACAAGGGCAAGGTCGCATTCCTGATCACCAGCGACGAAGAAGGCCCGGCGCACCACGGCACCAAAGCCGTGATCGAACGCCTCGTGGCCCGTAAGGAGCGTCTGGACTGGTGCATCGTCGGTGAACCGTCGAGCACCACCCTGGTTGGCGACGTGGTCAAGAATGGCCGTCGCGGTTCCCTCGGCGCCAAGTTGACCGTGCGCGGTGTGCAAGGCCACGTCGCCTACCCGCACCTGGCGAAGAACCCGATTCACCTCGCCGCCCCGGCCCTGGCCGAACTGGCCGCCGAGCATTGGGACCACGGCAACGATTTCTTCCCGCCGACCAGTTTCCAGATTTCCAACCTCAACTCCGGCACTGGCGCGACCAACGTGATTCCGGGTGATCTGGTGGCGGTGTTCAACTTCCGCTTCTCCACCGAATCCACCGTTGAAGGCCTGCAAAAACGCGTGGCTGACATCCTCGACAAGCATGGCCTGGACTGGCACGTGGATTGGGCGCTGTCGGGCCTGCCGTTCCTTACTGAGCCGGGTGCTTTGCTGGACGCGGTTGCGTCGAGCATCAAGGACATCACCGGTCGCGAAACCAAGGCGTCCACCAGCGGTGGCACCTCCGATGGGCGTTTCATCGCGACCATGGGCACCCAGGTGGTTGAGCTGGGCCCGGTCAACGCGACGATCCACCAGGTCAACGAGCGGGTGCTGGCGGCTGATCTCGACGTGCTGACCGAAATCTATTACCAGACCCTGATCAAGTTGCTCGCCTGATGCTTGCCTGCCCGATCTGCAGTGAACCGCTGAACGCGGTGGACAACGGCGTGGCCTGCCCCGCCGGGCATCGTTTCGACCGCGCGCGCCAGGGTTACCTGAACCTGCTGCCGGTGCAGCACAAGAACAGCCGCGACCCTGGGGATAACCTGGCGATGGTCGAGGCCCGCCGCGACTTCTTGAACGCCGGCCATTACGCGCCGGTGGCCAAGCGCCTGGCGGAACTGGCGGCGCACTACGCGCCCCAGCGCTGGCTGGACATCGGCTGTGGCGAGGGTTACTACACCGCGCAAATCGCCGAGGCCTTGCCGAATGCCGACGGCTACGCCCTCGACATCTCCAAGGAAGCGGTCAAACGCGCCTGCAAACGTAACCCCGAGCTGACCTGGTTGATCGCCAGCATGGCGCGGGTGCCATTGGCGTCCGGCAGTTGCCAGTTTCTGGCCAGCGTTTTCAGCCCGTTGGACTGGGAAGAAGCCAAACGCTTGCTCAGCCCCGGCGGCGGCTTGATGAAGGTCGGGCCGACCAGCGGCCACCTGATGGAATTGCGCGAAAGCCTGTACGACGAAGTGCGCGAATACACCGACGACAAGCACCTGGCCCTGGTGCCGGAAGGCATGGCGCTGGCGCACAGCGAAACCCTGAAATTCAAACTGACCCTGGAAAGTGGCCAGGATCGTGCCAACCTGTTGGCCATGACGCCCCACGGCTGGCGCGCCAGTGCCGAACGCCGGGCAGCGGTCATCGAACAGGTCGAGCCGTTCGAGGTCACCGTGTCGATGCGTTACGATTACTTCGTACTTCAATAATTTTTGGTCTTGAGCAACTGCTTGAGGCCGGCTAAATCCGCGAATGGATTTTTCAAGACCGCAGTGAGGACATCCATGCGCCAACCCGATATCGAGATTTACCTGAAAGACGCCGACGTCGACTACAAGACCGTCGCCGATTGGCTGAGCGCCGCGTTGGGCCCGTGCAGTGAGTGGGTCAAGAAAGGCCAGACCTACAAGTGCAAGGCCGGCAACGTGCCCGTGACCTGGCTGCCGAAAGCCGTGGGCAAGTGGAACAGCCTGTTCCTGGACAGCGACCAGACCCCGTGGGAAGACGACATCGCCTGCGCCCGCGCAGCCTTTGCTGCGCTGAACGTCGAAGTGCGTTGCGCGCCGGGGACGTGGGTCGAGGAAGAAGGCGAGGAAACCGCGGATCGCTGGATGCGTATCAGCGCTGATGGTGAAGAAGAAATCACCTGGAAAACCGCGTAAAAGCAAAAAGATCGCAGCCTTCGGCAGCTCCTACGGGGTCATGTGTACACCCGTAGGAGCTGCCGAAGGCTGCGATCTTTTGATCTTCAAGTTTACAAACCTACAACATCCTCAGCCTGCAACCCCTTCTCCCCCGTCACCACGGCGTATTCAACCTGCTGGCCTTCAGCCAGCGAACGGTGGCCCTCACCGCGAATCGCACGGTAGTGCACGAACACGTCCACCCCGTCCTCGCGTTGAATGAAGCCGTAGCCCTTGGCGTCGTTGAACCACTTCACATTGCCGGTTTCGCGCGTAGCCATGTCTCGTTACCCCCTTCTTTTTATTGTTGAACGGGCGAGTATATGACAGGCACCAAAACTCTCAACTACAGAATGTTTAGCCGCTTTTTTGCCGATTTTCGGCGAATACGGCACACTAGGGGGTGTTCTCAATTAGTTTCCGCGCCGCGCCGGGTCTGCTGTTGCGCAGGGCAAGGCGCGAGAAGCGTGGTTTGGTCATTCCAAATAAGCTTCGAGCAACGCAGCCCTGCACAACAGCAGGCCCGGCCCTTCGGGTTGTGCCTTAAAACGGGCCAGACTGCGTTGCAGTCCTTGGAAAGGGAACAACCATTCCCAGCGGCCTGCGCCTTGCCTGGCCCGCTTTAAGGCGACAACGCGACGCGGAAACTAATTGAGAACGCCACCTGGCCGCCCGAGCAATTGCTCGGTTTTATTCACTCACGCAGAAGCCGTATGACCCGCTCCCCGTTCCGTCGTCTTGTGTTTGGCACCCTGCGCCGACTGTTGTACCTCTGGGTTCGCTCGGAGACGATCAACCAGTCGTCCTTTACCCTCAACCTCGACCGCAGTCGTCCGGTGTTCTACGTCCTGCAAAACCCTTCGCTGACCGACCTGGCCGTGCTCGACACCGAGTGCACCAAGGCAGGCCTGCCGCGCCCGGTGCTGCCGGTGTCGGTGGGTAATCTGCTGGAGCCCGCCGCGTTCTTTTACCTGACGCCGGAGCCCGACTGGCTCGGTCGCCAGGACAAACGCGGCGCGCCGCCGACCCTGACCCGTCTGGTCAGCGCCCTGAGTCAGAACGCCGCCGAAGACGCGCAGATCATTCCGGTCAGCGTGTTCTGGGGCCAGTCGCCGGACAGCGAATCCAGCCCCTGGAAGCTGTTGTTCGCCGACAGTTGGGCGGTCACCGGGCGTCTGCGCCGGTTGCTCAGCATCATGATTCTGGGGCGCAAGACCCGCGTGCAGTTTTCGGCGCCGATCCATCTGCGCGAACTGATCGACCACAACAAGGGCCACGAACGCACCGTGCGCATGGCCCAGCGAATCCTGCGGGTGCACTTTCGCAACCTCAAAGCGGCGGTGATCGGCCCGGACATTTCCCACCGTCGCAACCTGGTCAAAGGTCTGCTCAACCAGCCGCTGGTCAAGCAAGCGATCCTCGACGAAGCCGAGCGCGAAAAAATCTCCCCGGAGAAAGCCAAGGCCCAGGCCCTGCGCTACGGCAACGAGATCGCCTCGGACTACACCTACACCGCGATCCGTTTTCTGGAAGTGGTGCTGAGCTGGTTCTGGAACAAGATCTACGACGGGATCAAGGTCAACCACATCGAAGGCGTGCAGAACGTCGCCCAGGGTCACGAAGTGATCTACGTGCCCTGCCACCGCAGCCACATCGATTACCTACTGCTCTCGTATTTGCTGTTTCGTAACGGTCTGACCCCGCCGCACATCGCCGCCGGGATCAACCTGAACATGCCGGTGATCGGCAGCCTGTTACGCCGTGGCGGCGCGTTTTTCATGCGCCGTACGTTCAAGGGCAACCCGCTCTACACCTCGGTGTTCAACGAATATCTGCACACCTTGTTCACCAAAGGCTTCCCGGTGGAGTACTTCGTCGAGGGCGGCCGTTCGCGCACCGGGCGCATGCTGCAACCGAAAACCGGGATGCTGGCGATCACCCTGCGCAGTTTCCTGCGTTCGTCGCGCATGCCCATCGTGTTCATCCCGGTGTACATCGGTTATGAACGCGTGCTCGAAGGCCGGACCTACCTCGGCGAACTGCGGGGCGCGAGCAAGAAAAAAGAATCGATCTTCGACATTTTCAAAGTCATCGGTGCCCTCAAGCAGCGCTTCGGCCAAGTGGCGGTGAACTTCGGCGAGCCGATCAAACTCGCGGAATTCCTCGACAGCGAACAACCGGACTGGCGTTCCCAGGAGCTCGGCCCGCAATTCAAACCGGCGTGGCTGAACGAAACCACCCATCGCCTCGGCGAGAAAGTCGCGCAGCATTTGAACGAAGCGGCAGCGATCAACCCGGTGAACCTTGTGGCGTTGGCGCTGCTGTCCACCAGCCGTTTGGCGCTGGACGACCGGGCCATGGCGCGGGTGCTGGATTTGTACCTGGCGCTGCTGCGCAAGGTTCCGTACTCGCCGCACACCACGTTGCCGGAAGGCGATGGCCGGGCGCTGATCGAGCACGTGAAGGACATGGATTTGCTGTCCGAGCAAAGCGATGCCCTGGGCAAGATTCTGTACCTGGACGAGCAGAACGCCGTCCTGATGACCTACTACCGCAACAACGTTTTGCACATCTTCGCGTTGCCGGCGCTGTTGGCGAGTTTCTTCCAGAGCGCGTCGCGCATGAGCCGCGAACAGATCCTGCGCTACACCCGCGCCCTGTATCCGTACCTGCAATCGGAGCTGTTCATCCGCTGGTCCATGGATGAACTGGACGCGGTGATCGATCAATGGCTCGATGCCTTCGTCGAGCAAGGCTTGCTGCGGTTCGAAAACAATGTGTACCTGCGTCCGGCGCCGAGTTCGCGGCATTTCGTGCTACTGACGCTGCTGTCGAAAAGCATCGCCCAGACCCTGCAACGTTTCTACATGACTGTTTCCCTGCTGCTCAACAGCGGCCAGAACAGCATCAGCGCCGAAGAGCTGGAAGACCTGTGCACAGTCATGGCCCAACGCCTGTCGATCCTCCATGGTTTGAACGCCCCGGAATTCTTCGACAAAAGCCTGTTCCGCCACTTCATCCAGACCCTGCTCGACCTCGACGTATTGCGTCGCGATGAAGCGGGCAAGCTGAGCTATCACGAATTGCTCGGCGAACTGGCCGAAGGCGCGGCCAAACGCGTATTGCCGGCGGAGATTCGCTTGTCGATCCGCCAAGTGGCGTTGCATCGCAGTGAAGATGCGGCGGATCAGGTCGCCCCACAACCCGAGGCCTGATGAAATTCCCTGTGGGAGCGGGCTTGCTCGCGAAGGCGGTGTGTCAGTCGACATCAACGTTGACTGACACGACGTTTTCACGAGCAAGCCCGCACCCACATTGATTGGAGAACCATGATGAAAAAACTGTCTCTATTGGCCCTGACCGCACTGCTGGGCGCCTGCCAAGCCATGCACCCCGCCGCCAAAACCAGCCTCGATGGCGAAGTGTTCTACCTGCAACGCATCGCCCTGCCGCCAAACGCTACCTTGAGCGTCAGCCTGCAGGACGTGTCCCTGGCCGATGCGCCAGCCGTGGTCCTCGATGAGCAGAAAGGCCCGGTCAAAGGTCAGGTGCCGCTGGCGTTTCATCTGAGCTACGATCCGTCACAGGTCAAACCCGGCCATCGTTATTCGGTCAGCGCACGTATCGAAGTGAACGGTGAACTGATGTTCATCACCACCGAAAACCATGCCGTGCAACTCGATGGCAACGACCCGCAACCGTTGAAACTGCGTGTCGACGCCGTCCGCTAATTTCCCTTATTCGTACAAGGAAGCCGCCATGTTCCGCCCTACCCTTCGCTTTGCCGGCCTGTGCGCAGGCTTGATGATTTCTGTGAACGCTCTGGCGTTGTCCCTGGGTGACCTGTCGCAAACCGACGCCACCGGCGGCCTCAAGGACGCCCTGACCCAAGGTGCACAACTGGCCGTGAAACAACTCGGTACGCCGGGCGGTTTCAGCAACAACCCGGACGTGAAAATCGAACTGCCGGGCAAACTGGGCAAGGTCGCCAGCAAGATGAAAGCCTTCGGCATGGGCGCCCAGGTCGATCAACTGGAAACCAGCATGAACAAAGCGGCGGAAACCGCCGTGACCCAGGCCCAGCCAATCCTGGTGGACGCCGTGAAAAAGATGAGCGTGAGCGATGCCAAGGGCATCCTCAGCGGCGGCAAGGACTCGGCCACCCAATACCTGGACAAATCCAGCCGCGAACAGATCCGCGCCAAGTTCCTGCCAATCGTCAAGCAGGCCACCGACCAAGTGGGCCTGGCCAAACAATACAACTCGTTCGCCGGCCAAGCCGCGACCCTGGGCGTGGTGGACGCGAAGAGCGCCAACATCGAAAACTACGTGACCGAACAGGCGCTGAACGGCTTGTTCGAAATGATTGGCAAACAGGAAGAAACCATTCGCCAGAACCCGGCGGCAGCAGCGACCAGCCTCGCCAAAAAGGTCTTCGGCACGCTCTAAACCTCACAGCAGAACCCTGTGGGAGCGGGCTTGCTCGCGAAAGCGTCGTGTCAGTGGACATCAACATTGACTGACACACCGCCTTCGCGAGCAAGCCCGTTCCCACAATAAGTCAGGCTTTTGCGGTAGACCTCGGTAAAACCAGTCACCGCCCGCAAAACGACCGAACACTGGAAATCGATGAAGTAAGTCAAGTCCAGATCATCGGCTTCGGTGTGCAGATATGAGCGTCCGTACTTCACCGGCGCGTTGCGCAGCAGTGTGCTGATGGCGATGTAGCGCAAGGCCGAAAAGTCATTCTTGAACATGAACCAGTAAAACAGCGCCCGGGCGACACGACCGTTGCCATCGCGAAACGGATGCTCGTAGCCCAGAGCAAAATGCAGCCCGATGGCTTTGATCAAGGGATGTACATAGTCCGTGTGAAAGGGGTCGTTGTGAGCCTGGTTGATCCACTTCGTAAGTGCCTGCAAACGTGACGCCAGCCCCCCTGCGGGCGGCGGTGTATGGACCGTATTGCCCTCGCCGTCCTGCACGACCACATCATCTTTGACCCTGAACATTCCGGGGCTGTATTGCCCGTCGTCGATGCCTTCGACCCCCACGCGATGGATCGCCGCGATCAACTCGACGCTCAAGGGCCGGTCACGCATTTCCCAGGCGAAATTCATCATTTTGTAATTGCCGATGACCATTCGCTCATCCGGCGTGCGCGGCAGGCGCTTGCGCTTAAGCATGTCCTTGGCCACCTGCGTGGTGGTAGCCGCGCCTTCGAGTTGGCTGCTGCTGATGGCTTCGTCTTCGATCAGGTCATTGAGCAGATAGCTGAAATGCGCGTGTTCGCCAATCTGGCGGGTCATGTATTCCAGCGCGGCGGTGGTGGCTAGCCGATCAACTGCCGAAATGGCTTTTTGCGCGGTAGGGGTCAGCACGAAGGTGCCCCACTGCATAGGCTCACCCAATGGCAGAAGGCTGGAATATTGCGCTACACGGGCCTTCTTGACCAAGGCCCAGCACAGATTCGCATCCAGCCCGGGCGCCCAGCGATAACGCAACTCATCGAACGGCAGGTAACGCCCCTGATCGTCCAGAGGCGTTAGCAAAGCCAGATAATCCGCGAGACGATGTTTGTGGGGTGACTTTGCCAACAGGCTAAATACCGGGTCGGACCGGCCCTTCACCACGGACGGCTTTTTCATGATTGCGCTCTCAAAAACTCATAAAACTGAGGCCGGAGTACAGCATTCAGAACCCGCCGACTCAATATCAGAGCTTTCTGAAAAACCTGTAGGAGCTGCCGCAGGCTGCGATCTTTTGATTTTGATCTCTGAATTTTCAAGATCAAAAGATCGCAGCCTTCGGCAGCTCCTACAGGGGCAAGTACACCCGCTAAAGAATGGGCGGCCTGAGGGCCGCCCGTTCATGCGGGGTCTTTCTTGATCCGGAACCACGCCGCATACAGCGCCGGCAGGAACAGCAACGTCAACGCCGTGGCCACGATCAACCCGCCCATGATCGCCACCGCCATCGGCCCGAAGAACACGCTGCGGGACAACGGGATCATTGCCAGCACGGCGGCGAGTGCCGTCAGCACAATCGGCCGGAACCGGCGCACCGTGGCTTCGATGATCGCTTGCCACGGCTTGAGCCCGGCGGCGATGTCTTGTTCGATCTGGTCCACCAGGATCACCGAGTTGCGCATGATCATCCCGGATAACGCGATGGTCCCGAGCATGGCGACGAAACCGAACGGCTGACGGAACACCATCAGGAACAAGGTCACGCCGATCAAACCCAATGGCGCTGTCAGAAACACCATCACGGTGCGTGAGAAACTTCTCAGTTGCAGCATCAGCAAGGTCAGCACCACGACGATGAACAGCGGCACGCCCGCCTTCACCGAGTTCTGCCCGCGCGCCGAATCTTCAACCGTGCCGCCGACTTCCAGTAAGTAGCCGTCCGGCAGTTCTGCCTTGATCGGGTCGAGGGTCGGCATGATTTGCTGCACCAGGGTCGCCGGTTGTTCCTTGCCATAGATGTCGGCGCGAATCGTCACGTTAGGCAGGCGATTGCGGTGCCAGATGATGCCTTCTTCGAAGCCATATTCCAGGGTCGCAATCTGCGACAGCGCGACGCTTTTGCCGTTGTCGGTGGGCACCGCCAGGCTCGGCAGCAGCGACAGTTCGGTGCGTTCATGCACGGTGCCGCGCAGCAGGATTTCGATCAACTCGTTGTCTTCGCGGTACTGGCTGACGCTGGAACCGGTCAGGGAGCTTTGCAAAAACTTCGACAGGTTGGCGGTGCTCACGCCGAGTGCCCGGGCGCGGTCCTGATCGACGTTCAGGTACACGACTTTGCTCGGCTCCTCCCAGTCCAGATGGACGTTAACCACGTGCGGGTTCTCACGAACCTTGGCCGCGACTTTGCGCGCCAGGGCGCGGACTTCTTCAATGTGTTCGCCGGTGATCCGGAACTGCACCGGGTAGCCCACCGGCGGACCGTTTTCCAGGCGTGTAACCCGCGAGCGCAGGGCCGGGAATTGTTCGTTGAGGGTTTCGATCAGCCAGGTGCGCAGGGTTTCGCGCTCCTCGATGGTTTTGGCCAGGACGACAAACTGGGCGAAGCTCGCCGCAGGCAGTTGCTGATCCAGCGGCAGGTAAAAGCGCGGTGAACCGGTGCCGACGTAGGCCACGTAATTGTCGATGCCGGCATGGTCCTTCAACAGGCCTTCAAGGCGTTTAACCTCTTCGGTGGTGTTGCTCAGGGACGCGCCTTCGGCCAGTTTCAGATCGACCATCAATTCCAGACGCCCGGAGGCCGGGAAGAATTGCTGCGGCACGAAGCGGAACAGGAAGATGGAGCCTATGAACAACACCACGGTCAACACGATCACGGTTTTGCGCCAGCGCACGCACCACTCCACCAAACGCCGAACCCGTTGATAGAACGGCGTGCCATACGGGTCGGGCTGACCGTCGGCGGTGCCGTGTTTGGCGGCGTGAATTTTCGCCAGGTCCGGTAGGAGTTTTTCCCCCAGGTACGGTACAAACACCACGGCGGCAATCCATGACGCCAGCAGCGCGATGGTCACCACCTGGAAGATCGAGCGGGTGTATTCGCCGGTGCCCGATTGCGCGGTGGCGATGGGCAGGAACCCGGCCGCCGTGATCAAAGTGCCGGTAAGCATCGGGAACGCAGTGCTGGTCCAGGCATAGCTGGCGGCTTTGATCCGGTCGAAGCCCTGCTCCATTTTGATCGCCATCATTTCCACGGCGATGATCGCGTCGTCCACCAGCAACCCCAGGGCCAGCACCAGCGCGCCGAGGGAAATCTTGTGCAGGCCGATGCCGAGGTAATACATGCAGGCGAAGGTGATCGCCAGCACCAGCGGTATGGTCAACGCCACCACCATCCCGGTGCGCACGCCGAGGGAGAAAAAGCTCACCAGCAACACAATCGCCAGGGCTTCGACCAGCACTTGGACGAACTCGCCCACGCCGGTTTTCACGGCGGCGGGCTGGTCTGAAACCTTGCGTAATTGCATGCCGGCCGGAAGGTTTTTCTGGATGCGATCGAACTCGACCTCTAAGGCCTTACCGAGCACCAGAATGTCACCGCCGTCCTTCATCGCCACGGCCAAGCCAATGGCGTCTTCAGCCATAAAGCGCATGCGCGGTGCCGGTGGATCGTTGAAGCCGCGACGCACGTCGGCGACATCGGCGATGCGGAACGTACGATCACCCACCCGAATCGGGAAGTTTTTGATCTGCTCGACTGTCTGAAAATTCCCCGTGACCCGTAGCTGCAATCGCTCGCTGCTGGTTTCGAAGAACCCGGCTGTGGAGACCGCGTTCTGCTCTTCCAGCGCCTGCTGCACTGCCGCCAGCGGCAGCCCGAGGGTGGCGAGTTTGACGTTGGACAGTTCGATCCAGATCTTCTCGTCTTGCAGACCAAGCAAATCGACCTTGCCCACGTCCTTGACCCGTTGCAGCTGAATCTGGATGCGGTCGGCGTAATCCTTGAGCACCGCGTAGTCAAAACCGTCGCCAGTCAGGGCGTAGATATTGCCGAACGTGGTGCCGAATTCATCGTTGAAAAACGGGCCCTGGATGCCTGGCGGTAAGGTCTGGCGGATGTCGCTGATCTTCTTGCGGACCTGATACCAGAGGTCCGGGATCTGCGCCGAATGCATGGAGTCGCGAGCAACGAAGGTCACTTGGGACTCACCGGGGCGCGAGAACGAAACGATGCGCTCGTATTCGCCGGTTTCCATCAGTTTCTTTTCAATACGCTCGGTGACCTGGCGCGAGACTTCCTGAGCCGTGGCCCCCGGCCAGTTGGTGCGAATCACCATGGCCTTGAAGGTGAACGGCGGGTCTTCGCTTTGGCCAAGTTTGGTGTAGGAAAGCGCACCGACGATGGCCAGCAGAAGCATCAGGAACAGTACGATCTGGCGATTACGCAGCGCCCATTCGGAAAGATTGAAGCCCATCGGGGATTACTCCTTGTCCGCCAGATTGACCATGCGGTTGGAGCGATCCACCGGGCGCACTTGTTGCCCGTCGTGCAGTACATGCACGCCAGCGGCCACCACCCAGTCGCTGGCGTTCAGGCCTTCCAGTACCGGCACGGTTTTCTCGCCGAACGGCCCGACCCGCACCGGGGCTTTCTTCAACGTGTTGTTGGCGCCGACCACCCACACGTAAGTCGCACCGTTTTCTGCGGTAACCGCCGACAGCGGCACTGACAGCGACACCACGGCAGCCGTCTGGATAAACACCCGGGCGCTCTGGCCAAGTTCGGCCGGGACTTTGCCGGAAGTGAAGGAAATACGCGCGGCAAAGGTCCGTGACTTGGGATCTGCCGCCGGTGACAGTTCACGGATGCGCCCGGTAAAACGCTGATCGGGCTGGGTCCAGAGCTCCACGGACACCGGTTGATCAACCTTGAAACGGCCGAAGCTTTGCTCCGGCAGGCTGATCAACACTTCACGCTCGCCATCGGTGGCCAGGGTAAACACCGTTTGCCCGGCCGCCACCACTTGCCCGACTTCCACCGCACGCTTGGCCACCACGCCATCCTGAGGCGCACGCAGCACCGCGTAGCTGGCCTGGTTGGTCGCGACGTTGAATTCGGCTTTGATTTGTTTAAGGCGCGCTTCACCGGATCGGTAAAGGTTTTCGGAATTGTCGTACGCAGACTTACTAACCATCTGACGGTCCATCAGGGTTTTGTAGCGATCCCGTTCGGCGCGAACCAGGTTCAGATTGGCTTCGGCGGCGGTGACTTGAGCACGGGTGGCTTCCAGTTGCAGGCGCACGTCCTGGGGGTCGAGCTCGGCCAGGGGTTGATCGGCCTTGACCCACTGACCTTCCTCGACCAGTCGTCGGCTGACTTTGCCGCCAATGCGGAAGGCCAGGTCCGGCTCGTAGCGGGCGCGGACCTCACCGGGATAACTTTCCATCGCCTGGGCCGAAGGCTCTGGCTGCACCACCATCGCCGGTCGCACGCTGACTTGCGCGACCTCGTCCTGACCACACGCCGATAATAAAAAAGCCAGGCTGACTGGCAACGCGAGGGGCAAGGCATAGCGGAACATGGTGAAGGACCTTTCGCTAATGGTGCTTGGAATAATTATACTGGCCGGTATGTTATTAATAGCAAACTCACCAGTCCAGTATTAAAAGCGAATAATGTCGAACAATCTTTCAGCACCTAACGGTCCGGGCCGCCCCAAGGATCTGGCCAAGCGCCAGGCCATCCTCGATGCGGCGAAAATTCTTTTCCTGACCAAGGGTTACGCGAGCACCAGCATGGATGCCGTGGCGGCCGAGGCCGGGGTGTCGAAACTCACGGTCTACAGCCATTTCAACGACAAGGAGACGCTGTTCTCCGCCGCCGTGGTCGCCAAGTGCGAAGAGCAACTGCCGCCGCTGTTTTTCGAATTGCCGGACGGCGTCGCGGTGGAAACGGTGTTGTTGAACATCGCTCGCGGCTTTCATCAACTGATCAACAGCGACGAGTCGGTGAACCTGCACCGCTTGATGATCAGCCTGGGCAGCCAGGACCCGAAACTCTCGCTGATCTTCTTCGAGGCCGGGCCGGAGCGCATGCTGAATGGGATGGAGCGGCTGTTGGCCAAGGTCGATCAGACCGGCGCATTAAGCATCGATAAGCCACGCAATGCCGCCGAGCATTTCTTTTGCCTGCTCAAGGGTGCGGGGAATTTTCGCTTGTTGTATGGCTGCGGCGAGCCATTGACCGGGGACGCGGCCGAGGAGCATGTGCGGGAAGTGGTGGGGTTGTTTATGCGGGCTTATCGGCGTGAGACAGCCTGATAGATTATCGGTGTTTGGTCGGGCGCCTTCGCGGGCAAGCCTCGCTCCTACGGGGGCTGCGGTGCTCTTGTAGGAGCGAGGCTTGCCCGCGAATGGAGCGACGCGGTCTTAAGGCTTGAGCGCCTTCTTCGGATAAATGTCATACCGACTGGATTTCCCGTCCAGCGCATGGCTCGGCTTCGGCCCTTCAATGCACGGTGCCTTGCGTGGACGCTTGACCACCACCCGGTGGCTGGCAAGGGCCAGGGCCGCCGCGAGCAGCGCCGGCGCATCCAGGTCATCGCCGACCAGCGGCCGGAACAGGCGCATTTCCTTCTTCACCAGCGCGGTTTTCTCACGGTGCGGGAACATCGGGTCGAGGTAGATCACCTGCGGCGGCTCGCCTTCCCAATTACGCATCACGTCAATCGAATTGCCCTTGAGCAAACGCATGCGCGCCATAATCGGCGCCACGTCGAAATCTTCGGCGCCACGGGCCAGGCCATCCTCAAGCAACGCGCCAATCAGCGGCTGACGCTCGATCAGGCTCATCTCGCAACCCAGGCTGGCCAGCACAAACGCATCCTTGCCCAGCCCCGCCGTGGCATCCAGCACCCGTGGCCGCACGCCTTGGGCGATGCCGACAGCCTTGGCGATCATCTGTCCCGTGCCACCACCGAACAACCGACGATGGGCCGCGCCACCCTCGACGAAGTCCACTCGCACCGGCCCCGGCGCATCTGGCCCCAGTTGTTGCAGTTGCAAACCCTGCTCACCGACCTGCAAGGCAAATTCGCCGTCATCCACCTGCAAAGGCAAGCCCAGGCGCTCGGCCCATTGCTCGGCCTGTGGCTGAAACGCCGGGGCCGAGGCCTCGACATGGATGCGGCAGGCCGCGGGTTGTTCAATCATGGGAAAAGGTGCTCAAAAAATTAATGATCGGCAAAAAACGTCCGATAACAAAACTATCGAGCATTTTGCCAGAGCTGAGCGTCGACCGAGAAAAATGTCAGACATTCAAACCACATCCGTTGGCTATATATCGCGTCATGGCGATTATGGCCTGCGAAACTCCCAAGCACTGAGCGGCGTCAGTCACCTGTGGCAGGATTTTTTTGCCCAGGCCCTGGCCGAACAGTCGAGCGATGTGGTGCCGGCGTGCGGGACCTTCCCACCGGTGGATCTGGAAAGCCCGGTCGAGCCGACCGTCGGCAGCGAGCTCTACGCGCACATCGTGTCCCAGCGTGAATGCGATGTGAAAGAAACCCAGGTCAAGCCGCCAGAGCCGCTATTCCTGCCGATTGCCGAGTTCGAAATGGATCTGGCCGACAAACCGTTCCCGCCATTCCCGCCGGAAGAAATCGTCGCTCAGCAGCAACAACAGAACTTCGAAAGCGGTTGGGTGCGTCCGATCGTACTCACCGCCGGCCAGCCTGTGCCCGAAGCCGGCCCGGCGCCACAACCGCGTCCATTGCACCTGCCTATCGCCGAGTTTGAACTGCATCTGCTGGACAAACCGTTCCCACCGTTCTCGCCCGAAGAGTTGGTGGAGCAACAGAAACAACTCGATTTCGATAACGGCTGGGCACGCCCGATCGTTCTGCAGAACCTGCGCATCGCCGCCTGATCCCTCAGAATCTCTCAGCGACACACCCACCACGGCCCCACATCCAGATGAAAGTGATTGCGATGGGCGGCGTTGTAGTCCGGGCTCAACACCACACTGAACATGTCGCAGGCGCCGTCGCGCACCTGCCGTAGAAACCGCGCGTCCTGATCATCCTTGGGCCAATCCTTGAGCACGTTGATGGTTCGGCCATCGGCCAGGCGAAAACCGGCGATATCCAGGGCGTTGGCGCTGGCATGTTGGCTGCGAGCGCCGTTCTCGCGGTTGTACATGTTGCGACAGGCGAAACTGCCGAGGTGATCGACCCGCGTCACGGCCTGGCCGTACACCGCCTGAGACGCTGGCTGCAGAGCGTGGCGTTCGAACAGGGCGAACGCCACCGCCAACGGACAACTGGCGAGGAAACTGCTGCTCAGGGCCACCTCGCCGCCCTGAACGCGCAGGGTGTTGGTCAACGGGCAGTCCCCGCCCGGGCTGTCGGCTTGGCGGTTGACGCGCAAACCGGAGCTGGCCAGCACCTGATCGCACAACTGCGGATCATCGCGCAGGCGCATCAGCTTGTAGCGGGTCAGCAAGTTCGGCGCGTCGTTCACGTCCAGTGGCGCCCAAGGGTTCCATTGCGCCGGCACGGCAATCCAGCCGCGCCAGACGCTCAACCCCGCCGCACCGACAAGCAACACCACCAGCAGCAATCCCTTGGCAAACCGCATCGTCAGTCTTTGAAAAACTGATTGGCCTTCGCGTAGGGCATGGAGCGCGACGTGAAGCTGAAGGTGCCCGACGTCTTGATCTCTTCAGCCGCGCGGAAGAATTCGCCATAGGCCGCCAACGCCAGGGCCGAGCCGACGCTGATGCGTTTGACGCCCATCTCGCTCAACTGCTCGACCGTCAATTTGAGCCCGCCGGACATCAACACATTGACCGGTTTTGGCGCCACGGCGCGAACCACCGCCAACACGTCTTCAGCACTGCGCAAGCCCGGCGCGTAAAGCACATCGGCGCCGGCTTCGGAGAACGCTTGCAAGCGGCGGATGGTGTCAGCGAGGTCAGGATTGCCGTGCAGGAAGTTCTCGGCACGAGCGGTCAGCATGAACGGGAACGGCAGGCTGCGAGCCGCTTTCACGGCCGCCTCGACACGGGCCACGGCATGTTCGAAGCAATAGATCGGCGCTTCTTCACGGCCGGTGGCGTCTTCGATTGATCCACCGACCGCCCCCGCCTCAGCGGCACGCAAAATACTCTGGGCGCATTCCGCCGGATCGTCGGCGAAACCGTTTTCCAGATCCACCGCAACGGGCAAATCCGTCGCCGCGACAATCGCCCGGACGTTCGCCAACGTGTCGTCCAGGGACAATCCGCCATCGGGCCGAGCATTGGAAAAAGCGTAACCGGCGCTGGTAGTCGCCAGCGCCTCGAAGCCAAGGCTGGCGAGCATCTTCGCCGAGCCGGCGTCCCACGGGTTGGGAATGACAAAAGCCCCCGCGCGTTCATGCAACGCTTTGAACGCCTGGGCTCGAAGGGTTTGCGCATCCATTGGCAGGCTCCTGAGAAGAGGAAAAATCCGCCTCAGAGCAAACCAAGCTGCTCGGCGGCGGGTTCTCTGTATAGCTCAGGCAGCGCCGGCAAGCCAGGCAAACGCAGCATCAGTTGTGCGTGAAAACGTTGCGCCAGTTTCGCCGCCAGCAGGTTGTCGGCGGTGTGCAGGAAGATATACGGCGTGCGGCCCTCTTCAATCCACCCGGCGATTTTCTCGACCCAGGGCACCAGGAACGGATCGTTGGCCTCCAGTTGCGGATGGCCGATAAACCGCACCTGCGGAAACTGCGTAAACGCGGCCGGGCGCGGTGGCACTTTGGGCTTTTTCGATTGGGCGTGAAGCACCGAAGGCTCAGTAGAAATGCAGCTGAACAGCGCGCGCGGATCGAGGCAGATACGCTCGACCCCGCGATCCAGCAGCAGGCGATTGAGCATTTTTTCAGCATCGCCCTTGGCGAAGAACGCGTCATGCCGCACTTCCACCGCCAGCGGACGGTCCACGGCGTCAATAAAACCGGCCAACTCCGACAAACGTTGCGGGGTGAAGCTTTTCGACAATTGCAGCCAGAGCGGCGACACCCGCTCGCCGAGGGGGCTGAGCAATTGCAGGAAGGTTTCGACAGCGGTCAGTTGTTCACGCAAATCACCGCTGTGGCTGATGTCGCCGGGGAATTTGGCGGTGAAGCGAAAGTGCTCGGGCATGGTCTCGGCCCAGCGCTGCACGGTGGCGGCGGCCGGGCTCGCGTAGAAGGTCGTATTGCCTTCAACGGCGTTGAACACTTGGGAATAGAGTTTGAGAAATTCGGCGGGTTTGGCGTCTTGCGGGTAGAGGTAGTCGCGCCAGGCGTTTTCACTCCAGGACGGGCAACCGAGGTAGTAAGGCAACAGCATCAGATGTACAGGTCGAGACCCAGCACATCAGCGTCCCAATCGACAAAACCGGCGGTGCTCAGGTAGCTGGCCAGGGCCATCGCCACGCTTTTGCTCATGGCGCGGTGGTAAATCATGTCTTGCTGACGGGCGGGGAGATTGCTCAGGCGTTGCGCAGACGCCTTGGCGGCGCGGGCGGCCAGTTGTTCTTCGGACGGGATTTCCAGCTCGCCATCGATGTCATCGACGGATTCATCCAGCGCGACGTTGCCTTTGCGTGGCTTTCGCTTGATGGGGTACGACTGAGAGGAAAGGCCGTCTATACGCATAATTGAATGCTCGGTATCAGTGATGGCAGTTTAGTGGCGCATTACCCACTTCGCAAACTGTCGAGTGATAACTAGAACACATAAAAGGAAAAAGGTTTAAAGCCGGCCTGTAGAAACTGACGATTGGTGGTATCCGGGAGATCGCTATCGCGGGCAAGCCTTGCTCCTACAGGTTTGGGGTGTACACAAAATCCGCGCGCACCATCAACCCGTAGGAGCAAGGCTTGCCCGCGATGAAACCAACTCGACTCAGAAGAATTACCGCGCCTTGGGCGTCGCGACTTTATCGCGCAGGTAAACCGGCTGCGCCTCATCCGCCACAATCGCCTCGCCCCGCTCCCAGGCAAACCGCGCCAGGGTCAGCAGGTCTTCGGCATGGGGCAACATCCCCGCGTCCTGCCCGGTCAGGTTGACGCCGATGCGCTCGGCATACCCCCAACCGGTGCCCGCGCCGAACCATTCGCCGCTGGCGTCGGCCGGCAGTGCCGCGACTTCCGGCGGCAACACGGCTTCATTGCCCACCAGGCGCATCTCACCGGCGGTTTCGCGGTAGCAGCCCCAATACACCTCATCCATGCGTGCATCGATGGCCGCCGCGACCTGGCTGACACCGTGCTCGCGATAAGCGCGCTGGGCCAGCACCGCCAGGTTCGACACCGGCAACACCGGGCACTCCAGGGCAAACGCTAGACCTTGCACCACACCGACGGCGATCCGCACGCCGGTAAAAGCGCCCGGCCCGCGACCAAAAGCGATGGCGTCCACCGCTTGCAGGGTGTTCCCGGCGTCGGCGAGCAATTGCTGGATCATCGGCAGCAGCTTCTGCGCGTGCAGGCGCGGGATCACCTCGTAATGGCTCGTCACCTTGCCGTCATGCAGCAAGGCAACGGAGCAAGCTTCAGTCGCGGTGTCCAGGGCCAGCAAGGTGCTCATCGATGTTTCCGTAAGAGAGAGTTAGAAAAAAGAGGGATCAGAAAAAGTGCGCCAGTATAAACAACTACGGCCCGCAAGCGGGCCGTAGAAGATGAAGCGATTCAGACTTTTCAGCTCAGCGCTTCAAGCACCTTGCCGGTGATCGCTTCAACCGAGCCCACGCCAGCAATGTGGCTGTACTTCGGTTTGCCCTGATCAGCGGCCAGGTTCTGGTAGAACGCTACCAGTGGCTTGGTCTGGGAATGGTAGACCGACAGACGATGGCGCACGGTTTCTTCCGTGTCGTCCTTGCGCTGTACCAGTTCTTCACCGGTGATGTCGTCTTTGCCGGCGATTTTTGGCGGGTTGTAGACGGTGTGGTAAACGCGGCCGCTGGCCTCGTGAACGCGACGACCGGCGATCCGCTGAACGATCTCTTCGTCGTCGACGGCGATTTCGACCACGTTGTCCAGTTCCACGCCGGCTTTCACCAGGGCTTCAGCCTGGGGAATGGTGCGCGGGAAACCGTCGAACAGGAAGCCGTTGGCGCAATCCGCCTGGCTGATGCGTTCTTTAACCAGGTTGATGATCAGGTCATCGGAAACCAGACCACCGCTGTCCATGACGCTTTTGGCGATCAGGCCCAGCTCGGTGCCGGCCTTGACGGCTGCACGCAGCATGTCGCCAGTGGAGATTTGCGGAATGCCGAATTTCTCGGTGATGAACTTAGCCTGAGTACCTTTACCGGCCCCGGGAGCTCCCAGCAGAATGACGCGCATCGATGTGCTCCTCAATTTTTTATATAGATAACGTCAGATTCGCCTCGTGGGGCCAATCTCAAAAATAGGGTCGTGACCGCCCAAACGGCCAAAGGCTGATCAAGATACACAGCAGGCCCTGCCCACACAAGCCGCCGAAAGTCGGAGAAACCCGCGCCGGTTGCGACCTTGGGACGGGGTGAGCCAAGTCGCAACCCCGTCACTAACTGTCGCCTGCCAGACCTTTTCAACCCTTCGCCCAACGGCACCGGGGCTATGTGCCAGGCACCCGGCCCCAAGAGCAAAACCTTAGCCGGTATTTCGCAAACCGGCGGCAATCCCCGCCACAGACACCAGTAGCGCCTGTTCTACCGGGCTGCCCTGGGCCACTTCCTGCTGTCGCGAACGGGCCAACAACTCGGCCTGCAATAGATGAAGCGGGTCGAGGTAGGTGTTGCGCAGGCGAATGAATTCCAGGGTGTCAGGGCTATGTGCCAGTAGCTGCGACTGACCAGTCAACCCAAGGACCACCGCACACGCCTGCGACAATAGGTCGCGTAAGTGCGCACCTAAAGGCAGCAGATCCGGCTCGACCAGCCGCTCGTCGTAAGACCGGGCGATGTCGGCGTCAGCCTTGGCCAGGACCATTTCCAGCATATCGATGCGGGTACGGAAGAACGGCCACTGCTCGCGCATCTGCCCCAGCAATTCACCTTCACCCCGTTCCAGCGCCTTGCTGAGCGCCGCTTCCCAGCCGAGCCAGGCTGGCAACATCAGGCGCGTCTGGGTCCAGCCGAAGATCCACGGAATCGCCCGCAGGCTCTCAATCCCGCCGGCGCGGCGCTTGGCCGGACGGCTGCCCAGCGGCAGACGACCGAGTTCCTGCTCCGGCGTGGACTGGCGGAAGTACTCCACAAACTGCGGATTTTCCCGCACCACGGCGCGGTAAGCCTTGACCCCATCGGCGGCCAATTCGTCCATCAGGTGACGCCAGGCCGGCTCCGGCGGTGGTGGAGGCAGTAACGTGGCTTCGAGCACCGCCGCCAGATACAGATTGAGGTTTTGCTCGGCGATGTCCGGCAGGCCGAATTTGAAACGGATCATTTCCCCCTGCTCGGTGGTGCGGAAACGCCCCGCCACCGACCCCGGCGGCTGCGACAGAATCGCCGCGTGCGCCGGACCGCCGCCACGACCCACGGTGCCACCGCGACCGTGGAACAACAGCAGTTCCACTTGTTGCTCGCGGCAAATATCCACCAAACGTTCCTGCGCCCGATACTGCGCCCAGGCCGCCGCCGTGGTGCCGGCGTCCTTGGCCGAGTCGGAATAACCAATCATCACTTCCTGCGGCCCTTGCAGGCGCGCGCGATAGCCCGGCAGCAGCAACAGTTTTTCGATCACCGGGCCCGCGTTGTCGAGGTCGGCGAGGGTTTCGAACAGCGGCACCACGCGCATTGGCCGCAATACGCCGGACTCTTTGAGCAACAGTTGCACCGCCAGCACGTCAGAAGCAGCGCCGGCCATGGAGATCACATACGAGCCGAGGGACGCCCCCGGTGCGGCGGCGACTTCCCGGCAAGTCGCCAGCACTTCGGCGGTGTCGGCGGACGGTTTGAAGTACGCCGGCAGCAACGGTCGACGGTTGTTCAGCTCACGCATCAGGAAAGCGATGCGCTCTTCCTCGCTCCAGTCTTCATAGCGACCGAGGCCCAGGTAATCGGTGATTTCGGTCATGGCCGCCGTGTGCCGCGACGAATCCTGGCGCACGTCGAGGCGCACCAGGAACAGGCCGAAGGTCACCGCCCGACGCAGGCAATCGAGCAGCGGACCGTCGGCAATCACGCCCATGCCGCACTCATGCAGCGAGTTGAAACACAACTCCAGCGGATCGAGCAGATCACGATTGTTTTGCAGCACATCGGCCGGTGCCGGGGTACTGACTTTCAAAGAGGCCTGAGCCCAGTTGCGCGTCGCCCGCAAGCGGTCACGCAATTGCTTGAGCACTGCACGATATGGCTCGGCGCTGTCGCCGGCCTTGTCTTTCAGGGCTTCGCTGGCCTGCTGCATCGACAACTCGGCCGCCAGGTGATCGACATCGCGCAGGTACAAATCAGCGGCCATCCAGCGCGCCAGCAACAGCACTTCGCGGGTGACCGACGCGGTGACATTCGGGTTGCCGTCACGGTCGCCGCCCATCCACGAAGCGAAGCGAATCGGCGCCGCCTCCAATGGCAAACGCAGGCCCGTCGCGGCGTGCAGCGCATGATCAGCCTTGCGCAAATAGTTGGGAATGGCTTGCCACAGCGAATGCTCGATCACTGCGAAGCCCCACTTGGCTTCATCAACGGGGGTCGGGCGGGTGCGGCGGATTTCCTCGGTGTGCCAGGCTTCGGCGATCAGGCGCTGCAATTTCGCCTGGATCTGCTCGCGCTCGGCGCTGGTCAGGTCGCGGTGATCCTGGGCGGCCAGTTGCGCGGCGATGGCGTCGTATTTCTGGATCAGGGTGCGGCGCGCCACTTCGGTGGGGTGCGCGGTCAGTACCAGTTCGATTTCCAGCCGACCGAGTTGCCGGGCCAGGGATTCGGCGCTATGGCCTTCGGCGCGCAAACGGGCGAGCAGTTCTGGCAGCACCCGGGCCTCGAACGGTGCCGGCTTCGACTCTTCGCGGCGGTGAATCAGCTGATATTGCTCGGCGATATTGGCCAGGTTGAGAAACTGGTTGAACGCCCGCGCCACCGGCAGCAACTCGTCTTCGCTCAACTGGTTGAGGCTGGCGCTGAGTTCGGCGTCCATCGAACCGCGACGGTCAGCCTTGGCGCCTTTGCGGATCTGCTCGATCTTGTCGAGAAAACCGTCCCCGTACTGTTCACGAATGGTGTTGCCCAACAGCTCACCCAACAGGTGAACGTCCTCGCGCAAGCGTGCATCAATATCGGTCATCAGCAGTTCTCCAGCGAAAAATCCGGGCGGCTAAGAGCTCCAAGAGTGCCGCTGCAAAGCGCTTCTTACAAGCAAACGACGAAGGGACTTTAAACCTTAGGCGTTAAAGCTAGTCTCAACAGTACGCCGTACAACGGCTGCCGCCGGCCGAACCCGGCATTCATCCTGCCTGCCACGAGCAGGTGCGCCATGAGGTCATTATGAAAATTCGCGAGCTAGCCCAGCATTGGGAAGAAAACGCCAAGGGTCGCCTGACCGACACTGGCTACACGATTCACCTGGACGTGGAAGCCGCCGCCCGGCTGGCCGCGATCACCGAGATGTACCCTAAACGGCATCCCGAAGAACTGCTGGGCGAGTTGATCGGCGCGGCACTGGAAGAACTCGAAGCGAGCTTCCCGTACGTGAAAGGACAGACCGTGGTCGCCACTGACGAAGAAGGCGATCCGCTGTACGAAGACGTCGGCCCGACCCCGCGTTTTCTCGCGTTGTCCCGTCGGCATTTGCATGACTTATCAGCCGGTAACGACAAGCAAAAACATTGATCCCGGCGCAAAACCTGTGGGAGCGGGCTTGCTCGCGAAGAGGCCGTGTCCGTTGAAGTAAATGTCGACTGACACACCGCTTTCGCGAGCAAGCCCGCTCCCACATTGGTCTCTGACGCCCTTCAAAAATGGCGTATTTCCTGGCCTTGAAAAAGCTGGAAATACCGCACCCCATCGCCAAAGTTCCCGGTTTAGAGCCTTGTCCGTTCGGTCAAAGTTTTTTTAGGCGTTTGGCCATCTTCTCTGAACTTTTGAAAAACGCCTCGGGTCGTACCCAGTAACCACGCCTGGTACGGCCGTTTCATTTCACGTTTTGAAATTCGGTTACGGCTCCTCACACCAGGATGGATTTAGATGTTTTTCAGGAGATATCCAATGGAGTTGAAGACCATGAAGACCAGCACTGCCAAATCCTCGTTTGCCCACCTGCGCGGTCTGAAACTGGCTGCACTGGCCATCGGCAGCACTTTCGTTCTGGCCGGTTGCGCTGGCAACCCGCCGACCGAGCAATACGCCGTGACCCAATCGGCCGTGAACAGCGCCGTCAGCGCTGGCGGTACCGAATTCGCCGCCGTGGAAATGAAGTCCGCCCAGGACAAGCTCAAACAAGCCGAAATCGCCATGCACGACAAAAAGTATGACGAAGCCCGCACCCTCGCCGAGCAAGCCGAATGGGACGCTCGCGTCGCTGAACGCAAGGCCCAGGCAATGAAAGCCGAACAGGCTGTGAAGGATTCCCAGAAAGGTGTTCAGGAACTGCGTCAGGAAAGTCAGCGCACTGTGCAGTAAGCGCGCATCCGGACCACACGCCTGAAGCTCTTATCGATAGAAAGGACGAACCATTATGCGTAAACAATTGATGATCCCCGCTCTCCTGGCCGCAAGCGTTGCCCTGGCTGCCTGCTCCACCCCGCCGAACGCGAACCTGGAACAGGCCCGCGTCAACTACTCCGGCCTGCAAGCCAACCCGCAAGCGAGCAAAGTCGCGGCCCTTGAGACCAAAGACGCCAGCGATTACCTGGACAAGGCCGACAAGGCTTACCAGGACAAACAGGACCAGGCCAAGGTTGACCAACTGGCTTACCTGACCAATCAGCGCGTGGAAGTGGCCAAGCAGACCATCGCCCTGCGCACCGCTGAGGCCAATCTGAAAAACGCCGCCGCCCAACGTGCCCAGGCCCGTCTGGATGCCCGTGATCAGCAGATCAAGCAACTGCAAGACAGCTTGAACGCCAAGCAAACCGATCGCGGCACCTTGGTAACGTTCGGTGACGTGCTGTTCGCCACCGACCGTGCGGACCTGAAGTCCAGCGGTCTGGTGAACATCAACAAACTGGCGCAGTTCCTCCAGGAAAACCCGGACCGCAAAGTGATTGTCGAAGGCTATACCGACAGCACCGGTAGCGCTGGTCACAATCAGACGTTGTCGGAGCGTCGCGCCGATTCCGTGCGCATGGCACTGGTGAAAATGGGCGTTGATCCAGCACGCATCGTCGCCCAGGGTTATGGCAAGGAATACCCGGTTGCCGAGAACGGCAGCGCGTCGGGCCGTGCGATGAACCGTCGGGTGGAAGTGACCATTTCCAACGACAACCAGCCAGTGATGCCACGTTCGGCGGTTAGCTCGAACTAAGCGTTACGCTGGAACGCAAAAGCCCCGCCTGATTTGATCAGGCGGGGCTTTTTTTGGATCAAAAGATCGCAGCCTCGTTGCACTCGACAGCTCCTACACAGTGCCTACAGAAGTACGCTGGCTGTGTAGGAGCTGTCGAGTGCAACGAGGCTGCGATCTTTTAAGGCTACGTTACGGCTCAAGCTTCTGCGGTGTTTCCTGCCCCATGCAACGCACGGCTTTTTTCTGGCCGTTAATCAATACGCCGGTCAGACCTTTCTGTTCGGTGTCGAACAACACCAGCACACCATCGACGCACTGCGCGACTTGCGGGGCCGGTTCCAGGGCAATTTTGTAGTCTTCGCCCGGCACGGTCTTGAGCATGGTGAATTCGTTGAGCAGCAACGCATCCTCGGGTTTGGCGAAGTGCAGGTAACCGTAGTACCAGAGCACCCCGACGGTGCCGAGGATGGTGCAGATACCGGTGAGGATCATCGGGATGGCGTTACGTTCTTCACTCATTGCGGACTCTCTGGTGGTTCATCTTTTGAATGGACGGGCACCGGGTAATTCGGGATTTCACCCAGGCGGCGCAGACCGTTGAAATGTTGCGGGTCTTCGAGATAGCGCAGCATCACCTGGCGCCAGACCGGGTCGGCGAAGGTCTGCACGTGACCGCCACGGGTCAGTTGCAGGACCCTCGGTGGCGGCGCAGCTTGATACAGCCGGATGCCGTTGGAAAGGGGCACGAGGTTGTCGTCGATGCTGTGGTAGATCAGTTTTGGCACGCCTTTGAGCTGCGCCATGGAGTTGATCGCACTGTCGCCGTCCGGCACCAGCCACGACAGCGGCACTTGGAACGGCCAGGTCAGCCACGAGGTGGTCAGGGCGAATCGACCGACATCCCGGTAACTGGCGGGCGCACCGTCGAGGACCAAGGCTTTGAGTTGAGGCTGGCGTTCCGGGTGCTGGACCAGGTAATGCACGGCCATCGAACCACCGAGGCTCTGGCCCAGAACGATCAAAGGCTTGCCCTTGACCTCGGGGGCCTGGTCGAGCCATTTGAACGCGGCGTCGATGTCCTGATAGATCGCCGGCAGGCTCGGTTTGCCTTCGGACAGGCCATAACCGCGATAGTCCACCAGCAACACTTGGTAACCCTCTTTGGGCAACCACCAGCTCCCGCCGAGGTGATACGACAGGTTGCCGCCGTTGCCGTGCAAGTGCAGCACCGTGCCTTTGACTTCGACGCCTTTGGCCACCGGCAGCCACCAGCCGTGCAGTTTCAGACCGTCGGCGGTGGTCAGGGTGACGTCGCGAAATTCGAGTTTGGCTTTGTCCGGAGTGAACGGCTGGCCCGGCTCGGGGTAGAACAGCAGCGAGCTGCAACCGCCAAGGGCCAGGAGCAAGCAGAGGATGCCGAGGATTCTCATCCGTTGAAACCTCGCAAAAAATTGATGACTAACCGTAGGAGCGAAGCTTGCTCGCGAAGGGTGCAACTCGGTCTTTCAGATACACCGTGTCATCGTTCTTCGCGGGCAAGCCTCGCTCCTACAGAGGTTGTGGTGACTACAGGATATTGGAGTAATCCGCTTCGATCCGGTCCAGGCTCAAGTGATTGAGGAAGTTGGAGAAGCACATCCACGCCGACAGTGCGTTCAAGTCGCGGAACTGATCCGGCAAATACTTGGGCGGCACCACCAGGCCTTCGTCCACCAGTTGGCGCAAGGTGCGCATGTCTTCCAGCGTGGTCTTGCCGCAAAACAGCAGCGGTATCTGCTCCAGCTTGCCTTTACGCACGGCCAACTGAATGTAGTTGTAAACCATGATAAAGCCCTTGAGGTAGGACAAGTCTTTGGTGAATGGCAGACCGTTCGGCACCGAACCACGGAACACCCGACTGGCGTTGCCGTAGCTTTCGGCCATTTCAAAGCCTTGCTCACGGAAGAACTCGAACACCTGCAAGAAGTCCGCGCCCTCCTCGACCATGTGAATCGCGCGGGTGCGGTTGGTCAGTTTGCGCAAGCGGCTCGGGTACGAGGCGAAGGTGATGATTTCCATCAGGATCGCCAGGCCTTCCTGGGTCACCGTCGACGATGGCGGGCCCTTGGACAGGAAGGTGCAGATCGGCTGGTTCAAACCATTGAGGGTGGTGCCCACGTGCACCAGGCCTTCGTGGACTTCCAGGGCGCGCACGTCACGGTCGTTGAACATCGCATCGGCGCGGATCTTGATGTAGTCGGCGCCCGCCGCCGCATCGGCGACGATCCCGTCGGACTCGAACACCCGAATGGTTTCCTCGGCCTCGCCAAACACCTTGTTCAACCGCGTTTGCAGCAGGTGCACGGCGTCCTTGGCGGTGAGGATTTTCGGTTCATCCTTGAGGTCGCCACGGCCATCGATGTTGTTCAGGTAATCCGAGAGCATCAGGCCCAGGTCGGCCAGGGTCGGGTCGCCAGCGTGGAACGCGTCGGACGCGGCGCCATACAGCTCCTGGGAAATCAGCCCGAAATCCTCGGTGCCGCGCGCTTCGAGCATGCGCACCACCATCCGGTATTCCTTGCACATGCGACGCATGATCTGCCCGACCGGGTTGAACTGGCCGAGCTGGCGGGTGATGTCGCGCTCGATGTTCTGGAATTCCAGTTTCACCTTGCTGGAGTCGAAGGACAGTGGCCGGTTCAGATAATAGTCGCGGTCCACGGCCGGCATTTCCTTGCCCTTGGCCTTGAGGAAACCCTTGCGGATGTTGTCGTCCCACTTGACCGCATCGAGGACGCGAATCGGCGTCTGCGCCAGCACTATGCGATCGGACAAAATGCGTATCGTCTGCTGGTAATCGTCCACCCGAAACTCCTGTAGTCAAACCGTTACGTGCTGGATTTATTTAACGTTAGCTTTGGCGTTGGCCAGGCGCTGATAGCGCACCGCTTCGACGAACACATCGGAATTGGCCGGGTCGTCGAGGTAAGCGAAGACCTGCTCCAGGCCGGTATTGATCAGCACACCGTCGCCGTCGTCGGTCTGGAAGCCTTCGCCCGTAAGGACTTTTTGCCCCATGGCCTGGTTGATCTGTTCGAGGTCGAGGTTGTAGACCACCAGTTCATGCTTTTCGTTGAGTTCGAACCCGGCAATGGTGAAATGCCCGCCGAACCTGGCCGGCACGGCGGCCGACAGGTACCAGCGATTGCCGTGACGGGACACCGTGAAGGGATAGGCTTCGCGCTCCCGGGGCTTGGCCTTGAAGTAACTGACGGCCTGGTAGCGGTTGTCGCCGATGCGCCTCAGCTCAAGGTTCATCGGCTCACCCCAGGCGTTGGTGCTGGTCCATTTGCCGAGCAATCCTTTGGGCGCGGGGTCGCTCGAAGGCAGCGGTTCCTTGAAGGTCACCAGGCAGCCACTGAGCAGCAGGAACGACAAGGCGATCACCACGACGCGCCAGGCTTTCATTCAACACTCCCTATGAACACACGCGTACCTGTAGGAGCTGCCGCAGGCTGCGATCTTTTGATCTTGCTTTGTCGCGATGTCCAGAGATCAAGATCAAAAGATCGCAGCCTGCGGCAGCTCCTACGGGGGATGCGGGATTACACCGACGCCAAGACCAAATGCATGTAGCGCGTGAGGATATCGAGCATTTCCGCTTCGGTCGCAGGCTCGGCACCATTGAGCAGGCCCTGATATTCCATCCGTCCGATAATCGCCGTCAACACCTTGGCATCTTGTTGGGGTTCACGGGAACCCAAGACTTCAAAAAGTTGGCAGGTGCCCTGCAACAGAATTTGCTGATGGGAACGCACCAGCAGCGCCAGGCGCGGGTTCAACAGCGCTTCCTGGCGGAACGCCTGCTCGGCCATCAAGTGTTCGCGACGGTTGATCAACTGCCGGTGAACGTAGTCCGCCATCAGTCGCGCAATATCGTCCGCCAACTGCGAGCGCGATTGCGGCGTGCCATCGCCACTGACCACCATCTCGCGCAGCAGCCCTTCATTGCTGGCCCACAGCTTGCCCATGTAGGCGGCGCTGCGTTCCACGTATTGGGCGAAGGTATCGGTGAGCAAGTCATCGATATCCTTGAAATAGTAAGTGGTGGCCGACAACGGCACTTCGGCCTCTGCCGCCACCGCGCGGTGACGCACCGCCCGCACACCATCGCGCACGACAATGCGCATGGCGGCATCGAGAATGTCCTGTCGACGCTGTTCGCTGCCCTGTCGGCTGGCCTTGCGGCCCTGGTACTGAACGCTTTCAGCGACCGCAGTGGCGATACCCGCTGCACCTTCTTGAGCCAATGCACGATTCACGACAAGTCATCCCTTTTACGTCAAAAGTAACCAATTGATACGTTTGTACCAGACAGGCAATAAAAAGCCGCCTGTTTTAGGCGGCTTTTTAACTGAAACGTTTACGCTTGCGGCCGCATGTGCGGGAACAGGATCACGTCGCGGATCGACGGTGAGTTGGTCAACAACATCACCAGGCGATCGATGCCGATCCCTTCACCGGCCGTTGGCGGCATGCCGTACTCCAGCGCGCGAACGAAGTCGGCGTCGTAGTGCATGGCTTCGTCGTCGCCGGCGTCCTTGTCGGCCACCTGGGCCATGAAGCGCTCGGCTTGGTCTTCCGCGTCGTTCAACTCGGAGTAGGCGTTGGCGATTTCGCGACCACCGATGAACAATTCGAAACGGTCAGTGACGTTCGGGTTGTCATCGTTGCGACGAGCCAGCGGCGACACTTCGAACGGGTACTGGGTAATGAAGTGCGGCTGTTCCAGCTTGTGCTCGACCAGCTCTTCGAAAATCATCACCTGCAATTTGCCCAGGCCCTCGAAGCCCAGCACCTTGGCGCCGGCCTTCTTGGCGATGGCGCGGGCCTTGTCGATGTCGGTCAGGTCGTCGGCGGTCAGCTCAGGGTTGTACTTGAGGATCGAGTCGAATACCGACAGACGCACGAACGGTTCGCCGAAGTGGAACACTTTCTCGCCGTAAGGCACGTCGGTGCTGCCCAGAACCAACAGAGCCAGTTCGCGGAACAGCTCTTCGGTCAGGTCCATGTTGTCTTCGTAGTCGGCGTACGCCTGGTAGAACTCCAACATGGTGAATTCAGGGTTGTGACGGGTCGAAACGCCTTCGTTACGGAAGTTGCGGTTGATCTCGAAGACTTTCTCGAAACCACCGACGACCAGACGCTTGAGGTACAGCTCAGGCGCGATACGCAGGAACATTTCCAGGTCCAGGGCGTTGTGGTGCGTTTCAAACGGCTTGGCCGCCGCGCCACCCGGGATGGTTTGCAGCATCGGGGTTTCGACTTCCAGGAAGTCGCGCTGCATCAGGAAGCTGCGGATGTGCGCAATCACCTGCGAACGCACGCGGAAGGTCTTGCGCACGTCTTCGTTGACGATCAGGTCAACGTAGCGCTGACGGTAGCGCTGCTCGGTGTCGGTCAGGCCGTGGTGTTTGTCCGGCAGCGGACGCAGGGATTTGGTCAGCAGGCGCACTTCGGTCATTTCGACGTACAGGTCGCCCTTGCCGGAACGGGCCAGGGTACCAACGGCGGCAATGATGTCGCCCATGTCCCAGGTTTTCACCGCGGCCAGGGTGTCTTCGGACAGGGTTTTACGGTTGACGTAAACCTGGATGCGCCCGGTCATGTCCTGGATCACCATGAACGAGCCACGGTTGAGCATGATGCGACCGGCAACCTTGACCGGGATTGCAGCCTCTGCCAGCTCTTCCTTGGTCTTGTCCGCGTACTGCTTCTGCAAGTCTTCGCAGTAGTTTTCACGGCGGAAGTCGTTCGGGAAGGCATTGCCCTTGGCGCGCTCGGCAGCCAGCTTTTCCTTGCGCAGGGCGATCAGGGAGTTTTCTTCCTGTTGCAGGGCTTGCGGGTCGAGTTCTAGGTCGCTCATGTCTTTAGATATTCCATCAGGTTCGTTGCCCCCGGCATTCGCCGGGGTTCGCGGGCAAGCCTCGCTCCTACAGGGACGTGGTGACGCCCCTGTAGCGCTGGCCTTAAAGCCCTTGTTTCAAGCTTGCTACCAGGTATTCGTCGATGTCGCCGTCGAGCACCTTGTCGCAGTCACTGCGTTCGATGTTAGTGCGCAAATCCTTGATTCGCGACGCATCGAGCACGTAAGAGCGAATCTGGTGACCCCAGCCGATATCGGACTTGGTGTCTTCCAGGGCCTGGGAAGCGGCGTTGCGTTTCTGCACTTCCTGCTCGTACAAGCGCGCCCGCAACATTTTCATCGCGGTGTCTTTGTTGGCGTGCTGGGAGCGTTCGTTCTGGCAACTGACCACGGTGTTGGACGGTACGTGGGTGATACGTACGGCCGAGTCGGTGGTGTTTACGTGCTGACCACCGGCACCGGAGGAGCGATAGGTGTCGATGCGCAGGTCCGACGGGTTGATGTCGATTTCGATGTTGTCGTCGATTTCCGGCGACACGAACACGGCCGAGAACGAGGTGTGGCGACGGTTGCCGGAGTCGTACGGGCTCTTGCGCACCAGACGGTGCACGCCGATCTCGGTACGCAACCAGCCAAAGGCGTATTCACCCTTGATGTGGACCGTGGCGCCTTTGATACCGGCGACTTCACCGGCCGACAATTCCATGATGGTCGCGTCGAAACCGCGTTTGTCAGCCCAGCGCAGGTACATGCGCAGCAGGATGTTGGCCCAGTCCTGGGCCTCGGTGCCGCCGGAGCCGGCCTGGATGTCCAGGTAGGCGTTGTTGGCGTCCATCTCACCGCTGAACATGCGACGGAATTCGAGTTTTTCCAGGGATTCGCGCAGACGTTCGACTTCGGCGGCGACGTCATCGACGGCGGCCTGGTCTTCTTCTTCGGCGGACATCAGCAGCAGGTCTTTGGCATCGGCCAGACCGGTGTGCATTTCGTCGAGGGTTTCGACGATCTGAGCCAGCAGCGAGCGCTCGCGACCCAGTTCCTGTGCGTACGACGGGTTGTTCCAGACTGCCGGATCTTCAAGCTCGCGATTGACTTCAGTCAGACGCTCATGCTTTTGATCGTAGTCAAAGATACCCCCGAATAGTTTCGGAGCGCTCGGACAGGTCCTTGATACTGTTAAGGATCGGGTTGATTTCCATGGCGGGCAGCACTCGTTGGCGAACTTTTGAAAGCCGGCGAGTATAACGTAATCAAGCTGTCACGGCAGCCCGCCTGGCGGACTGAATGCCGTCCAATTGCGTTTTGACCGCCTCAAGTGAAGGAAAACTTCTCGAAGAAAAATCCCCGCAAGCAAAAGTACTCTTCCTACACGAGATACAGATTCGCCCTGCATAAACCTCGCATCCACTCCTTCACAGTCCCGCCCTTCTAAATCAGCACAAGGGACGTGTGATGTTCAGCCCTGCCAACCAAGCCTCTTTCCTCCTGGACATCGAGGGGTTTACCCACGATCTGCAAGTCCTTGAATTCACCGGCAAGGAAGCCATCAGCCAACCCTTTCGCTTCGATCTGACACTGGTCAGCGAACGTCCCGACCTGGACCTGGAAAGCCTGCTGCATCGCCCGGCATTCCTCAGTTTCGACCACCACGGCGCCGGCATTCATGGCCAGGTTTACAGCGTCGGCCAGGGTGACGCCGGCAAGCGCCTGACCCAGTACCAAGTCAGCCTGATGCCCGGCCTTGCCTGGCTGGGTCACCGTTTCGATCAGAAAATATTCCAGAAACTCAGCGTGCCGCAGATCATCGCCCAGGTCCTCGAAAGCCACGGCATCCTGCGCAATAGCTACCGTTTCGCCCTCGGCACGGAGTACCGCCCACGGGACTACTGCGTCCAGTACGGCGAAAGTTGCCTGCATTTCCTGCACCGGCTCTGTGAAGAAGAAGGCCTGCATTACCACTTCGAGCATAGCCGCGAGGGGCATGTGCTGGTGTTCGGCGATGACCAAACCGTATTCCCCAGGCTCCACCGCCCCACCGCCTACCTGCAGGACAGCGCGATGGTCGCCGATGAACCGGTGATCAACGCCTTCACCCTGGCGCTGGAAACCCGCCCCACTGCCGTGACCCGTCGCGACTACGACTTCGAAAAGCCGTTGCTGCAATTGGAGAGCGCGGCGAAAGATCCTTCGCCGCTGCGGCTCGAAGACTACGGCTTTCCCGGCCAATTCACCGACCGCGAACACGGCAAGCACCGCGCCCGACGGGCCCTTGAACGGCACCGCAGCGATTATCGGCAAGCCAACGGGCGCAGCGATCAGCCGATGCTGCTCAGTGGCCATTTCCTGCCCCTGACCGGCCACCCGCGCCAGGAGTGGAACGACTTGTGGTTGCTGACCGAAGTCATGCACACCGGAAAACAACCGCAAGTGCTTGAAGAATCCAGCACCAGCGTCCCGAGCGACGACTTTTCCCAAGGCTACCGCAACACTTTTATCGCGACCCCGTGGCAAACGCCTTTCAGGCCCGCGCTGGTGCACCCCAAAACCACGATCAATGGCTATCAGCATGCGGTGGTTTGCGGCCCGCCCGGCGAAGAGATCCATTGCGACGAATACGGCCGCGTCCGCATTCAGTTTCCCTGGGATCGCGACGGCGACTACAACGACCATTCCAGTTGCTGGGTACGAGTGGCCAGCGGCTGGGCGCACGACCGCTATGGCAGCGTGTTAATCCCCCGCGTCGGCATGGAAGTGATCGTCGGTTTCTATCAGGGCGACCCGGACAAACCGTTGATCGTTGGCTGCCTGTCCAACGGCGCCAATCGTCCCCCGCTCGACCTCCCGGCCGAGAAAACCCAAAGCACCTTCAAGACCCAAAGCAGCCCGGGTGGCGAAGGATTCAACGAACTGCGCATCGAAGATCGCAAGGGCGCCGAGGAAATTTCCATCCGTGCCCAGCGTGATTACACACAACACGTACTGAACGACGAACGCGTTCAAGTCGACAACCAGCGCAGCGTCGTGGTCGGGGGCAACACCCGTCATGAACTGCGCGCCGAAGAACAGCGCATCACCCACGGCAACCGGCTGACGGAAATCCGCCAAGACGACCACCTGACGGTGCATGGCGACCGCCATGTTCGCGCCACCAGTCATCGGTTGAGTGCTCAACAGCAGATCCACACCAGTGCCGGCCAACACATCGTCATCGATGGCGGCGCCAGCGCCACGTTCCAGGTCGGCGGCGCGTGGATCACGCTCAACGCGGCGGGAATCTTCAGCAGCGTTCCCATTCAGGTAGGGGGTGCACCGATGCCGCTCATGGCAGCGACCCCGGTGGCGCTCGACGCGAGCGAACCACCGCTGCCCGAAGCGGTTTCAACCGCCCTGCTCAAACAACTGCTCGGCGACGAAGCCTTGATCGAACTCTGCCAGATGCCCAGCGGTGGAACACCGAAGGACTGCCCGCTGAGCGACTGCCAATGCCGTAAAGCCCTGGGCTATGGAGATCGCCCATGAACACCTGGATTCTGTTGGAGCGCCCCGCCGCTCAGCTCAAAACCCTTTACAGCACCGCAACACATCCCGATACCCAAAAGCTGTTCGCCGGCACGTCACTCAACCCTTTCGCCGAGCACAGCCCACTGCTGGTCAGGCTGAACAACCAGCCAACACTCCTTCAGGCGATCGAGAAAACCCCGGCTGAGTGGCCCGGCCTGCTGATCGAAAGCGCTTGTGACACGCCCTCGGTGCTCGCGCATTTGCGCCAGATGCTGATCGTCAAGTTCGACCAGCAACGCAAAGGCGTGCTGCGTTACTGCAACCCGACCGTTGCCAGTTATTTCTTCGCGGCCTGCTCGGCGCAAGACCTCAGCCTGTGGCTGGGCCCGATCAATGCCCTGCGCTGGTTCGGCGCGACGTGGGCCAGCCAAGCGACAGGTGCAAGCGGCTGGCAGCAACTGAACAACCTGCACGCGACGGACTGGCGCATTGAGCGGACACACCGGGAACTGGTGCTGAGCGCTGCCCAGGAAGAGGCTTTGACGCGCCAGCGCAATGAACAGTTTCTCTATTACTGGTGGCAGCAACATCCGCAGTACTCATTTGCGCATGCCCATGAATTGTTGGAACAAGCGCTGACCCAAGGCATCGACGACAGTGAAGCCATCAGCGCATTCCTGAGCGCCCACTGCGCGCAGGTCCAGCCATGACGCGCCTCGGGAGGTTGACCAGTGGCCCCGGCTGCGAGCGCGACAAGCTGATTGTTCAAGTCATCGGCACCGGGCATTCCAAAGACCAGCGACTGCTGATCGTCGATCAGTCCGGCGTCGAACCGCTCCAGGCCCTGACCGATGAGGCCGTGTGCGAAACCGAGCGGTTGACCAGCGTGCACAGCGAATTGTTTGTGTGGGACTGGTCGGCACCGCTCAAGCACCAGTTGTGCCTGGAAATTGCCACCACTCAAGGGCCGCCGATTCGCCTGCCGTTGCTGGAGGACGTGCGGGTGACCCCGCGTCAACTGGAAGCGCAGTGGAATCAAATTGTGCCGGTCCTGCCGTTTGCCGCGCTGCCCGGGACTCGCAGCCAATACGACCTCGGCACGCCGGTGCTGTGTCGCAGCGGTTATGTCTATGTGTTTTACCGCGATCGTCTCTGGCGTGAACTGGAAGTGCGGCAGGACGATGAACTCACGACTTACCGCGACATTGATCTGCAGGCGTATCGCTTGAATCATGAATTCAGCAGCGATTACCGACAGGCCAGCGGTGTCGAGCTGAGTGACATCTGGTTGCCCGCCACTTGGAACAATCAGCCGGCCGAAGCGGTGCAACTGTGTTTCAGCGAGGTCCAGCTCAGCGCGGCGCGTATTAAACGCCTGGAGGACGATTCGGCGTTGCGTGCCCTGCGGTGTCAGAGCCCGGCGTTGCAGTGCGAGAGCCAGACGTTCGAACGGCTTTTCGACCAGCAGCCTGATGGGGCGGCGATGCTGGAAGCTTTTAGTGGCTTCAATCTTTGGGATGCACAAGTATCCGATACGGCGACGAAAGCCAGCGTTACCTGGCGCAACCTGGCCGCGCGGGCCTTTCCGGTCGGACTGGCGGCGCCGCAACGGGCACGTCAAAGCGGTTTTGAATACGTGCTGGAGCATCCGGGCCGTTATGTGTGCGACCTGTCGGGGCAATTCCCGGTGCAGCGTAAAACCGAAGCCCAGGCTTGTCTGGATCAATGGGAGCAAGGCTCCGCACCCGCGTTGTCTGCAACGTTCGAAAGTAGCGCCTGGGCCGATTGCCTCGCCGCGCTGCTGGATCAACTGCGGGAAAAAACCGCGCCCGCCGATGAAGCAGACCTCTGGCAACCGCAGCCCACCGTCACCGATGTGCTGGAAGCGGCCCGGCAACGACGCGTGTGCGGCGTGCTACTGGAAGACCCGCGCCACCGCGTGCGGCATCTGGTGTCGCAGATCCAGCAACAACAGCAATTGCTGACGTTGTACGCCGAGCGCGCCAGCCTGCATCCACATCACGCCAGCGCGGTGATGGTTCAGCAATTGATCGTGCCGCCGAGCATTGATGGTCAGAAAAATCCGCTGCACGCCTGTTTCGACAAGGTGAAAGAGGCCGGGCGCCGCGACATCAACCGCTTCACCGCCACGGCTGAACGCGCCCTGCTCTGGCAGCAACTGAACATGGCGCAGACGCTGCTTGCCGAGTGCCTGCAACAGCCGGTTACCCAACAAACCCTGGCGGATCATTTGAGCCTGGAAGGGTTTGATTATCTGGCGGCGTTGTTTGCCGTGAGTCAGGTTTTCGCCAGCCTTGCCACTGTTCCGGCGCAGCTTGATCCGCTGGCCAAAAATGGGGACGTCACCAATGCGCTGACGGGGTTGAGCCTCTATAGCCCAACCGCCAGTGTGGGGCAGACGTTGCTGAATGACATTGCTCATGATTCGGCGCATCCGCTGCATGGGATGCTTTGGCCGGCGGTCAGTGAGGCGGAATTGGACGCGCCGTATCAGCCGCCCGCCGAGAACACGGTTAACAACGGGGATGGGCGGTTGCGCCCTCAACACCTCGCGGTTTTTGAAAGCGCTCCCGGTCCTTATTACCCGCAGGTCGAACACCTCGACGGGCATTTGCTTGAAGGGTTGCTAGCCAGTGGCAGCCTGAACAGCACGCTGACCGGTCAATCGAAAGCGACGGCCAGTACGCTGGTCAGCATTTATGAAAATCTGGCGGGGGCGGTTGAGACCGCCAGCAGCGCTGTGAATAAACCGTCCGGGGTTCAAGCCTCCCCGGTCCCTACCAGCGCCTATCTGCATGGACTCGGCGTGGGGTTGCTGCGCAGTTTGCTGCCCAACACCTTTGGTGAGATCTACCTCATCAATCGGCGCGATGCTGACCCGCAGCGCTATTACATCTTTGGTCTGTCGGATGTGCCAACCGGGGATCAGCGGCCACGGCGGGTGATGGGTGAGTACCTGGATGCTCAGGGTCGGCCGCTGACAGCGGGGAATGCAGCTGATGTTTTCGAGACGCCGAGCGCTTCACGTGTGGGCAATTACAAACTGCTGGTGATGCCGGTGGAACACCCGACAGTGAAAAGTCTTAGTGCGCTGAATCAGCGGATTAATGCAGTGCATAAAGAGGATGTTGAAGCGCGGGCGGGTGATAAGACAAATGGGAAAGGGCCTTTGCAGAAGGGTGTTGATGAACTTGGAGAGTTGGGGAATAGCCGGGTTTATCGGGTGTTGAACTCGTTGCCGTTTGCGGCGGGGGTTTTGATGTTGGAGGTTTGGAATGTTAGGACGGAGTTGCAGGGACGGGAACAGGGCGCACGGGAGAAAGGGTTATTCCGTGTCAACATTGGCGCATTCGGAGCCGGGTTAGATCTAGCTATCGCTTTGGAAATGCTGACTGTAAAACTTGCCGGTACCGAATCGGTTTTAGCGGCGGGTCGCAAAGTTATTTTTACTATTTCAGATAAAACCGCGAAAACCTTACGCCCTCTATTAGCCAAGTATTTAGTAAAGGAATTTACCGTTCGGCTGTTTTCGCAAATAACCAGTGGTTTGGTTCTTACAGCTATTTGCCTTTCAGACGCCTGGTATGCGTGGAAATGGGGCGATGACGCTAGTTGGGGATATCTGATGATGGCAGTGGGTGGGGCAGTCAGCGCTCTAAGTGCCTTGGTTATCAGCAGCGTCATGTTTCTTGGTCTCGGTCCGGCAGGTTGGGTAGCACTGATCTTGATCATAATCGGTGCCGGTATTGCTTGGTGGCTAAGCGACAAACCCATCGAAGAATGGCTGGTCAATGGCCCTTTCGGCACGCGAGTTCATTCAGGCAATGCGCATCTGCTGGACCCACAAAGTGGCTTTTATTACCTGATCAGTTTGTTTGCCGACATCCGTATCAGCGTGGGGGCCAACCCCGAATTCGTCCCTAATGCCAAAATTGACAGTCACGCTAAAACGCCGTTTCCAGTGATCTCATCCAATACCTGTATTCGCATTGAAAGTAACTTACCGGGTTTAGTTGCAAACCTTGGCACGCTCAACATCAATGCGCACTGCCGACTCAATACGTTCGAAGTCAAAGGTGGGCGTATAAAAAGTGAAACCGTGACGTTTACAAAACTGATCAACAGTCAAATTGCCCAACCCAAAGCGCAAAGGCTGCTACCTCAGGGACTGGAACTGTTCTTCACAACGCCTCCGAACTATGCCTTTGATTTGGCGACACACTCATCTGGCGTCGAGCAACAATGGCAAGTGAGAGCGCAGTGTGTATTGGAACAAAAAAATCAACGCTGGCACTTTCCTGCCCCACCGCCAAAGGATGGAACGCCATTTGGTGCCCCGCACAAAAAACCAAGCTTCGACAGCGTAGGCGAACTTTATTGGGCTGACGAACTTACAAACAAATCCCGGAACAGCAACTAATGACTGATGAATCGTGGTACGCCAAAACTGCCTATGGGTTGAAAGAAGCCCCCCAACAAGAGCCCTCACCTGAACGTCCTTGGATTATGCGCTTCGCCAAGATCAGACTACCGTGGGGCAACACAGAAGAAGTCACGGCTGCAAACCTTCTCGAAAAATTCTCCCCAAAAGAAATTCGACTCCATGAAAAATTCAAAAAAGAGCGTGAAGAGCAAATAGCCACAAACACTTATGATCCAAGCCCATACGAGCTTATTGATTTCCACATAAGGGATGACCATGAACGATTCAGATACGCGAGTCTTCCGGCGAGCTCTCACTTTTGGCTATATATGAAAACCCTAG
>NZ_JBAGKV010000059.1:0-12795 GCF_037049705.1 Janthinobacterium sp. LPB2021202312-11-4 | reverse complement strand
CGTAGTGATTATCCTGCTGTCCTGGAACGTAGTTGTCACCAGTGCTCAACTGATCACCTCATTTCCCCGTAGTGTGCTCAATATGATTTCGCTCAGCGAACCGGGCCTCAATCCTTACGAGAACTCGATGCAGGGGATTATGGGAGGGCTTTCTATGAGCACCCGGCAGATTCTGACGGGATCTATAAGCCGGGCGATCACCCCATTCCGACCGCCACAGCCCCCGCAGGGCGGCGGCGCCTAATACCGCACTTTATGTGTCGGCGAGTCTTCCGGTCTGGATGCTCGCCGATCGTATATGCGCTTGGTGCTGATATTGGCATGTCCAGCCACTGCTGGACTTTGGCGATATCGACCTAATGCTCCAGGGCATTGGTCGCGGCGGTTGCCCGCAAGCCATGCACGCCCAATTTGGCGGCCTCGATGCCGGCACTTTCCGCGTAACTGCCGCTCCCGATTTGTAGAGCGTCGGTAGCACCTGGTTGTATGAGATCTTTCATGGGATGCCCGGCCCTGCAGGGCGCCCCGCCGCGTGCTCGGCCGCGACCCATTCCCAGTATTCACGGATCGACCTATCAACTTCAGACTCTGGCACCAGGTGCTGCCAGCGCTGTTTCGCGTCCTCCAGTTGGCAGACGTACAGTTGATCTTCAAGCCGTGCGCCGGCCGCGACGAAGCGCCTGCGCGCAGCCGACCAGAAGGGCGCGGACGCCTCGTATTGCTGAATCGGCACGATCGGTAGCTGGTGTTCTCGCCAGAGCTGCCAGAGTACCGAGAGACCAATCCCCCGGCGCTGATGCTCCGACTCAATCTTGATCATGCCGATGTAAAGCCGATCGCGTAGCGGGTTGATGCTGAAATTGACGTACCCCACGCGCTGGCCATCGCACTGGATCGCGGCGACGCCTTTCTGCCCGGGAAACACGAAGGTATCGCGCTCAGCAGGCTGACACTCGGTGAACAGTTGTACCGGGGTCGCTTGCGCATCGAGCCATTTGGCCTGACGACGCTGGAAAAAATCGCGGATCGGCTCGAACTCTTCCATCGAATCCTGCTCCGTAGAAAGCTGACACTGGGCAGCGGTGAGGCGCCGTTCGCCGGCGACCTGCAGGTCGCCGATAGGCATATTCATCAGGTCAGTCATTGTCATCCTCGGCGGCGCACTGGCACACCTCATCGTCTACAAAGGTCATCCAGTTAGTGAAGTCATCACCGATACCGGAGAGGTCCGCGCTCCATTCAACAGGTTCGAAGGGCAGGCCACAGTCCAGGCAGATATTTCGGTCGTACATGTGAAGCTCCAGATTAGATAGAGCCTCGATATTGCTGTCACGACGTGAGCCATGTGAGCCCCACACGAGCACAATTTAGGAAGGAATGCGGCTGACGTATTGCTCGGGCGAGATCCTGTCGCTGCCAAAGGCCTCAACCGCCAAGTGCCACAGTCGCCCTTTGCCCCGGTAGGGGTTGGAGGCGGTCACCCGGCCGGCAGTGATACCTGCTTTTTCTCGGTAAACGACGAAATCATCCTCGTGAATTTCCCGGGCCGGACGCCGCTCGACGGTGAAGCGGTTGCCAGCCTTGTCGGCCATGTCGATGTACACCGATTGTTTGCAAGTGCGGCAGGTCCAAGTGCGGGAGTCGAGGTCGGTAGGGTGGTCCGGGTAATCATCACCAGTGGGGCAGGCTTGGTGCTGATCGAATACTGTCTCGACGCGAAAAGTCATAGGAGCCCTCCAAGGCTAATTATGGTGATAACGGTTTTTATCGTTAGTTTAACTTCGACTTGTTTCCTTCGAGCCGATTTGAATTTCACTCTTGCAAATTGCATTTGAAAATGCAATTATAGATTCACAAAGCATGTTGCGTATGGCAATGTGCACGCATCTCGAAACGCAAGGAGTCCCGCATGGATATTTCACTGACACTGCCCAATGACGTTAGCGCCTGGGCAAAACTGCAGGCTGATGTGTCGGCTGCGATCATCGAGGTACTACAGACTCATGTCGCCGCGCACAGTACGCCGGCCATGAAAGCCGAAGTCGCGCTGCGCGAAAAGGCTGCGATGTTGCCTGAAGATATGGAGTTCGAAATTCCGCAGATCCTGGGGCCAGCGATCTGGAGCACGCTGGATCGCTCGAGCATCGTCAAGTTCGGGAAGAAGGTTAAAGCTGCGCCAGAGTCCTTTGGGCTGAGCTACGTTCGGACCACCACATCACGGCACGCGGTGTATAAAAAATTCACCATGGTGCTTGGTTTGAAGCCGCCCGTACGTTTCTAAACACGAAAAAAGCCCGCAAATGCGGGCTTTTTTGCGCCCGCCAGATGACGCACAGGGGATGCAAACCCCGTCCGGGGAAAGTGTTTTTTTGGGGCCACAATGGGTTTCACTCAATGACGAGGTAAACGCTATGAAAATTGTGGTTCGTGAAGACGGGAAAACCTATGAGAGGCATGAGCGCATCAGAGAAATGGCTTATTACACGCCCTGGGGTAGGGAAACTCAGGTAGAAACAATTGTTGAGTACCGGGAATGTGATCCTGGTTCCAGCGGAGGGCCCGACCAAAAATCCGAAAGGAGAAACTCAAAGGGTTGAGCCCGCATAAGACCATGGATCGTTCTGTTCTTAGGAAACAGGGGACCACTCTGAGGCATGCCGAAAAATAATTTGGTTGTTGCTTGAAAGGAGCAAGTCGGTCGTTATGGTAACTGTCGTCATCAACCACCGTGAGTACGACAGATGCAAAAGTTTGACCTCCGTTCCTGGTGCCTGGGTATCTTCCATGGCGTCCTGATCAAAGTGCTGGCCGGTATTATTCTGCTCTACTGGCCTGCTCATGAAACACCGGTCAGCCCGCCGTGTACTGCTCCAGCACTGATTGAAGTGACCGTCCAAATGGGCTGTATCTGATCGGGAACATTCCTGGGGCCAATAGGCCCACAGGAAAATCTATAGCCCGCCGCGTGTGGGCTTTGACAGCACCTGAATGCGAATTTCGCATCCGTGAAAACTGACAAGGAAATCGGTATGACTCTGTTGCAAGAAGCTCCACAGGACATCGTTGACACTTTTCTGCCGACGATTTTTGAGAATGATGCCAAGGGTATTTTGGCTGATTTGTTAAAGGCATCGGGTTGGGGGGGGGATCTATGCACCGTGCATAGGTCTCGAATGAGTTCTTACGTACCGATATGCTCCGTACCTATCCATACACTGAATTTCCCCGTCTCGACTCTACACAGTGCGGCTGATCAAGAGCTAAAGGTCATGAATTCTATATTCAGCCGGCTTCGTGCGCAGCACGCCAACACCACCATCCAATCTGCATTTCCGTGTGGTCACTCGTGAGCATGGTGTCGATGCGAACCTGGTCTTTCGCACGCGGTATCAGTATCGAGAACGTGTATTCGGTCTTTTTAGCTTGGACGCACGGGGTGTTCGCCACCAAAGTGGTAATTTGTCTGGCTACCGCATTTGAGTGATTGGCAATTGACTGAAATTAAGAATTTGCTTGAGTTAGACGTTTCCGCCCAGATGTCCTCCGCCTCTAAAAGGCTGTGTGACCTGAAATTGTGGTTAGACCTGAAGTCTCGCTACGGTATTTATCAATCGCTTCAAAATGACTTAATGGATGCCTACAACACTTGCTCATTCTTCGGATCTAGCTACCTCAGTTATCTAGTACCGTTCATTCGCTGGAACGATGAGCCCATTCAGGAATTTGAAGCGTACGTTGACCCTCGAAGCGTCGTAGGTGCTTGCATCAATGGAAAGCCTGATGATCTCGATGAGGCTGAGGCAACCAAGCGGATTGAGAGATACTCGGCCTTCACTACGAGCAACCGCGCGTTGTACTGTTGGTATAAACCGCTGGGAATCCTTGTGGCTCATGAGGGAAAGCATCGGGTTGCATTGATGCGAAAGCATGGAAATAAACCGATCGCTGCTGTCGTCACTGAAAAGAGTTACCCGGCCGCCGAGAGAATTCAGCTGATCAAACCATCCACTAAATGCGGCGAATGGTTTGCACTATTGGATGGGAGATACCTGCAGATGCTCCCGCGACCTCACCTCACCTGTGAATATCTAACCGCATACGGGGTGCAAACGTTCGAGTGGCGCACGCTTACGGATCTCCCACCCGAGGATCTGATTCGAAAGGTCGTTTACGAGCGAGGGTTGCACAAGCGCCCTGATAGCAACGCTGAGTCTGCGCGCACGCTCGATCTCGATGATCTACGTGCTCAATTATCTGCGTTGCACACCACCAGCGAAGCGGTTTCGCCACGGGAGTTGAGTATTCTTGGGTTGGATGGCTACCGCTTTGATTATAGAAAGTTCGTCATATGGCCAGCCGTTTGCCTTCTGCTTGGTACGATCACGAACTTCTTCCAATCCCAAGTGTTTCAACTGGCTTCTTGCCTCCTGTTAGGAGCCAGCATGGCGTTTGTGGCCGCGCCGCTCATCATGAAGTGGAAAGGCTAGTTGCCAACAACGCTTACTTGGAGGTAACGACGGGACTGTCCAGCGCTAAATCGAAAGAGGACGACCGCCAAGCTGACAAGCTTGCTCTGGCATAGTGATATCGGTGAATCTACTGCCAGTCATAATCAGCACAGAAGCAACCTCTGACCTTGAAGCATGAATCACCATCAGATTTGGTGGCGACCGGGCTCAAACGCATTACGTAATCACTTCCCTCTGTTACTGCTGCACATGGATGACCCACCCTCGTTGATTCTAGGGTGTTCACAAGCCAAGTGATCTCCCTCGGAGTGCTTGGATCACTTGTCCAAATATCGAAAGCACGGAGCACACGGATGTACCTGTCTGCACTCAAGATCAAGAACTTCCGACAGTTTGGCAGTACCGAACCAGGCTTTCTTATCCAGTTTAATCAGGGCGTTACAGCTCTGGTAGGTGAGAACGACTCAGGTAAAACTGCGGTCATTGATGCCATTCGTTACGTGCTGCAAACACGCGACTCAGAGTTCATGCGTTTACAGCCTGAGGACTTCTATATTTCGGCCGAAGGGGATCAGGCGACCGAGATCGTTATAGCCTGTAAATTTTCGGGCTTGTCGGAGGCTGACAAGGGCGCATTCGCGGAGTATCTGACCTACAAAAAAGGTGAGGTCTTCCTTTACGTCTACTGGAGCGCTCGCCGGCTCAATGATTCCCCGACAGCACGCCGATGGGTAGACATCACTGTTCGCACGGGCCGGTCGGGCGAAGGGCCAATATTAGACACTGGCGCTCGGCAATTACTGGCTACCGCCTACTTACGTCCTCTTCGCGATGCTGAGCGGGAGATGTCGCCGGGGCGTGGTTCTCGGCTATCTCAAGTGCTGAGTAACTTTCCGAATATCAAGGTCGGTGTTCCCTTCGATTCTGAGTTGCCGCCTGGAACCTGTGAGCAGGTAGAAGCACTGAACCTGGCGGGTATGGCTGAGTATTTGCGCCACTTGGTGAATTTGCATCCTGGTATCGGTAATGCACAGGACGCCATTAACAAGGACTATCTCGAGCCCTTGTCATTAGCTGGAGAGGCACTTCACGGCAGTATCAGTTTTGCCGAAGGTGGAACAGAGGCGGCACGATTGCGGCAAATCCTGGAGCGTTTGGAACTGGGGCTTCTCGAAGAAGCAACGGGACAGTCACGTGGCACTTACGGCTTGGGCTCTAACAATGTGTTGTTCATGGCGTGCGAACTATTGCTGCTGGGAAAGGAACCAGACGGCTTGCCACTGCTGTTGATTGAGGAGCCTGAAGCGCATCTACATCCTCAAAGGCAACTTCGTCTCATGGAGTTTCTAGAGGCAGCTGCCATACCAGAGCCAGAGACGGATCGACGCCCGGTGCAGGTTATTCTCACAACTCACAGCCCCAACCTGAGTTCGAAAATCCCCCTGACCAATCTTGTCTTGATGCATCGTCAACGAGCCTATTCATTGGCTGAGACTCATACTGAACTGAGTTCTGATGACTATCGTTTTCTTGATCGGTTTCTCGACGTAAGCAAGGCAAATCTGTTCTTTGCACGTGGGTTGATTATTGTCGAGGGGGATGGCGAAGCGATCTTGATCCCTGCCTTGGCCCGGCTTATCGGGAAAGATTTGACGAAGCACGGCGTCTCTATCATTAACGTGGGCGGCACGGGCCTTCGGAGGTATGCGCGAATTCTGCAGCGTAAGGAGCCTGGTAAGGGCGAGCTACAGATTCCCACTGCATGCTTGGCTGATATGGATGTTATGCCTGACTGCGCGCCTGAAATTTTGGGGCTAGTTGACGATGATGATGACAAGGTGTGGAAGAGCTCCAAGCGTCGGTGGAAGGCAAAGAGAGATTTTGGCGGGACGCAGGCGGATCAAAACGCTCGGTTGCTTGAACGTCGTAACTCGTTAATGGCTGGGGACGCGCAGTGTGTCAAAACGTTCGTCGCAAACGAGTGGACGTTGGAGTACGACCTGGCTTACGCCGGCCTTGCGAAGCAGGTTTATGTTGCGGCAACGCTCGCGGCCAGCGAGAAGGCCATGGATAAAGGCAAGAGGACACGGGACACAGTCATCAACGACGCTGTTAACGCTTACTCGCAGATCGAGAGTGATAGCCAGTCTAACGAGCACCTGTGCTCGCAGATTTACGAAATCTTCAGTAATCGAGCATCTAAAGCGATCGCTGCCCAGCACCTTATCGATGTTTTGATAGATGAGATAAGGGGAGGAGATTTGAATTCTGCGCTGCTTAGGCAATCACTCCCCTCATATATCATTGGTGCAATCGATTATGCCACCACGCCGATCGAGGATCTTCCTGACGACTTCGGTGATTTGGTATGAGTGCGTTTCGTGATTTGGTCGAGCCCATTACTGATGATGACATTGAGTGGGTCAGTGGGCTCATGGAACTTCGAGATCTTGATCAGCCCCGACGCGACTTCCTGACGTCACTTGAAACTCTGGACGTTTCTGCCTGCCCTGGTAGCGGTAAGACAACTCTCGTCGTCGCGAAACTTGCGATTCTTGCACGTAAGTGGAAGTGCAGGACGAGAGGTATTTGTGTTCTGTCGCATACCAATGTTGCCCGTGAAGAAATTGAACACCGGCTTGGCGGCACTGAGGTCGGTCAAAGGCTTCTCAACTATCCTCATTTTATCGACACCCTTCATGGTTTTGTGAACAAATTTCTTGCGTCACCATGGCTTCGTTCTGCTGGACACCCAGTTACCGCGATTGATGATGAGCTGACCATTCGAGCTCGCCAACGAGCGATTCATGGCTGGCAATATCGAGGTATTAATACGTTTTTGGAAAGAAGGGGTAAAAGCCTCGAAAAATTGCGTATCGCCTCGGCAGATTTCGACAAGCCATTGGGCAAAGATTTTCCCAGCGGCCCACATACTGACACCTACAAAAATGCCTCTACCGCTTTGGGTAATGCTGCAAAGGAGGGGTATTTTTGTTATGACGAAATTTTTGTGTTGGGCGAGGCGCTTATGAGCGAGCAGCCGGGGCTGCCGGCAGTGCTTCAACAGCGATTTCCATGTGTGCTAATCGATGAGATGCAGGACACTTCGGAAACGCAGAATGAGTTTTTAAGACGCCTGTTCCCTCGGGATAATCCAGAGTTGTGTGTATTGCGAGTGGGCGATCCCAACCAAGCGATTTTTGAAGGCGACCTGCAAGACATCGCCGATGGGTTTCCTGATGTCACGCGATACGTGGGCATTGCGAACAGCTTTCGGTTCGATCCGTCGATCGCGAGGCTTGCCAATCCGTTTGCAGTCACCCCCATTCTTCCTGAGGGACTTCAAGGGATTCGAAGTCTTGCCATTGAAGAGAAGCCTCTGCCTCACACGATCTTCGTATTCCCTGATCATGATGCTAGCCCAGTGTTGGATGCTTACGGTCAACTGGTCTTAAAGCATCTTCCGGCAGAGGTACGCCTGAAGTCGTCTATCACCGCCATTGGTGCAGTTCACAAGCACTGGGATCTTCAAGGACTTGACCCCAAGCATTACCCCAAAACGGTGTGTCATTACTGGGAGGGGTATGAACCTGGCGCCCATCGAACGAGCTACCGACCTTCCTCGCTCATCGAGTACATCCATATAGCTCGGAACCGTGTGACGCTTGACGCCACCACGCATGTCGCAGTCGAGAGTATCGCTTCTGGAATAATACACTTGGCAAATCTCCTCTCGCCTGCAGCACCTTTGAGAGCTCGAAGTCGGCAGCATTTGCAGATCGAGAGCCTGCTTCATGATTCACCCGAAATGATGGCGGTCTATCGCGGCTTATTGTCGCGCATGCTTTTCAATCATAAGTCGATTGGTCAGGTGGAGTGGACCGGCCTAAAACCAAGTATCAAAAGACTGGGCGCCGCTTTGGTAGGAGGGACTTGCCTGGGCAATGCCGATGATTATCTCGCCTGGAGTGATGCTGTCGTCTTACATGGCACTGTTGAGGGTTCGATTGAATCCGCATTACCGAATCACTATCGTTGTACACACGGCGGCGCGACCGTGGATATAAAACTCAGTTCGATTCACGTTGCTAAGGGACAAACGCACGGTGCTACGCTCGTGCTGGAAACCTTTAAATCTACCCATTTCTTGAACAAGCTGATGCCGTGGCTGCTGGGGAAAAACACTAACGGTGCGGTATCTAAGTCTGATGCCGAAACGGAGCGACTTATGGCGATGTATGTAGCCGTAACTCGCCCTACCCACCTTCTGTGCCTGGCCATGCGGAACAGTTCGCTGGGCACTGGAAAAAAATATCAAGCTAATCAAGACGTACTCAGGGAACGGGGGTGGCAGATTCAGCATTTAGGTACACAACGATAGTAAGCGTTAGCAGCCAAAATAGATGGCAGGGAAGAAATATGACTACTCCGCGGATGCACCATTATGTACCTGAGACATACCAGTACGGGTTCCTAACTCCGGATAATAAAACAATTGCGTTTTATGATATGCGAACCGGAAATTCGAATAAAACAAACCCATTAAATCTAGTTAAAGAGAGGGATCTTTATACAATGGACGTACCGCCCGAGGGTAGGAAGGCGACGTTCATTGAGAATCCTATTCTGTCGTATGTTGACGGTACGTATGCTCGACTACTTGAGAGAGTTATCGAAAAGAATATTTCTGATGAGGTTCGTCAGGAGCTATCGGTGTTTCTTGGGTATTTGCGTAGTAGAACTCCAAGTTATTTCAAGGCCATTGAGGGAATGAGTAGGGATTATCTCGCCAAGGAAATTTATGAGGGCATCATTAAAGATCCTTTAAAGCTTAAGGAAGCTTTAGACGCAGATTTCGATGTGAGCTCAGTTGAAGCGTTCACAGCGCAGGCTGAGAAATTACTATCAATTGAAAAAGATGGGGTTTTAAGCATTTTTCTGGGTGTGGCCGAAAGCACTGCAAAACTAATATTCGAATCAGGGTGGGAAGTATTAATTGCCAGTTCAGGTGCGTTTATCACCTCTGATCATCCATTCTGTCCTATTGAAGATGAGTATGTGTTTGTTGGTCAAGGTAGGAGGGAGACGAAGCGATATTTCATGGTTCCGCTTTCGTCTAAACTTGCTCTCAGAATAAGTGGATCTCACCAAGGGGTAAATTTCACTAATTTGTCGATGGAAGAGGTTGCAGAAATAAATGAGGCGGTTGCGTACTGTGCGGATAGATGGTTGCTTGGTGAGTCTGAGGAAAGCCTGAAGGCTGCTCATCAAAAAGCAGTTAAATTACGAAATGCCGAGGATAAAATGTCTCGAGCAATCAAAGTTATCGAAGCTATGACCGGTCGCCCACAGGCGAGAGGTGAAAACGGGTAATAAGTAGTCCAAGTAGGTCTGGCCTGGACTGGATTGGATTCTGTGCAATACATGGGCGCACCGTTAAGAACGACAAGCCGAGTTAGGATATTAAAATCTCATATCTAGCTCGGTTTGCCAAATTCCATTATGCTAAGAAGTTTCTTTCGGGCTAGTGCGATTTTTCTTTTAGTAGAGATGGTAAGGTGCCTCGGAAATATTCATTGATAAGGTCTTCTCGAGGCGCTGGAATAGAGATAAACGGTTTGTCTTTTAGTGCTCCGGGTGGAGCAAAAAATACAGCTGCTGCAGATCCACGAGATTCGAATAGTTCAAGTTGCAATAAGAATGACCTGAATACGTATTGTGGCATGCCTCTCACACACCATTTTTTAGGGTCTAGATCCCCTTCCTTGAAAGCTCTTTCTGCGTGATTTTTCGAATAAAAAAGTGGCATGATTGGTTTGTTTGTTACAGGATGGATATGGGCATAAAAACTACCGGTAACTGCACCGTTGCGAAGCTCCATTATGGTCCAGAAAGGCTCGCCAACTGTAGTTTCATCAGGCAGGGCAACGGATTTTAAGCGCTGTGCTAAAAGCTCGTTAAGCCTTGGGAGGTCATCGATAGTTAGTAATAAAACATCGTTATCTTCTGCAATTTCAACTGCAAGTTTTTGGTATCCCATTCTGGATATCATGACCTTCTGAATGTTTCCGGCGTGTGTCAGTTTTCCAAAAAATTTGGCCACTTGACCATTGTCTATCGGTCGTCCGTGGTCTTTGCATTCTATTGCTACCTTATGCGTTATGCCGGCTTTTTCAAATTGATAATACACGTCGACTTGGTGCGAGCGACCAAGTTTGTCTACTATTTGAACGTTTTGACCTACTACAATTCCCTCATCCTTCATGTTTAATAGGAATGAGTAGACTTGTTGTACGTGTTTCTCTAGTGCTAGTCCTGTATTCATATTGTTTGGCTTCGTGCTGTAGGTTTCATAGGGGGCAAGAGAGGTGGGAATTAGATTCGCTTTCGTGTTAGCAAAATTACTTTGCTCTTATCCCATGTTTTTTTCGAATGTAAACAGTCTAAGTATTGAGCCCACAGGTCCAGTGCCACCTGTTTCTCTGTCAAGTAACTGTATCGGTCGTAATGCACCGACTGCACATCGTTGCGACCGTGAGATAGAATCCAACTGCGAATCTCTTTGGTAATTCCCAAGGACGCCATCAGCGTTTCAGCGCTTACGCGCACGTTCGCATAGCTGAAGTATCGCGTTTTACCGGCCCCACTCAGAGCTTTTCCAGCATCGCTGAATCGCTTGCCTGCGGTGTCTGGACGAATGCAGCGTCGGCCAATACAGAACGGGCCCGGCCCGATCTTGCTCTCAAACAAAGGCTTTAAGATTTCTTTAATTCGATCAGTAAGTGGCAGCAAGTGATCCCATGCTTGAGTCTTTTGTCCTTTCCCGTCGGTAAGGTGCAGAAGGTCATCGGACGTATCCTCCCAGGTCACGCGGAGCAATTGCTCCATTCGTTGGCCACCCAGGTAGATTAAACCTTTGCAGATCGCCGTCTCTCGGGGAGGTAGGGTATCTAAGTAACGTAAAAGCTCACCAAGCTCTTCTGGCGTCAGGGATTCGGTCTGACCGCCGCGTGTATTCGCAAGGGTGGGGACCTTGGTAGCCGGGTTGACGCCAATATCAAAGATCTTCGACTCGCTAACATCGCGATCCAATGAAAGGTGTGCCTTGCCACCGTAGCTGAACGCAGCTTTTAGATAGCGATGGACACTGGCTGCCGTCGATCGCATATCTGTATTGGCCGTTTTCGCTTTATTCCCAATGCCACGGCCTTTCGGCTTGCGGGCGAGCAGGGCGCTCATTACTAAATGAATGTCTTCGCCGGTGATGGACTTTGCCGGACGGATCATCAGATCGGGGTGATGCTCAATCACATGCGTCTGAAACAGGCGCTCGACTTCTTTTGCCTTGATCTTGCCGCGAGCGGTCAGATCTTTGACATATGCATTTAGTAGTTCTTCGAAACTACCTTGTCGGGTCGCAAGCTGCTGCGCGAGCACTACGGCTTGTCGTTGTGTTTTCTCTGCGGCGGCTCTGGCCGCCAAGTGCACCTTAATGTCGCCGTGCTCGGAAGCAATCAATGCCATCTCTGCCGCTTTGTCGCGTAGCTCAGACAGCGTCAGTCCCGGCGCTCTGGCGCTCAAGCGATACTGGCCCAGAGATATCATCGTGTCCTTTGCGTTGAGCCGATAGCGGAAGTAAGCGCTGATCGCACCACTTTGGCTGCGCTTGAACAAAAGGCTACCTCGGGAGCGGCCAGGCAAGCTTTCCGTCAACTTGGATGCTAGCGGCATGCCCTTGAGCTTTTGATCGTTCACGCTTTTGTCAGCAGTGTTGGTGGCCAATTCTAGTCCCCACTTCGGTCCCCACTTCTCATGATGCAGAACGCTACAAGGAGAAACCTCAAGACACAAGCAGAATAGGTAGGCCCTTTAAAAACAGAGGTTTGTGGTGTTTCAGGAAGCGAGCGGAATCAAGCTGACTCAACAAAGCATATGCCTCCTAAGGGGAAGGTTGGCAGTTCGAACCTGCCCTGGGACACCACCTCCTCAAAATCCATTCGTTTAATCCGTTCTCCCTTCCTTCTGTATCATTCGTTTTTCTGGTGGCTGCGCTGCTGGATGCTCGTGCGCGCGTTAGTAGGGGTCCGCGTGCTGTCCTTCAGTTGATGAGAGCTTGGAGTAAGCAGTCTCGCCTGGCTGGATGATGCTAGGAGGATCTTTCTATATAGAGGGAGGGCTCGCTCTTCTATATAGGAGGGCTGCGCCGGTGTTTTCCGGGTTTCTGCAAGTTATTGATAGAAAAGCCAAATCAGCGCTTGACGGCAGATCCTGGAAGTCTATAATTCGCCCCACTTCCGGCGCAGTCGAAACGGAAAACTCCTTGGTA
>NZ_JBAGKV010000058.1:0-13586 GCF_037049705.1 Janthinobacterium sp. LPB2021202312-11-4 | reverse complement strand
CTAGCGATACCCAACCGCTGATTTCCGATGATTTCGATCGCAATAAATCAGCTTCGGTATTGGACACGTTGTCGCAACAGACTCCAGGCCTTGAGATCTCCGATGTCCAAGGCAACCCGTTCTCCCAGGACATCAATTTGCGTGGCTTCAGGGCTTCTGCTGTTCAAGGAACCCCCCAGGGGCTGGCCGTTTATCTCAATGGCGTGCGTATCAACGAAGCGTTTGGCGATACCGTGAATTTTGACCTGGTGCCAACGGTAGCCATTGACCGCGCAGACGTGTGGACCAGCAACCCGGTCTTCGGACTTAACGCCCTCGGCGGGGCGATCAATCTGCAACTCAAGAATGGCTTTACCTATGACGGACTGGAAGCAGAGGTCACAGGAGGATCATTCGGACGAATCGGCAACTCTCTCCAATACGGCGCTCAAAAAGATAACTGGGCCGTTTACACCTCCGCTGAAGAAATCCATGAAGATGGCTGGCGTGATCACTCCGCTTCCAGGATCAAGCGGTTTTACACCGACCTTGGGTACAAGGACGACAATCGAGAGTTCCATCTGAACATCTCGGGCGCGTCGAACACGCTGGGTGTCATTGGCCCGACCCCCGTCGAGGAGTTGAGCCGTAAATACTCGAGCGTCTACACGTTCCCCCAGACAACAGAAAACAATATGTTGATGATCGGCCTTAACGGCAAGGTATCGATCAATGACAACTGGGCGGTGCAAAGCAATATCTACGTGCGTCATTTCGACCAGAAACATGTCGATGGCAACACCTCCGATGTTGCTGGATGTGCGGATGATCCAACTCTGTTATGCCTTGGCGGTGCGCTCGGGCAGAACGCTGCGAGTGGAGAAAATCTATCCTCGAGCTTGCTGACTGGCACCGGATCGAACCAGGGGATCGCCGGGTCGATAGACCGGACCCACGTCGACTCTGACACGGTTGGCGGCTCTCTCCAGACCACGTATGACGGTTCGCTCCTGAGCCTGGACAATCATTTTGTAGCAGGCGCCAACATCGACTATTCCAGCCTGTCGTTTTCTGGAAGCAATGAGCTCGGGACGATACCGGACACAACGATAGACCCTTACGTGATCGGCTCCGGAATCACTTACCAGACCACCGACGGATTGATTCAGCCAGTCAGGCTAAGAGCGAAGAATACTTATCAGGGGCTGTTTGCCTCCGATACGCTCGACATCACAGATCGTTTGTCGGCCACGGCCGGTGCGCGGCTGAATATCGCTCAGATCAACCTGAATGACTCGCTGGGAACCTCCCCCGAACTCACCGGTAATCATCGCTACACTCGCTTGAATCCACTCGCGGGCCTCACGTACAAGCTAACGCCAGACCTGACGGTCTACGGCGGCTACTCCGAAGCCAACCGTGCCCCCACACCGCTTGAACTGGGTTGTGCAGACCCGGCGAAACCCTGCTTGCTCGAAGGCTTTCTGGTGTCAGACCCCACCCTGAAGCAGGTGGTCTCAAGGACATACGAGGCCGGTCTTCGTGGTCACAGCACGGTGACCGCCGACTCGGCGATTGACTGGAAAGTCGGCGCCTTCCGTACTAACAACAGCGATGACATCGTCAGTCAGCCCAGCAGCCTGGTCCCAGGCTTTGGCTACTATGTGAATGCGGGCAAAACCCGTCGACAGGGTATCGACGCATTCATCCAGTACCGAACCACCGACTGGTCTGCCTACACGACGCTGGCCTATGTTGATGCAACCTACCAATCCAGCCTGACCCTGGTCTCGGCCAACAATCCGGAGGCCGATGCAAACGGCAATATCTCTGTCACCCCCGGCGACAAAATCCCTGGTATTTCGCCGTTACAACTGAAAATGGGCGCTGATTATAAATTGACCCCTGCCTTGAGCCTGGGGGCAGATACGATCGCCAACAGTAGTCAGCACTATATTGGCGACGATTCAAACCGGAATGCCAAGTTGGGCGGGTATGCGGTTTTCAATGTCCACAGCGCCTATCAACTCACCGACAAAATCAAACTGTTCGCGAAACTGGACAATGCCTTTGATCGCAAATATGCCACTTACGGTACTTTCGCTGCCGTTGGTGACATCCCCTCGCTTGGGCTATCAAATCCCCAAACAATCACCCCTGCGGCGCCTCGAGCGATGTATGGCGGCTTCAATGTGAAATTCTGAGCCCCTCAACACGGGTAGTTCGTGTTGAGAGGGGGCACAGGACGTGAATCACTCCTGGTTTTTGCGCTGCTTTTGCTGAGCCGATAGGGCTTCGTTCACCGCGAGTCCGGACCATGTAACGGTGCAGGCACTTGGCAAGCGCTTAATCTTTGGGTTTTCCTTTGGCGAACGCCGCTTGTTGCTCGGCGCTGGCTTCTTGCTGGTATTGGGCTTTCCATTCGGCGTACGGCATGCCGTAAACCACTTCACGGGCGTCGTCGAGGCTGACCTCGATCTGGCGTTCGTCGGCAGCGGCCTTGTACCACTTGGACAGGCAGTTGCGGCAGAAACCCGAGAGGTTCATCAGGTCGATGTTTTGCACATCCTTGCGGCTGTCCAGGTGGGCAACCAGCCGGCGGAAGGCGGCGGCTTCAAGTTCCAGGCGTTGTTGATCGTTCATGGTTGTCTCGAAGAGACAGCTTCAAGCGGCAAGCTTCAAGCTGCAAGATGGATTGCGGTGCGGCGAAGTTTACAGCTTGCCGCTTGAAGCTTGAAGCTAGCGGCTCGCTGCCAGCGTTATCGACACCGACTCGGCAAATCGCAGGGCGTGGGGTTTATCGACTTCCACTTCGGCGTACAGCACCGATTCGTTGGCCATGACCAGGTCCAGCAGTTCCTGGGTCAGGCGTTCGAGCAGGGCAAAGCGATTGCCCTCCACGTGGGCGATGATCGCCTTGGTGATGGTGCGGTAGTTCAGCGCGTGATCGATGTCGTTGTCGCGCACCGCTTCTTGTGCCGCGTACAGGATGGTCAGGTTGATCAACACATCCTGCTTGTTGAGGATTTCGTCCTCGTTGATGCCGATGAAAGTGCGCAGGCACAGGTCCTTGACCCGGATGCGCGCCATTCCTGGTTGAAGTTGTGGCATTGCTACTTGCTCCGTCCAATCAATTGCAGGAACTCCTGGCGGGTGTTGCTCGACTCGCGGAAGGCGCCGAGCATCACCGAGGTGTTCATGGTCGAATTCTGTTTCTCGACGCCGCGCATCATCATGCACATGTGCTTGGCCTCGATCACCACTGCGACACCGGCGGCGTCCGTCACTTGCTGAACGGCGTCGGCGATCTGCCGGGTGAGGTTTTCCTGAATTTGCAGGCGTCGGGCGAACATGTCCACCAGGCGTGCGATCTTCGACAGGCCCAACACCTTGCCGGTCGGAATATAAGCCACGTGGGCCTTGCCGATGAAGGGCAGCAGGTGGTGCTCGCACAACGAATAGAGCTCGATGTCGGCGACGATGATCATTTCGTCGGTATCGGACGAAAACAGCGCGCCGTTAACGATCTCCTCGACGCTTTGCTCGTAGCCATGACACAGGTACTGCATGGCTTTGGCCGCGCGCATCGGTGTGTCTTGCAGACCTTCGCGGTCGGGGTCTTCGCCGACGCCGATGAGGATCTCTCGGTAGTTCTGGGACAGGGCATTCTGGGGCAGGGATAACGTCATGGTGCATCCTCGCGGGGGCGGCTTATTTGACGTGCCGTCCGCCGTTGACGGTCAGGGTCGTGCCGGTGACATAAGGGTTATCGAGCAAGTAGCGCAGGCTCTGGTAGATCACTTCGCTGCCGGGTTCGATGCCCAGCGCGGACTTGGCCAGGGCCTTGGCACGGTACGCCGCGTCGTCGTCGGGGTTGAACAATAGCAGGGCAGGGGCGATACCGTTGACCTTGATCGTTGGCGCATATTTCGCGGCGAAGGACAGGGTCAGGCTGTCGAGCCCGGCTTTGCTGGCGCAATAGCCGATATGCCGGCTGCTGCCCTTGCGGGTCACATCGTCGCTGATGTGCACGATGTCAGCCGGGCTTGAGCGTTGCAACAAGTCGGCGCAGTGCAGGTTGATCAGGTAGGGCGCGAGCATGTGCACGTTGAACATCCGGGTAAAGGCCTGCGCCTCGGTGTCCGGTGTTTCGGCCAGCCACTCGGAGGCATTGTGGACAATCGCCCGCAGGCTGTCGGTGTGGGTGTTGAGTTCACTGATGAACGCGAGGATGCCGGCTTCGCTGGCGAAGTCTGCAAACAGCGCCGTCGCGCCCAGATCGCGCAAGGTCTGCACGCCGGGGCGTTCGCTGCGGTAGCTGAAGATCACGCGGTGACCATCTTCAAGCAAACGCCGCGCGCAGTGCAAACCGACACGCTGGCCGGCACCGGTGATGAGGATTGGGGCTGCGGAAGAGGTCATGAACGGCTCGCGTCGCGGTAAGAGCAAAACTATACCAGCGACGACAACCGTTCACCTACGACCTGTAGGAGCATGGCTCGCCCGCGATTGAGACGACTCGGTCTTTCTGTCAGACCGCGTCATCGTTCATCGCGGGCAAGCCTTGCTCCTGCGGGATCAGCGGTTTTGCGGGGAAGGCGTGGCAGGTAATGACCGGGCCGGCGCGCTGTGCAGCCAGTTCGCCAGCAAATGCGTGGACAGCGGAATAAAGAAGTAGACCATCAAGGGCGTCAGGCACAAGGTACTGATGAACACCCGAGGCAACAGGCTCATTTCGCCGAGCAACGGCCCCAGCACAAAGTTGAACAGCAGCGACACCGGGAAAAACGCCAGCCAGATCGCCACGGCCTGTTTCCAGCGTGGTGGACGTTGGCCGACCGCGCCGAACCAGCCTTCGATGCCGCTGACCCGATGTTCGGTCGGATGCGCAAACAAGTCGCTGCCGCGTCCCAACCAGGCGGTGCGAGAGACGGAATGCTCCCAGGCGTGCAGGGTCTTTTCGTCGGCGAAGCGGAAGATAATCTGGAATTCGTTATCGTCGGGCGGCGGAGCGAGCACGCCAGAGCCAAGATAACCGGGGAAGTCGGTGGCCAGTTGTTCGCCTTCGTGCAACCAGGCTATCAGGTCCTGATAACGGCCATCGGCAACGCGGCGCGCCACCATCAGCGTGACGGGGGAGGTAGACATTTTGTATCTCCGTAAAACGATCGCGTGACTCCGGGTAGGAGTTTCGCCAGGCACAGCGCCGGGGTAGTGGGCTGCGTCTTTGGACAAGCAAGGATTATTCCTGAATATGAAAATTACACCAGAGACATTCGTCGTCCGCCAACACACTTGAATGATTGCGGGGGATAGGCGTTAGAATAGGATCCAATTTGCCTACGGACACCCGCCACCCAATGCCTGTCCTGACTGACGTTGTCCCTGGCTTGCCGCCAGTTGCTTCCCTGGAACGGGAAGAACTCTTTCCTATTCGAGAGGTGTCGCGCCTTACCGGGATCAATCCGGTCACGCTGCGGGCCTGGGAACGTCGTTACGGTCTGATTCAACCGACGCGCACCGAAAGCGGGCATCGGCTGTACTCCATGACCGATATCGAGACTGTTCGTAGCATCCTCGGCTGGATCGACCGTGGCGTGGCGGTCAGCAAGGTCGGCAAGATACTGGCCAAGACCGAGCCGCTCAAAGCCCTCTCGAACATTATCCCCAATGAACTCATTCTTGCTGACTACGCCCAATGGCAACAGCAAGTGCATGAGGCTGTCAGCGCGTTTGACGACATTCAACTGGAGCGGGTCTACGGGCAGATTTTTTCCAGTTATTCGCTGCCCGTGGTCTTCCAGGACATTCTGATGCCGCTCTGGAAACAACTGTTACAGCGTCAGGACATGTTCGGCCAGACCAGCGAGTGGTTGTTCTTCGATGGTTTTCTGCGATCGCGCGTGCTGCAGCGCCTTTTGCTGGTACGAGACACCTCGCCGCGCCGGATCGTTGTCAGCGCACTCGCCGGCCAGTGCCGTGAACTCGAACTGCTCGTCGCTGCGCTGTTTCTGAGCGGGGCGGATTCAGGGGTGCGGGTGCTCACAATCGGCCAGCCATTCGATGAGCTGGCGCTGATTTGCGAAAGAGTCAAACCCCGGGTGCTGGTGCTGTTTTCCAACCATGCCCCGACGCCGGAGCTGCCGCGCCGACTGAATCGTCTGGCCATGAGCGTGGATTGCCAACTGATGCTCGCCGGTGATGCGTCCGATCTGGCGCAGGAAAGCCTGGCCGGTTCCTCGATCGGTTGCCTGGGTAACGAAGGTTTGTTGATGCGACAACGTCTGAAGCAGTTCCTGGCGGGCAACCTGGATACTTGAAACTCAGACGTGCAGGGCAGGATGGGTCAAGCGATGTTGCTGAAGGATGAACTGGCGCAGGCGTTCGGTTTCGTCCTTGTCGCTTTGGCTCAGCTGATACGCGAAGAAACCTTGCTCGGTTTCCCGTTCGAACGTGCCGCGCAGCGCAATGCGCTCGTAACCTGAAGGGCTGAACCACAACGCGAAATGCTTCGGCGGTTTGGTCTTGTTGCGCACTTCCAGCAAAACCCCTTTGAACGAGACTTCGTGGACCCACATCGTGCCGGGCTGGCCCTTGGCATTCTCCAGCGCCACCGGCTCTTCCAGCGTCAGGCGCCAAGGGCGGACCATCGGCCCGTCTTCAAAAATACTCGGCACGCCCAGGCGCAAATGCAGCGCGTGGAACTCGTCCTCCACCAGATGCAGCGGGAAGGTCATTTGCTGATTTTCGAAGTTGGCCTGGATGGTGACTTGCTCATGGGCTGCCAGCCGTGTGAGCAGGTCACGGATTTGCGAACCACCATTGACGAGCAGGCTCGACGTCGCATCCCGCACATTGAGCTGCGGGTTGTGTTGCATGGTCTGGATGAAATCCAGCTCATCCTGAGTGAGGAGTGCGTCGCGTTGCATGGCTTGCTCGAAAGAAATAGTTACAAAGTCATTGGTGATTGTAGTTAATGACAACTAGTTCGCTGATTTGTTTGCGCCGTTCGTCGCTTTGAGTGCGGCCAGCTCAGCTTGCAATTCAGCCACTTGCGCTTCCAGTTGCGCGACACGCTGCTGCGCCTTGACCTGCACCGTGACATCTTTTTGCACGCCGATGAAATAGGTTTGCCCGTCGCTTTCATTCTTGACCGTAGAAACGGACAGCTCATTCCAGAACGGTGTGCCGTCCTTGCGGTAATTGCGCAGTATTTCCCGGCACGATTGGCCACTGCTCAACGCCTCGCGAATCAGCGACAACGCCTCTTGATCCCGATCGCCGGCCTGCAGGAAGCGGCAGTCCTGGTAGAGGATTTCTTCGCTGGTGTATCCGGTGATGCGCTCGAATGCCGGGTTGACGTAAATCAGGATGTTGTCCAGCTCGCCTTCCTTTTCGGCAATCACGATGCCGTCGTTGGAGGCGTTGATCACCATTTTCAGCAGTTGCGCGTTGATCATCGGAGAATCCTTTCCGAGTTGATTGAGCGCTGCATTCTAGAAGAACAAAAAGCACTGTCTACTGGCCATCAGCACTTATTGCGCGTTGATCGCAGGTTTTTTGCCGGTGCTGTTAATATCGCCGGTCTTTTACCGCTTCAGGATCAGATTGATGAAAGTCGCCATCCTTTCGGGCTCGGTGTACGGCACGGCTGAAGAAGTCGCCCGGCACGCTGCGAATATTTTGAAAACCGCCGGTTTCGAGACCTGGCACAACCCTCGCGCCAGCCTGACCGATGTTCAGGCGTTTGGCCCCGACGCGTTTCTGGCCGTGACTTCGACCACCGGCATGGGCGAGTTGCCGGACAACCTGCAACCGTTGTATTTGATGATTCGTGATCAATTGCCTGCGGCGTGGCGTGGTTTGCCCGGCGCGGTCATCGGCCTGGGCGATGCGAGCTATGGCGACACGTTCTGCGGCGGCGGCGAGCAGATGCGCGAGCTGTTCGCGGAGCTGGGTTTGCGTGAAGTCCTGCCGATGCTGCGCCTGGACGCCAGCGAAAGCGTGACCCCGGAAACCGACGCCGAGCCTTGGCTGGCCGAACTGGTCAGCGCTCTGCGCGACTGACCGGACGCTCGCGCAACAGGGCGAGCCAGGCCTGGGCGGCTTTCGACAGGTACGCGCCCTGGCGCCAGATAAAGGCAATGTCCCAGCGCAAATAATCCGGTGCATTCAAGGTCAGGCGTACCACGCCTGGCCGCACCAGCCCCCGCGCCACCACGCGCGGCAACAACACCACGCCTTGCCCGGCGGCCACCAGTGCCGCGAGAAAATCCGCCTGGCCGCTGCGCCCGCCTTCCTTGGGGGTAAACCCCATTTGCTGGCAGGCCTGGAGCAAACGGTCGTTGAGCACGAAACTGCGCTGATACAGCAGGAACGGCGTGTCGGCCAATTCCTCCAAACCAATCACAGTCTTCGTGGCCAACGGATGATCGGCCGGCAACAAGGCGTCCAGCGGTTCATCGCAGAATGGCTGAAACGCGAATTGCGGATCTTTCGGCAACAGGCTGCCGCCCAGTTCCAGTTCCCCGCTCATCACCGCCTGCTCGATGTTCAGGCTGCCGCCCTCCAGCAATTGAATGCTGATGTTCGGGTAGCGCCGCCGGTACTCGGCAAACAGCTCGGCGAAGAGTGCGTCACTGCCCAGCAGCGGCAAACCGAGGCGCAACTCCCCGCGAGCCAATTGGCTCAAGTCATCCAGTTCGCTGAGCAATTCATTGCGCAAGCGCAGCATGCCTTCGGCCCGTTGCAACACCACGCTGCCGGCGGCGGTCAGGCGCAATTGCGAGCCCAGGCGTTCGAGCAGCGGCGTGCCGAGGCTTTGCTCAAGCTGCGCCACTTGCTTGCTCACCGCCGACTGGCTGATGTGCAAGGTCTTGGCGGCTTGGGTGAAACCGCCCTGATGCATGACTTCGATGAAGCTGCGTAGTTGTTTGAATTCCATGGCCTGATTCCATTTTTGAATGGTGGCGAGTCTAACAATTCGCTTCTGGGATAGCAGCCTGCTCCTTAAAATGAGCGCCTGTGAGGACCGACACCATGAACGCCAAAACCATTAAATACCTGTCCCGACTCGTCGCCGAATTGGCCGTACTGCTGGCGATTTACCTGCTCGGCTGCCAGTTGGCCGCGTGGCTTGCCTGGCCGATACCGGGCGGCGTGATCGGCATGGCGTTGTTGCTGCTGGCGTTCGCCTTCGGCTGGGTCAAACCGGCGGCGTTGCAGATGGGCGCCGGGTTGTTGATGGCCGAGATGCTGTTGTTCTTTATTCCCGCCCTGATGAGCCTGCTCGATTACGGCGGCCTGCTGCGCGACGACGGCTGGCGGATTTTGCTGGTGATCGGAGTCAGCACCTTGATGGTCATGCTGGTGACGGCGTTTACCGTTGAGTGGGTCGTGCGATTGAGGAAGTCCCATGAAGCTTGAATGGATGCCGATGTTCTGGCTGGCCTTCACCTTGCTCGCCTACCTGTTCAGCCGCTGGCTCTATCGGCGTACCGGGCGTTATCTGCTGTCGCCGCTGATTCTGGTTCCGGTCTTGCTGCTGGCGCTCGCCGTGCCGCTGCACACCGCTTATGCCGAATATTCGAGCAACACCCATTGGCTGATGCTGGTGCTGGGCCCGGTCACTGTGGCCTTCGCCGTACCAATCTGGCAGCAACGGCAGATGCTGGCGCGGCATTGGCCGGCGTTGTTGCTCGGGATGCTGGCCGGCAGCGCGGCGTCCATCGGCACGTCGTTCGGCCTGGCCAAGGCGTTGGCACTGGACAGTTCGGTGACGATGTCGCTGGTGCCGCGTTCGATCACCACGCCGTTCGCCATGCCGATGGCCCATGACCTGGGCGGCGTGCCGGAATTGACGGCAGTGTTCGTGATGTTCACCGGGGTGTTCGGGGCGATGCTCGGCGGCATCCTGCTCAAGTGGTTGCCGCTGCGCAGTGCCCTGGCCCGTGGTGCGTTGTTTGGCGTTGGTGCTCACGGTGCCGGGGTCAGTCGCGCCCATGAGGTGGGCGGTGAAGAGGGCTCGGTGGCGGGGTTGGTCATGGTGTTGACGGGGCTGCTGAATCTGTTCGCCGCCCCCATGTTGGCGTCGATGCTTTAAGTCGGTGGCAGGACATGGATCCAAGCTGATTGCCGCACTGACTCGCTCGGCCATCAAGCTGGCTGCCAATGCAACTACACGAATTCCGGAGGCTGACTAGACTGCTGACACGTGAGCAAAATAATAAAAACCAGGAGGTTCTTGCCGTGAGTGTCGCCCCCGCCCAATCCCCCTTCAGTGTCAAAGATCAGGTCAGTGCCGCCGAGTGGCAGACCCGCGTTGATCTGGCGGCCTGTTATCGCCTGGTCGCGCTGCATGGCTGGGATGATCTGATCTTTACCCACATCTCGGCCAAGGTGCCGGGTACCGAAGATTTCCTGATCAACCCGTTCGGGCTGATGTTTCACGAGATCACCGCGTCGAGCCTGGTGAAGGTCGATCAGGCCGGCAACAAGCTGATGGACAGCCCCTACGAGATCAACCCGGCCGGGTACACCATTCACAGCGCCGTGCATGAAGTGCGTCACGACGTTGTCTGTGTGCTGCATACCCACACCGCCGCTGGGGTTGCGGTGTCGGCGCAGAAACAGGGCATTTTGCCCATCAGCCAGCAATCGTTGTTCGTGCTGTCGAGCCTGGCGTATCACGCTTACGAAGGCGTGGCGCTGAACCACGAAGAGAAGGCGCGGCTGCAAGCCGACCTCGGTGAAAACAATTTCCTGATGCTGCACAACCACGGTCTGCTGACCTGCGGCGGCACCATCGCCGACACCTTTTTGATGATGTTCACCTTCCAGCGCGCTTGCGATATCCAGGTGCTGGCGCAAAACGGCGGGGCCGAACTGATCGCCATCGAACCGCAGATTCTGGCGGGCGCCAAAGCGATGATTGCCGGCGTGACCAAAAGTGCTCAAGGAATGGGCGGCGCGCTGGCCTGGCCGGCGCTGCTGCGCAAACTCGATCAACAAGCCCCGGGTTATAAACTCTAATGGCACTCCCCGAGATTCCTCTGTGTGTCTGGCGCAAACGCGGCCAGACGTTCGTCTTCCGTGGCCAGGCCATCCGTTACTGGACGGCCGGGCAGGGTGAGCCGCTGCTGCTGATCCACGGCTTCCCGACCGCCAGTTGGGATTGGCATTACCTGTGGCAGCCGCTCACGCAACGTTATCGGGTGATTGCCTGCGACATGCTCGGCTTCGGTGATTCGGCCAAACCGGTGAACCACGAGTACAGCCTGCTGGAGCAAGCCGACTTGCAACAGGCCCTGCTGGCACATCTGAACATCGAGCAGCCGGTGCACCTGCTGGCCCACGATTACGGTGACAGCGTGGCTCAGGAATTGCTGGCCCGGCATCACGAGGCACGGGTGAATATCGCCAGTTGCGTGTTCCTCAATGGCGGTCTGTTTCCCGAAACCCACCGCCCGTTGCTGGCGCAAAAACTCTTGCTCAGTCCGTTGGGCTGGATGATCGGCCGCGCCTTTACCCGTGACGCGCTGGTGAAAAATTTCCGCCCGATCTTCGGCCCCCAGACCCGGCCCAGCGAAAGCGAAATGGATGATTTCTGGAGCCTGATCGACAGCAATCGCGGGCCGCGGATCATGCACAAGTTGATCGGCTACATTCCGGAGCGGCGGGTTCAGCGCGATCGCTGGGTCGGCGCCATGCAGCTTGGGGACGTGCCGTTGCGGGTGATTGATGGCGAGGTCGATCCGATTTCCGGTGCGCACATGGTCGAGCGCTACCGGGAACTGATCCCCAACCCTGACACGGTGCTGTTGCCCGGCATCGGCCACTACCCGCAGACCGAAGCGCCGGCGCAGGTGCTTGAGCACTACCTGGAGTTTCGCGCTCGGCTGGTGTCGGCCCCCCTCAAACGGGCGTGTTCCTGAAAAGATCGCAGCCTTCGGCAGCTCCTACGGGTGTATGTCATGCCAATGTAGGAGCTGCCGAAGGCTGCGATCTTTCTCTAACATCCGCCTCATCATCCCCCTGCCTTATCGCACACCATTCACTCCCCTCGTCTTGATTGTGACCCGCCGCCCCGTGCCTGACACTCGAGGTCATCGTCCCTTGGCCTGCTGGAGTCCCCCCATGAATGAGTCTGTGCGCTTCGAAGATAAAGTCGTGATCATCACCGGCGCCGGTGGCGGCCTCGGGCGGGCCCATGCGCTGCTGTTCGCCAAGCAGGGCGCCAAAGTGCTGGTCAACGATCTCGGCGGCACGGCTCAGGGAGAAGGCGCCAACGCTTCGGCGGCCGACCGCGTGGTCGCTGAAATTCGCGAGGCGGGCGGCATTGCCGAAGCCAACCACGATTCCGTCACCGACGGTGACAAACTGGTGCAGAACGCCCTCGACGTGTTTGGTCGTGTCGATGTGGTGGTCAACAACGCCGGCATCCTGCGGGACAAGACCTTCCACAAAATGGACGATGCCGATTGGGACCTGGTTTACCGCGTCCACGTCGAAGGCGCCTACAAAGTGACCCGCGCCGCGTGGCCGCATCTGCGCGAGCAAAATTACGGCCGGGTGATCTTCACCGCCTCGACCTCGGGCATCTACGGCAACTTCGGCCAGTCCAACTACGGCATGGCCAAACTCGGCCTCTACGGCCTGACCCGCACCCTGGCCATCGAAGGGCGCAAGAACAACATCCTGGTCAACGCCATCGCCCCCACCGGCGGCACGCGCATGACCGAAGGCCTGATCCCGCCGCAAGTGTTCGAGCAACTGAAACCGGAACTGGTCAGCCCGTTGGTGGTGTACCTGGCCAGCGAAAATTGCCAGGAAACCTCCGGGCTGTTCGAAGTGGGTGGCGGCTGGATGGGCAAGGTGCGTTGGGAGCGCAGCCTCGGCGCCGGGTTTGATCCTCGGGTGGGGTTCTCCCCGGAAGACGTCGCGGCGCATTGGCAGCAGATCTGCGATTTCGACGGCGCGGCGCATCCGAAGGACAACATTGAAGCGTTGAAGGAAATGATGGCGAATTTGCAGAAGTATACGATTTAACAAGTAGAGTGAAGGGAGCAAGTTTGAATGCTTGCTCCCCTGCTTATGCTTATTCTTCGGGTTTGAAGCCTGATTTTCCGTTCGCTGCCCGCCATAGCTTTACTTTTTCAATGATAGCTTCGGGCGTGGATTCTTCGTCTGAATCTGCATAGTAAATCAAGTCAGACCCGTCCGGATGTTCTGTCAACTCTTCAAATAAGAGTACCGCATTGATTTGATCCTTTTCATTTGGGTGCTCAGACCAGCAGATCACATTTAGAAATTCGAGAAATTCTGATTCGGTATAGTCTGAAATATTAGATTTACTCATTTCCTTTTTCTCCTTTGTGAAGTTCTGAGTGTCGTTTGGGAGTAATAACCCGAATGTTGTCAATGTCGTATACACCGCCGCCCTCGGAAACAAGGTTCACATGATGGAGTTCAAATTTTACTTTGCCTCCCAATCTGTCATTTTTACGCGTGAAAGGAGCTCTTCCGTTTTTCATTTCGTGAGAATTGTTGGCAGTGAACTGGTGAGCTAATTCAGGGTCGTCAATCGCTACTCGCCAGAACTCCTCTCT
>NZ_JBAGKV010000057.1:0-16955 GCF_037049705.1 Janthinobacterium sp. LPB2021202312-11-4 | reverse complement strand
TTGAACTCCAAATGGTTGGAGTATCAAAAAAACGGTGGGTACTTCAGACCTTCCCTAGACGGCAGAGGTTATCGAGATATGCCGGGACTAGTTTTGGCAAGGCAAGACCAGCCAAATTTCCGAATAGAGAAACATTGACAGCAACATCATAACCACCCCGTCCCCTCACCTTATCATCAGCCCTGACTGTTAAGAGTGGGAATGGCAGTGGTTCGAGAAAGTAGCCAATCAACTTTGCCTCATCGGGAGTCAATTGTTTAATGACTTCCACGAACGCAGGATGAGCCCCATCGGCGGTGCTCTTGTCCATGGCAGCGGCAAGTAGGTTGGCATACATGTCACTCAACGACTCTTCATGGCCCGTGAAGCGTAATGCTTCTATGGCGGGACCAGCGACATTGGGCTTTGGCGAAATGATGTTCTCGGGCGGTACATCCTTCAGATTGCTTGCTAGTTTGGCATCAAGGAAGTCTTTAATCCTTTCAAAGCCCCACACCAGACCACTAACAGGATAAAGAGCTACATTGATAGCTCGTCCTAGTGTTTCTAAAGACTTGCCAAGTTCTTTTGCAACTGGCTGAGCCATATCCTGATAAACAGGTACTGCTTTAGCCAAGCCAGTCACCGCATCGATTGTTGCCTTGATGCTGTTATCACCACCAGACTCTTCGCTCATCACGCGTTTATCCTTGCAATAGCTGTATAAGTCAGAATGACATGACTCCTGTTTGACTGACAGAAAAAATGTTAGCAAATCAAAGAATCAGTGGCCGGTCGTGCTGTCATTTTTCGATAAAGACATTTCAAACTCGGCAATCAGGTCTTGCAATCCAACACCCAGGACTTTACACAAATCTCGAAGCTGCACGATATCCAACCGACGTGTCCCACTTTCTATGTCACTCATGAAGGACTGTGGACGCCCCAGAGCCTTTGAACACTGTACTTGAGTCAGGCCAGCCGCCTTCCTGTGTTTCTTCAGCAGGGTCAGTAGGACTGCGTGTTCGGGTTTGTAGATCGTCTTGGGCATGACTGGTCAGCAGCGAGATGGGCAGCCTCCAATCTATATCTGGTTTTCAGATATCTGAATTTGGGATATTGTTGCCTCTACCTGCCATACCAAAGGAACGCTTGATGAACACCATTACTCGCTTGCTGTGCCTGCTGCCCATGATCGCGTCTGCTGCCGCTATGGCCGACACCTACCCAAAGCGAACACTGGCTGCTGGCTCAATGGTTTGCTTCAAAGCAGGGGACTGGACAAAGCTGGTAGAGGCATCGCTTGATCAGGACGAAGATGAGGCTGAACGTCTGATCGGATCGGGGAAGTGCCGAACGATTTCAACTGCTACCAAGGTCAATTTTATCGAAGGGCCTAAGAATGGTGACAAGTCTGCACTGATACAGCTTCCCAGCGGGAAAACCGCCATGACAGCGAATGGTTGGCTGCGTTGATTCATTATCCAATGAGTCATTGGGCACACCAGCCTCAGACCGAGTGAGGGCAGGACATGAACGAGAAACTGTTTGTACTCACCACCCAGAAGAAAAAAACCAATCACATCCTGCACATCATCATGACCGTTCTAACCGGAGGTCTATGGTTGTTGGTGTGGGGCGTGACTATGCGGAGCAATGACGCACACAACAAGAAGCTGGACAAACAAATCAATCAGATCGTGCACTACAAGACGCAAGGTTTGAGTGATACCGACACTTACAAACAAATACAGAATGATCAATTGAACGCTGATGTGTTTCAAGGTCGACTGATCTTTGTGATTCTGGTAGTGGTGTTTCTGTACTTCTACCTTCGATAGTTGTTGCACACATACAGCGGAGCTTTGAGCGTGATACCTCCTGGCTCCGCCGAAGTGTGTTCATACCAAAATCTTTGCACCGAAAACGTTAGTTTTCAAGTGTACTCAGCTCCAGCGTGACCGCCGACATTCCTCCGAATGTACTTCAGTAACAAAAAAACATCACACAGATCCAGCTCTTCGCTTGTGAGTTTGATCTTGCTCTTGTCTGTTGGTGCAGAAGTGAATACGGACGTATTCGGTAGTACTTCATCAGCAACGCTGAAGTTATCCCACCCACCTTCGGTGTGGCAGATCAGAAGCAAAGAGCATGGATTTGTTTCGATTTCATTGTATTGATGGTGTGCTGATCCAGAATCGGGACGATGCGACTTATTACCAGTTTCTCTTATATATCTGTCGTTAACTCAAGTTACTGACCCCCATGACGGTTTCTCGTCACAGGGGGCAGGCTTGGCTCAAGTGGCCAGCAGTTCTAATTGCCATTTCTTGACAGTGGTCTTGGAGACACCTGTTTGTCGTGCAATCGTCTTTATAGCTCCACCTTGCTCCAGTAGAAGTAATACTTCCTGTCGCTTCGGGTGCTCCTTTCGCCCAAGCTGCTTTTTGTCGGGCATGCAACTTGTCCAAAACGAACTGAAGTCAATTTCAACACCGAGCCGAAAGAGCGTTTCCGGATGACGCTCCAAGTACAGTGCGATCCCCTTCAGTGCCACTCTCGTCGCTTCGACGACACGCTGAATCTGTCTCACGCTCATCGGGTTACGGTCGTGATTCAGTAACCATGTTGACGCGCTGTCTACTGAAATTTCCGGAAGCCTGAGTAATTTAGTGACATCAGCAGGAGATACGCTGTACTTGCCGTTAATCAGTCCTGGCCCCGTATTGATAGCCCCATGAACATAGTCGTCCAACCATGGTGTTGGAATCTCTTCAACTTTTGCAGCCCAGATCGCGGCATGCACCGGATTTTTAATCACCGACTCGCTTCGACCTTGTCCACTCTTTACTACGTCGACCGATTGGGAACTTGGTCTGGGAAGGGTGGAGACTGTTGCTATGCTCACATTATTCGCAACTGAAGTGAAAAGAGGGATTGGACTACCGTCTTCGACATGAATGTAACTGATTTCTGCTTGATTGGTTGCCGCTGGGTAATCAGTCGGTTCGGGGGCGTAGTCCGAGAAGGTGTAGCAGCCCAGCAACTCGCCTGTCCTCTTGTCGAAGACAAAGCTGTCAATGGTGGCGGTGTGGTGCTTAATGAGAGTGGAGCGAATATCGGTTGCCGATACAGTGATGTTATTCACTTTTTTGAGGGCGATATTGGTCATCTTAAATTCTCCTATTCAAGTTCATGTCATTGGCGTTACCTCGGGTATTGCCGGTTTGGTTTGGTTAATGACGGCCACAAAAAAGCCCCAATCTGAAACACTGTTGCAAAAGTGTTCGAGTGAGGCTCTTCGAGGTGTCGGTCTGTCATTCGAGACAGGTGGAGGATATTACACAACCCGCCATCCCCTGTCAATCTAAAAAGTTGACACGGTGTGAACTTGTTGATCTAGGAGATGGGTCTTGCACTATCAGACTCAATCGATTTCTCGCCCATCGGTGTGCAAATCTTTGATGAAACCGATTTCCGGAGCGCAATACGCCCTTTGCTTGGTTCGGAGGCTCGCCAAGCCCCGTAAACATTGGATGAAACTCATATCCGAGATTGAAGTTTGGCGAAAGTAGGTTGCGTTTTTAACGAGTTTTGGAGGGTTTTTACGAGGTTTTCGAGGCCGCCAGTACGGTCACTGCCACCCGCCAACGAACAACTCCTGAAGCATCTCCGCGATAGTCTCAACGGGTACGCCTGAACCGTAGACGTCGAAAGTTATGGTGCCCGAGGCATGCCCCATCACAGCCTGTGCGTATGCCGCTGGTACACCTTTGGCTTGCATCAAGGACGCCAGCGAGTGACGCATGGAATGAAACACCAAGCCGGGACTGAAAGACTCCCCAAGAGCCGCAGGGATCGCCTGTTGGTTAGCCCACTCACCGCCTGTCTTGTAACCAATCTGAGCCAATGAGTCCGATCCACTGAGCTTGCACGACTCGACGTACCGCAAGAATGCTGCGAGGTCGAAACCGTAAGCCCCGTCAGTCAGTGGCACCAGTCGCTCACTACGCTTGTTCTTAATTGACTTTCCTTCGCCTGCTTCGTTGATGTGAATCGCTGTGACGTCTGAAGCAAGGTTTTGAACATCGCTTACCGTCAACTGTGAGATTTCATTCAGACGTCCACCAGTAATTGCACCGAGACTCAACAGCCAGCGTTTCCAAGAGGTCTCAGGGAGTGTGTTGGAGTAGGCAACCAGCTTGCTTATCTGATCCTGAGTGAACGCCTTACGGGTCGATTCAATGCCCTTCGTGAGCTTAAGTTTCTTGTCGTAAGACTTGGATATGTGACCGTTTTCAACTGACCATGCAAGGACAGCAGAGAGCTTCACGATCAGCTTATTGACCGTTGAGGGCATGCGACCATCTGCAAGACGATCACGCAAAGCCACGAGGTCAGCCCGCGAGTGCGTCCGCATGTCCAACTCTCCAAGAGCAGCAGAGATAGTGCCGTGGCAAATCTTGGTTTCCTTAAGGGTCGATGCCTTCTGGTCCTGCCCACGGTCAGCCAAGTAGAGACCCGAGAGTGTCTCAAAGGTCATCGCTGGCGCCAGTACAGATAGAGACACCGGGACGTTCGCGTCAGACTTCATGATTCGTGTAGAGCCGCCCACAAGGCCAGAGTGACTATCATGCAACCCGCCCCACTCCTGCGTGACGTCGCCATCACATGCAGCCTTAAACAGCTCCATCGATACAACACGGAAATGTTCTTTCAGCTTGCTCCACGACGCATCTGGGTTATCCAAATGGAACGCCCTGACAAAGCCCGATAGCTGCTCAGCGGCATCCATAGCCGCCCTTCTGTTGCTAGTCTTCAGGGAAACCGAAGCGAGATCAGTGGTGCTACCTGTTGCCCTGAGACGCATGTAGTAAATACCGTTGCGTCGGTAGTGATATGGCTTAGCAAGCCTTGTGGTCGGCTTCAAAGAAATCGCAAGACTTGTAACACTGGTTGATACAGCAGATCGAACTTCAAGGATACTCATGGCGGTTAGCCCCCGTAATCATTGGGTTAACCTGCATTCCTTGAAGTTCTGGATGTACTGCCGGGAGGACCTGCGCAAGCTCAAGCGGATCACCCTGTTGTGGGATTACATCCGCGAAGTGACTGAGCAGAACCAGAGCCTGTTGATGGGGGAAAGTCGGGAGATGGTGTTCGCCGATTAGTCAGCCATCACCACGATCGACACCCGACGGTTTTCTGTGCGGCCGGCCGGCGTGTCGTTGGAGGCCACCGGTTCACTGCTGCCCAGTCCCTGCAATTTGATGTTCTCTTCCTTCATGCCGACTGTGGTCAGGACCTTGCCCACGCTTTTCGCCCGGCGCAGGGACAATTGCTGGTTGTAGGACTCTTTACCCGACGCATCGGTGTGGCCATCGACCCGCACTCGCTCGATGCCGACACCCAGCAGGGCCTTGCCGATGCGCTGGACGATCTCGGTGCTCTGCGGGTTCAGGCTTTCGACATCACTGCCAAACAGCACTTTGCCGGACAGGCCAAAGGCCCAGCCTTCGTCGGTCAACTCGAAACCTTGTTGTTTGAGCACGGCGATCTGCGCCGGACTCAGGCCTTTTTGCGGCGCGGTTTGACACCCGGTCAATGCCAAAAAAGCCATGAACAGGGTAATGGTGAAAAATTGCAGGTAACGCTGGGAAATCGAAAACACGGAAATTAGCTCCTGGTGTGAACATGGGCGACCGGGTGCTCCGACCCGGCCGTTTGCTGTGCGCCTCGGGAGAGGCGCTTGGCTTGGTACATCGCCGCGTCGGCGGCGTTGAGCAGAGCGCCGGGCGTGGCGCCATGATCGGGATAGACGGCGACGCCGATGCTCAGTGAGGTCAACACCGAGGTGTTGTCCGGCAACAGGATCGGCACCTCCATGCTGGCAATGATTTTGTCGGCAATGCGCTCGGCGTCTTCGGTCTTGTGCAGCGGCGTCAGCAGGACCGCAAACTCGTCGCCGCCCAAACGCGCCACCAGATCCTCTTCGCGCAATTGCGCACGAACCCGCGTGGCCACCGCCACCAGCACCGCATCGCCTGCGGCATGGCCGAAGTTGTCGTTGATTTCCTTGAACCGGTCACTGTCGAGAAACAACACCGCCACGCGCTCGTTGAGCTTGCCGGCATTGCGCAGCGCGCGAATCAATCGACCTTCGAAAAAGGCCCGGTTCGGCAACCCGGTCAAGCTGTCATGGCTGGCCTGGTGAGCCAGGGTTTCGTTCTCGCTTTGCAGGTGGGTTTGCCAGGATTCGAGCTCATCGAGCAGGGCATTGAAGTCGTTGCCCAGGTTGTCCAGTTCGGCAATGGCGGCGGGCGGCACACGCTGGTCAAAGGCTCGGTCGCTGCGGGCCGCGTGGGCGACAAAGGCGAGGCTGCGCAGTGGACCGGTGATGCCACGCAACTGCCGGCGCGCCAGGTAGAGGGCGACCCAGGCACTGATGGCGGTGCACAACACGATGCCCATCAAACCGCTGAGCAAAAAGCGCATCAGGCTGCCGCCGTGACCGGTGAGCTGAATGCTGCCGATCTCCTGGCCCTGATGGATGATCGGCATGCTGATGGGTTTTTCCAGGAAGGCCTTGGCAATCTGCAGTTCAAGCTCGGAGAACAAACCGGTTTCCGGTCGCTGCCAACGGGCAAGTATCACGCCCTGCTCGTCGAGGACCTGGGCATCAGCCACTTCCTCGGTGGAGGCGATCAACGCCAGCGCTTCAGTCGCGGCAGCCTTGTCGTTGAACACCACCGCGGCTTCCACGGTGTAGTTGATCGAACGCGCGATCAGGTGCAGGTTATGGTCGGCATAGACCCGCAACGCCAGCACACCCAGCAACGTCAGCGAAATACTGGCCATGGCCACGGCTACCAGCGCAACGATCAAATGACCGCGACCGATAACCGAACGCAAAGTGGGGCGAGTATCCGATTTGAATAGACTCATGGTGCCGCCGGCTTGCGGCGCGACAACTGCAACACGCTGGGGTGAATGCGCACGCCACTGCGGGCGACGGAGTCGAGGTTGACCTCAAAGGACACTTGTTCGTCACTGACCCTCAGGCAGAAAAGGCTGCCGACGGTGCACTGATCACTGGCCTCGCTGATGCTCAACACCGGTTGCCCCATCAACGCGGCGAACAAGCGGCTGCGCTCATCGGCGGTCAACTTGCCGATGTAGACCGCATCGCACTCGCTGGCAATGGCCGGATTGTCAGCCAACAACCGTCGGACCGTGACCGGGCGACCGGTAGCCTGGGTCGAGCCCTTGACCAGATCGTCGGTGTATTCAGTCGGCCCCACCACGCACAGTCGCAACTGCGCAGGCTCCACGGGCCAGCGGGCATAACTGAGAATCCCGAGCACAACCTGGGTGACCGCTTTGGCCCGTTGATCGGCCATGCTGACGGCCGTTTCAGGCTGAGCGTACACAACGCCAGTCAGCAAACAGAGAAGGCTGGCCAGCAATACTCGCTTGCAGCCAACAACGCACTCTGTCGCTCGGACAGCCACCTTCATGCAGGATTCTCTTCGATCTAAAACGGAATGATGCCGCAACGATAGCACAGCACCGAAACACCCGCGAGGCCGCGAAACACGGCGCTTGCGGACATTTTTCTGCCGTCAACCGATTGGCATTTCAAGGGCTAAACTCAACCCCCTCCTCCAACTCCAGCATCAACCCGCTCAAGCGTTTCACTTTGCGTTGCACCGCCTCTTCGAACACGCCGGCACGGGGTTCGATCAGGGTGAACCAGTCCTTGGCCCGGGTGATCCCGGTGTAGATCAGCTCCTTGGTCAGCACCGGGTTCAGCGCGTCCGGGAGAATCAACGCCGTGTGGGCAAACTCCGAGCCTTGGGATTTGTGCACCGTCATTGCGTACACGGTCTCGACATCGTTGAGCCGACTCGGCAGCACAAAACGCACGCCGCCCTGGCCGTCGTTGCGGGGGAAGGCGACACGCAGTACATGCTTGCCTGCTTCGGGACCGTCGCGTTCCGGCAATTTCAGCGCAATGCCGATATCACCGTTCATCAAGCCCAGGCCATAGTCGTTGCGGGTCATCAACACCGGTCGGCCTTCGTACCACTGTTGATCGCTGTCGATCAGCCGCGCCTTGAGCAAGGCGTCGGTCACGCGCTGATTCAAGCCTTCAACGCCCCAGGGGCCTTTCCGCACGGCGCATAACAATTGGAAGCTGTCGAAGGCACGCAGCACGTGCCGGGCCCATTCGGTCCAGCGTTTGTCATCGAGGGGGCTGTCGAGGGGGGGCCGTTGTTGGCGCAACAGGCTCAGGTAATGCCGATAACCTTGCGGGCCATCGTCGTGGCCGTCGAGCAGCAAACGCTCCAGCGCCCGGTCCTGCTCGCCTTTGAGCGGCAGGGAAAACACATCTTTGAAGCGCCGTTCGGCCAAGAGCTTGCGCGCTTCGTCGGGGTGTTGCTGATTGACCCAACGGGCCAGTTGACCAATCCCGCTGCCCTCGCCGAATCGACGGGAGTGGCGCAGCATCACCACTTGCTGGGCCAGCGGATGAGTGCCCTGGGTATCTTCGTGCAAACCGCTGGCCGCAAGGCTTTCACCGCTGACGGTCTCCAGCCACTGGCGGGTCCGCGGGCTGTACCAACCGGCCTCTGCATCGCGGCACAGGTCACCGAGCACAGCCCCCGCCTCCACCGAAGCCAACTGATCCTTGTCACCGAGCAGCACCAGACGCGCATGGGCCGGTAAGGCGTCGAGCAAGTTGGCCATCATTTCCAGGTCGATCATCGAGGCTTCATCGACCACCAGCACATCCAGCGGCAAGCGGTTACCGGCGTGGTGGCGAAAAGGCCGAGTGCCTGGCCGACTGCCGAGCAGACGGTGCACGGTGGTGACGTCCGACGGAATCTTGTCCCGCACGGCATCAGCCACTGTCAGGGTTTGAACTTGCTGACTAATGGACTCAGTCAGCCGCGCAGCAGCCTTGCCGGTGGGTGCGGCCAGGCGAATACGCAGCGGTTTTCCGGCCTCCACGGCTGGCGCCTGGAGCAGCGCCAGTAATCGCACCACGGTGGTAGTCTTGCCGGTCCCGGGACCGCCAGTGACGATACTGAATGCGCCGCGAGTGGCCAGAGCACAGGCGAGCTTTTGCCAATCGACCACTTCGCCAGGCTGAGCGGGGCCGAACAACCCAGTCAGGCGTTGCTGCAGATCCGCAGGAGCGGCTTCCTGTTCCGCCAGGCGCTGACGCAAGGCTTTGTCGATACGCCGTTCGTAAGCCCAGTAACGGCGCAAATACAGGCGTTTGCCCGACAACACCAACGGTCGATGCCGAGCGGCCTCACCACCGTCCACCGCCAGCGCTACCAGACTGCTGGCGGCCAGTACCTTGCACCAATGGGCACCGTCCAGCGCTTCAAGCAATTGCGACGGCAGCAACATCGCGCCGCTTTGCAGATCACCTTCCGGCGGTAGTGACAGGGCAAAGTCCGGCGCCTTGAGGGTTTCGAATAGATCCAGGCACACATGGCCGTGGCCGAGTTGATGACTGGTCAACGCCGCCGCCAGCAAGACCAGCGGGTCATCATCGGGAGCGAGTTCGTGGAGAAAGGCAACGAAAGCCTTGTCCAGCGCGCGCAACCAGCCGCGCTCGACCCAACGGGTGAGCAGCAGCAACAGATCGTCAGCGCGAGTCAGGGGGGCGAGGTCGGCCAGACTTTCGGCCGCCAGTGGCATGGGCAACAAATCGGCGAAGGTGCGGCTCATAAAAGTACTCCCTGTTCCCAGGCAGGCTCGGCCTTGGGCTCCGGCTTGCCCTGGAACAGACGATCCAGGCGCTCGATCAATTCCCGTGGCGGTCGGGCAAAATAAACGCCTTGGCTGGCGGCACGCGTCCCGCGCAGGAACAGGTACAACGCACCGCCGACATGCCGGTCGTAATCGTAGTCGGGCAACCGCGCCTTGAGTTGGCGATGCAAGGCCAGCAGGTACAAGACATATTGCAGGTCATAGCGGTTATCGAGAATCGACTGTTCCATGGCCTGTTCGGTGTATGCGGCGTCATCGACGCCGAGCCAGTTGGATTTGTAATCGGCGACGTAGTAACGACCGTCATGCTCGAACGTCAGGTCGATAAAACCTTTGAACATGCCATTGAGCAGCACCGGTTCGGCGGCCACTCGGGCCACGCCGTTGTGGGTGTATTGGCGCACCAGTTCATCGAGCTTGAGCACATCGACTTTGTGGCTGGCGAACCAGAATTCCATCTCGACCCGGTACTGAGTCAATTGCTCGAAGACGACCGGTGGCTGCCCGCCGCCGATGTGCAACGGTGATTTGAGCAGGTGCTGCAGCCAGTCGCTCAACGTGATGATCCAGCCTTCCCAGCCACGACGATTGCAGCGACGGCCAACGGCGTCCTCCACGGCTTTGGGTGTCGCATTGAAACCCTCGTCACCGGCCCACTCCAGCAAGCCATGAAGAAAGGTGCCGGGGTTCGGACCGCGAGGAAAACGGTGAATATCAGCGCCGCCGGTGACCATGTCCCGTGGTGCTTCGGGATCGAGACGCTCATCGTCGAAGAGCTTTTGAGCTTGCGGGCTCTCCGGTGCTTCGTCGCTGCCTACGCTCATGCTGTCGCCGATACGCAAGGCGCTGTAGGAAGCGATCCACCAGTTCTCGCTGGCCTTGCGCTTGGGGATCAACGGCGCGAGCAAGGTCGCTTCATTGCGCGGTGGATGGTAATGCTCGACGGTCGCCTCCGGCATCTCACCGTAGCTGAGCGCCGGACAGCCCTGCTGCAAGTCCTCCAGCCAGCGCTTCAGACCTGCGGACTCGGCCAATGCCGCACCACCACCCAACAGATAACCCAATGCCGACAAGTGCAGCACCGAGCTGTTGTTATTGCCGCGTTTGAGGTCGGTCACGCCAAGCCAGCAGGCATGTTGAGCGCGGGTCAGGGCGACGTAGAGCAAGCGCAAATCCTCGGCCAAGCGCTCATCATCGGCCAGGGCAATCAACTCGGCGGTGGGCTTCAACGTCACCTGAGCCTTGCCCGTGGCGTCGTGGTAATGCAGCGGCAGACGGCTGCCATCCACCGGTTTCGCCGAGCAAATGAATGGCAGGAACACCAAGGGATACTCAAGCCCCTTGGACTTGTGAATGGTCACGACCTTGACCAGTTGCTCATCGCTTTCAAGGCGCAGGATCTGCTCTTCGCCGGCCTGTCCGGATAACGCCAGGTGTTCGGACAAATGACGAATCAGTGCCTGCTCGCCATCGAGTTCGGCGGCCGCTTGTTGCAGCAGTTCGGACAAGTGCAGCAGGTTGGTCAGTACACGCTCGCCATCGCTGCGAGCGATCAATGCCTGGGGTAACTGGAAGTCATGCAGCAAGCGTCGCAACATCGGCAACACGCCCTGCTTGCGCCAGATCTCGCGGTACTGTCGGAACTGCATGACCCGCGCTTCCCAGGCCAGTTCATCCTGATTCAGTCGCTCAAGTTCGGCCAGCGAGAGGTTCAGCGTGATGCAGGCCAACGCCGCTCGCAACGGCCGCTCGATATCAGGCTCGGCGCAGGCCTTGAGCCAGATCAGCAGGTCATGGGCTTCCTGGGCGGCGAACACCGAGTCCTTGTCCGAGAGATAAACGCTGCGCACGCCACGGGCGGAGAGTTCACCACGTACGGCCTGGGCCTCTTTGCCGTCGCGGACCAGAATCGCGATGTCTGCCGGCAGCAGGCCTCGAAAATCCTTGCCGTCCTGTACGAACCCCGCACGACCTTGTTGCCCGCCATTGAGCAACGCGGTGATTTCACTGGCGCAAGCGGCGGCCAATTGTTGTCGGTACACCACGCCGGACAGCGGCTGTTCAGCGGACAAATGCCAGATATTCAACGCAGGTACTTTCTCACCATCAACCTGCAGAACCTCTTTACGACCTTGGGACTCGACAGGCAGGAACGGCACCGGGTTGTCGCCGTTTTTCTCGCGAAAGAGGAACGCCCCGCGCCCGGCCTCACAAGACTCGGCGCGTTCGAAAACATGGTTCACCGCAGTGACCATGCCATGGCTGGAACGGAAGTTGGTGCCCAGGGTATGCAAGCGGCCAGTGGTGGCCTGACGAGCGCGCAGGTAGGTGTAGATGTCAGCGCCGCGAAAGGCATAGATCGCCTGTTTCGGGTCGCCGATCAGGAACAGGCCGCATTCGGGATTGTTGTCTTCGATGCGGTAGATGCTTTCGAAGATGCGGTACTGCACAGGGTCGGTGTCCTGGAATTCGTCGATCAATGCCACCGGGAACTGTTCGCGAATCAGGGTGGCCAGGCGCTCGCCGCCATCGGACTGCAAAGCGGCATCGAGGCGCAGCAGCATGTCGTCGAAACCCATTTCCGCACGTCGACGTTTTTCTTCTTCGAACCGGGCCCCCACCCATTGAGCGGCGTGTTGCAACACCGCTGCATCCGGCGTCGGCAAACTGTCGAGGCTGACTTTGAGCCCAGGCATGGCGTCCAGTCCGGGATGACGGGGTGCTTCGCCCTTCCAGGCTTCCGCCATGCCATCGGGGGTCAGGCGAGTAAAACCGGTGCCAATGTCCAGTTGCTCAAGGGACTCGTCTTCGGCCCAGGCCTTGATCTTTTCGAACCAGGGCTCAAAGTAGCGCGCCTGCATCTTGCGCCCGTCGACGCTTTTACTGGCCACACCCTGGTGACAGATCGCGAGCAGTTCGTCCGCCCATTGGCGCCAGGGCATTTTCAGCTCGAGCAATGCTGTGCGGCGTTCGTGCAGGCAATCGGCAATCAGTTCGGCGGGCTCTTTTCCTTCAACGCTGTCACGCTCGCTGGCGAACAGTCCGCGCACTCGCGGTAGCAACGCGGCCGGGCCGCCCCAATTACCGCGAACCCAGTTCAGCGCATCACCCTGCATCGGGTAGCAGAACAGCCGCCAATAATCGCGCAGGACTTCGCCCAGCAGATCGCTGTGATCGGTTTCCAGTGTCTGGGTGAACAGGCTGCCACTGTCGAACGCATGCTCACGCAACATGCGCTGGCACCAACTGTGGATGGTCGAGACCGCCGCTTCGTCCATCCATTGAGCAGCGATGTCCAGGCGGTTTGCGCAACCGGACCATTGTTCGGGAAGGAACAGATCCCTCAAGTCAGCAATCAAGCTGTCAGGCGCCGGCGTCTCATCCCGGAAAAACCGTGCGGCTTCGGCCAGACGGGTGCGAATACGCTCGCGCAATTCTTTGGTGGCGGCATCGGTGAAGGTCACGACGAGGATTTGCGGTGGCAACAGTTCACGCCCAAAACCACTCGACTCACCGCCGTGACCAAGGACCAGACGCAAATACAGCGCGGAGATGGTGAAGGTCTTGCCGGTTCCGGCACTGGCTTCGATCAGTTGGCTGCCGCGCAGGGGGAATGCCAGCGCCAGAGGTGTCTTCGTAGTCATGAGCGCGCGCCCTCGCTGGTCAGTGAACGCCAAGGGGCTTCAAGCAGCGGCCGGTACAGTGCGTCGCACCAGCCAGTAAAGGTCTCGTCGTCGGTCAGACTGTCGTAGTCGGCGAATTGCCGGGCAAGAGCAGGACTTTCGCGCCGCTCGCCATCGGTGGTCTGGCCATCGCCTTCGTAGGCCTTTCTCGCAGCGGCCTCAGCTTTGACCGGGTCGGTCTGACCAAGCCAGGCGAAGGCAGTTTTTACCGCGATCGGCAGTGGCTGACGCATGCCCGTTTGCCAAGCCAGCAGCAAGTTGCCGAGGGTCTGCAGTGCTGCCGCTTTATCCAGCGGTTCCAGCAGAAGACTATCGTCGCTGGCCACCAGCGCGGTGGTCATCGATAAACCGCTGGCACAGGCAACCAGGTGATTGACCCAGGGGCGAGTCAGGCGATGCCATTTGCGGGTCTTGAGCGAGCCGATACTGTTGGGAATCGTGGTGACCGATAGCAAGCCTTCGTCTGCCCGTTGATGCAGGCCACTGAGCCAGCCTTCCAGGCGCAAACCGTGCAACTCCAGGCTAACCGGCAACGCGCTGGTGAGGGGCGTCGGCCATAACGTCAGGAGTTGTTGGTAGCGTTGCAGCAGATCCGGCAGCGGCTCGATCAGCTCTCGCTGAAGACATTCACCAAAACCGGCCATGGGCAGCAGGCCACTGTTTTGCAGGCGCATGGCTTGGGCCTCCAGCGCTTCATCTGCGTGGTCCAGTTGACTCAGTGCCGCCTCAAGCAAGCTGTCGCTGAGGCTATAGCGTTGCAGCGAGTCGAGTACAAAAGGCTCTTCATCGGCCAGGGGGACTTCGGCGGCTTCAAAGAACACCTTGAGCCGCTGACTGAAGAAATGGCGTACTGGGTTGCGCAGAAAATCCTGCAATTGCCCCAGGCTTAGCGGCTCTTCCTGAACGAAAGGCTCGAGCACCTCGACATCAGCCGCACGCTCATTGGCCTGATGCAGCACCTGCCACTCGCTGGCATAGCTGAACAAGGCATCGCCTTCGTGGAAGTAGCGGGCACTGAAAGGCTGCAGCGGGTGTTCCTGGGTCATCGCCTCAAGCAGGGGATTGTGCTCTTCATTCAGTCTCCACCCACTGGCTAGATGATCGCGCAACTGGCCGATCAGTACCGATGCCGGGCGCTCGCTGTTGTCGCGAATGCTCCGGCCTACCCAACTGATATAAAGCTGATTGCGGGCTGACAACAGCGCTTCGAGCAGCAGATAGCGATCATCCTCACGCCGGGAGCGATCGCCGGGGCGGTAGTCACTGCCCATCAGGTCAAAGTCCAGCGGTGGTTGCGCGCGCGGATAGTCGCCGTCGTTCATACCGAGCAGACACACCAGTTTGAACGGGATGGCTCGCATGGGCATCAAGGTACAGAAGTTGACTGCCCCGGCCAGAAAGCGTTGGGACAAGCGCCCTTGATCGAGGCCGGCCAGCCAGGCCTCACGGACTACGGTCAGCGGTAATTCGTCCTGCAATCCCACGGATTCGCAGGTATCAAGCCAGGTTTCACGCAACTCTTCGAGCTGAGCCAGCAAGTAGTCGTCGTGTTCGTTACTGGCTTTGAAAAACAACTGAATCAGCCCCTGCAACCGCACGCCCCATTGTTTTGGCGGGGCAGGTTGCGTGAGTTCATGGTGCGCGATTTCCAGTGCGTCCAGCAGTGCAACCAAAGGACCGATGAGCGCGGCATCCAACCCGCCGATCTCGTCATAGGGTTCTATCCCCTCGCAGGCACTGGCGCTGCCGACTGCATAGCCGAGCAACATCCGTCGCAGGCCGAAACGCCAACTGTTTTGCTCCAGTTCCTGCGGCAGACCGAGGCCGGCTCGTTGCTCGGCATTCATTCCCCAGCGGATACCGGCACCTTCGATCCAGCGGTGCAGGGTTGGCAGGTCGCGCTCTTCGACACCAAACCGGGCACGCAGCGCGGGAACGTCCAGCAGGTCGAGGATCTCACTGACCGGGAAACGGCTGTCCGGTAGCTTGAGCAGGTGTTCGACAGCGATCAGTAGCGGATCGCGACCGCGTTGGCCCTGATCCGCCAGCGTGAAGGGAATGAAACGCGGGTCACTGCGCTCAAGCTGACCGAATACCGCACGGATATGCGGGGCGTAACTGTCGATGTCTGGAACCATCACGATTACATCGCGCGGCCTTAAGTCCAGGTTGGCACTGAAGCGTTCGAGCAGTTGGTCGTGAAGGATCTCGACTTCCCGCTGAGCACTATGGGCAATGTGAAAACGGATCGATTGATCGCTCTGTGGATCAACGGCCGGCCAATGTTCCCGGGTCTCGCTCAAAGGACGCAGTTCTAGGATGTCGTCCTGCAACTGATTAAGCATGTTCTGTGGTTGGCTTTCGCTGAAGAGGTCGATCCGTCCGTCACGAAATGCCGCACGATAACTGCCGGGATCGTCGTAGCTATCAAGTAGGTTTATGTAGTCCCGCCCCTGCTTGCCCCATGCGGCCAGCAGCGGATGAGCATGTTGGTGAAGGGTTTGCGGATCGAGGACAACCGGCATGCCGCTTTTTCGGGCCTGACGCTTATATTGATGCCGCAGCAGGTCTTTATCGGCGACGATGTCTGCCCAATGGTGGCGACATGGGTTATGAACGCAGAGCAGGACCTGGCTGAATCGAGCCAATCCGGCGAGTGCTTCCAGTGCTTGGGCAGGCAGCGAAGAAATCCCGAAAACGATCACTCGGGATGGCAGTCCAGTTGGCGCAACTTCAAGATTGTTGATGCGTTCGATAAACCGCTGGTGCACACCCGCACGGCTTTGCGCCATGCCTTGTTCCCCCACATCCACCAGCAACGCACGCCATAATTCCGCCTGCCAGCAATTGGCTGGGGTCAGGGCTTTGGCTTCGCCTCTGCCATTTCGCAATTGGTGTCGACCTTCCGCCCAATCCTCCAGCCAGTCGGCCCGATACACTTGGTATTGGTCGAACAGATCCGCCAGACGCTCAGACAACTGATAGCGTTTGCGCAGATCGGAGTCATGGGTGAGGAATCGTTGCAGAGGTTCGAAATGCGGTTGGTCGATCAACTGCGGCAGCAGGCGCATCAAACGCCAGGTCAGCGGCGCTTTATCGAGCAGCGACTTGACCGGAATTTCATCACGGCCCAGGACCATACGATAGAGCTGCCACATGAAGCTGCCCGGCAGTTGAACATCGATTGCAGCTGCGATGCCACAACCGCCCGTATCGTCATCTTCAGGGTCTTCAGCCAACGCGAGCTTCAGCCATTGAGCAATGCCGTTGCTTTGTACCAAAGCGATTTCATTTTCCAAGGGAGCCAGCGGGTAATGCCGCATTACGCTGATCACCAGGCTGCGCAGTTCATCCAAACTGTTGCTCTGAACCACCATAAAACCAGCATTGAGGGACGCGGCGTCCGGCATAAAGGCTTCCTTGGAAAAATACAAAAGCTAGGGCCGAACCTTAGCACTGTCGGGGGACGGTGACAGCCGGGAGCCGTCCGAGAATGCTGTACGA
>NZ_JBAGKV010000056.1:0-17131 GCF_037049705.1 Janthinobacterium sp. LPB2021202312-11-4 | reverse complement strand
CACCGTGGCGCTAACCGGGCCGACGGTAGGGGCGGGCACGGCGTAGGTATAGCCGTTGGTCAGGGTCGCGCTGCCGCCCGAGGTGGTGACCGTCACGTTCACCGCGCCTGCGGCATGGGCCGGGGTGGTGGCGGTGATGGTGGTGGCATTATTAACGGTGAAACCAGTGGCTGCTACTCCGTCAAAGGTCACAGCCGTGGCGCCGGTAAAGTTGGTGCCGGTTAGGGTCACGGAGGTGGCGCCTGCCGTGCTGCCGCTGCTCGGGGTTACCGAAGTCAGGGTCGGGGTCGCGGAACTGGTGACCAGCAGGTTGTAGGTGGCGACCCCGCCATCGTTGTTGCCGTCATTGAGCGTAATACTGAACGTGTAGTTGCCCGCGGTGGTCGGGGTGCCGTGCAAAACGGTGGTCGCGCTGCCGGGTGACGCGTCGAGGATCAGGCCCGGCGGCAGGCAGGGGGTCACGCCATCGTAGTTCGGGTCATTGGCGTCGCACTCTACCCAGCGGTCCAGGGGTAACGTGCCGCCGACGGAAGTGATGGTGATGCTCATGGACTGGCCCACCGCCACGCTGGGCAAGGTGCTGCCTGAGGCCGGATTGGTGATTACCGGGGCAGCCGCCATGGCCTGGCTGGTCATGGTCAACATGACCAGGAGCAGAAAGAGTGAAATCAGCGGGCGTGTCAGCCAGGTACCTAGCGCGGTAAGCGGTGTTCTCATGAGGGCTTCCTGCCTTGCGACCGGTTCGAGGGTCGGGTCCAGCGTGAATGTTAATAAAGGCCCAGCGGTTACAGCCGGCCCCTTTGGGGCTGGTCATGATCGATGGTCAGGGCCTGTCTACTTCTTCCCGGGCGGCAACCCGCGCGGGACGGTGCATCTGGGTGTACAGACCGGTGTCGGCGCCCGGTCGGAAGCCCAGTCGTTCATAAAGCCTGCGGGCCCGGCTGCCTTGCTCGACACTCAGGCTGCAGGGCTGACGCTTGGCGTCGGCCTTGGCCAGTACCGCCCGCAGCAACTCAGTGCCAATGCCCCGGCCGTGCCAGTCCGGCAGCAGAGCAATATCGACAATTCGCACATCGACTGCTTCGCAATCCACACACAGCCGACCAATCGGACTGCCGGCCTGCTCGACGATCAGGAAGTCCGCCGCAGGGAAGTGTTTTTCATAGTGCTGGCGTTGCAGTTCGGCCTGGGAGTGCAGGAAAGCCCGGCGCTGAGCGTTACTCCAGCCCGCGACGGTGCTGACTTCGGCCCAGCGGCGTGACACGAACAGCTCCTGCAGAAATTTCAGGTCGTGGCTATTCTGCTTGCGCAGTACAGCCATGCAGCCTGCCGGCAGTTGGAGATTGGAGGTGTGAGTCATGAGGCTCTGATCGGGTACTCGCCATTCAGGCAGATACAGTAGGACAACGTCTGGAAGGGCTGCATGGTATTGCGCAGCGTCACCTGAGCTGAGGCGTTACCCGCTGCCCTCACTGTTTCGGGCGCCAATTTAGCGGCCGACGCGGACGGCGCCGCGTTGTTGTACAGACGTAAGTTGCGTGGCTGCGCCAGGTAGGCTTTACCGTCTGGGGTATCCAGGGCTGCCGCCGATTCTTTGCCGTCCTTTGCCACGACCTGATGCGTATGTGAGGCGAAGTTATTGGGCTGCATGTTTATCCGGTCGGCACCTAACGCAGTGCCAATTGGCCTGAAGGTCAGCCCGGCCCCTTGGCCGGCCCCCATGGCCACGCGTCCGTTGAGATTGGGCAGCTTGAAGTTCTGGCCGGGGGTGCCGCCATACAGGTTGCCAATTACCGAGTAGAGCACTGGACTCTGTTGGACCGTGATGAGCGAGCCGTCGCAGTACGCCCAGTTTTGCGGTGCGAAATTGTAGGGGAACAGCCTGATTTCACCAATGAAAGCATCCATGATCGGTCATTCCAGATTGAGTGAGAGGGGTCACTGGTTTCGGGTCGGATAGAGGCCGACCAGGCAGATGATGTAGTTGATCGCCAATGAGCTCATCAGGTTGCTATGGGGCTTCGCGGTTCCACTGGCCGGTATCAGCGCCGGATCGAGAAAAGCCGGGTTCAGCGGCATGGCTGCTGACGTTCCGGTTCCTGCGCTGTACAGCCCGGCGATGATCCCCGCGCCTTGAAACTTGCCAAAGGTCATGTTGTTGGGGGACGGACTCGCAGAGTCGGCATCTTTGGTGCTCACCATAAAGGCATGGGTATGGGCTGCCGTGTTTTCCGGCAACATGGTCACTTCTTCCACGCCAAAGGTATTTGTCAGCGTCCTTGGGGTCAGGCCGGTTCCCGAGCCCTGGCCCATGGGGAGGCGACCACGGTAGTCAGGCAGGCCGAAGTAGGTGCTGCCATTGCTGCCATACAGAGTGCCCAGTAGCGAGTACAGGGCTTGAAAGTTGTTGATTGGCAACAACCTACCGTCACACAACGCCCAATTTTCCGGCGCATAGTCACCGGCGAACATGCGGATTTCTCCGACGAAGGCTTCAGACATGTCAGTTTCCTTGCTTGAGGGTCTGTAAACAGCGTTTACTGGCGCGGCGGGTAGTGACCGACCGTGGCGATGCAGAAACACCCGACGATGCTGGGCTGCATGTTCTGCATGGGCGCGCCTTGTGTTGGGCTTACGGTGGCGATGTTGAGGTTGACCAGGGCGCTCTTGTCAGCCGTATAGGTCGGTTTTGAAACGGCGCCTAGGGAGTTCGAGCTGACGGCGGGGATGTTGCCGGAGGGGCCGGCGGTACCTGAGTTGGTCGAGACATGCGTGGCATGAGTGTGCTGTACCAGCGAGCCTTGCGGCAGTGTGATTGTTTCGCTACCGCCAGTTGAGCCCAAAGCGTGGGTATCCATGATCGGATCGACAGTGGAGGGTCTGTAGTTCTGCCCCAGGGCGACCCGGCCACGCAGATCCGGCAGGCCGAATGTGGTGGCGCCGTCACCGCCATAGGTTTTGCCTAATAGGGAACCCAGCGCCACATTGGAGCTGATTTGCAGAACCTGGCCCTCGCAAGGGAGCCAGCCTTCAAGTGCCCAATCCCAAGGGAACAGGCGAATTTCACCGACAAAGGGATCCATGTTCTTTTCTCCTTGAACAAAATATTGGCGCCGAGAATCCACTTCCTGCGGAAGGGCAGCAAGCGCGTGGGTGGAGGGTAAATAAAGTTGAATTTAATTGGCAAGTTTAATTTTTGTTTTTTCTGGTATTTAACTAAGCTTTTGACAAGCCACGAATAGTTGATGTATTTACTCAACATATCTATCCAGAGATAAGCACTGAAGAAACTTCGGGTACAAACGCAGAAAAACACGGCGCTGCAACCCGCATCTACTCCGTTACCCATACAGTTGTCAGGAGCAAATTCGCTCGCTGTATCGTCGAATATTTGCGTTGAAATCCAGCATGCGCGCGGCACCGTCAAAGTGAACTGGCCAACTGAAAGGGCCGCTGCTTGCGTAACCTTCTTCGAGATCTGCTGCGATGATTCACATCGATTCCATCTGACTCGCCACCGAGCCAATGGATATGCGCGCCGGTACCGAAGATGTTGCTTATGGCACTGACAGGTAGCGCAGGCCGAGACCTTATTCCGCAGGCTCGTCATGCCGAGTCAAACATATGGCTGATTGCAGCAAAAATCTTAGCAAGCTAAATAACGTACAAACTCAAAAAATGAGATCGCCATTAAAGTAAATAGATACATTGCCGGATATAGTGACGAACGCAAGCCTGCTGGGGTCAGCCAATTGAGAGTTAGTCGAGGGACCTATGGACTCATTACGTAGCATCAAGCTTTCCACACGATTAATCTCTGCATTTGTGGTGTGTGTTGGCGTTGATTGAAAATCTATGGTCACCCCATTTTTTTGCAATACTGATTAACGGATGAAGTGGTTTGGCTTGCTTAAGGAGGGTCTGAAGTAGCCACCGAATTCTCGATACTCCAGCCATCGGGAGTTCAAAAAACGGTGGCCTGCCAAACCGGCGGTTATAAAACTCAATCTACGTGTGCGAAATCGTCGCTTCGTGGGTTTTCACCTGACCTGATTTCAACTTGTCTTTCAGACGGTAGCTCTGCCCGCTGATCTGCACGATTATGCGCATGATGCAGCAGTCGATCCAGCAGTGCGGCGGTCAGGCCAAGGCAAGCCCTGGGTTGCTTGCCTTGGCCAGGGGCGGCGGCTTAAGTTGATGACATTGGGGTCAGGCCGGCTCTGGTTCAAGCACTTGCTTGACCGGCACCACCTCAAATCGCTCCTCCAGAAACGGCGTGATATCCAGCGGCAGCGGCTCATCGTTGAGCAGTTTGTCCAGCAGCACGCCGGTGATCGCCGAGGTCAGAATGCCGGTGCGAAAGTGCCCGCAAGCATTCAGATAACCCTCCACCCCACGCATCGGCCCAAGAATCGGCAGCTCATCCGGCGACCCCGGACGCAGCCCGGCCCAGGTGCGCTTGAGGTTGACGTCCTTGAGCTCCGGCAGGCAACGCACCGCGCCTTGCACCAACCCGGCGATTTCCGGGTAGGTGGTGGTGACGTCGAAGCCTTTGTCTTCGGTGGTGCTGCCGATCAGGATTTCGCCGTTGTCCTTCTGCGCGACATAACAATCGCTGGTGGTCAGGCAACCGTTGAGGATTTTCGGGATGCGCTCGGTCAGCAGAATCTGGCCTTTCACCGGTTTCACCGGAATGCGCACTCCTGTGGCCCACTCGCTCAGGTCCGCCGCCCAGGCACCGGCGGCGTTGATCAAGGTCTTGCAGTGAAACACCCCGGCTTCGGCCGTTTGCACACCGGTCACTCGCGAGCCGTGATGCAACACGCCGGTGACATTGGTGTTGACGTAGATATCGACGCCGTTCTGCCGCGCACCTTCGGTATAAGCATCGCTGAGGCGGAACGGGCTGACCTGATGGTCGCAAAGAAACTCCAGCGCCCCGCGTGCTTCTTGGCTGACACTCGGCTCGGACTCACGCAGCGCCGCCTGATCAAGCCAGCGCACCTGATCGGCCAGATGCGGAATGCAGCCAACGATGTGTTCAGCGTAGAGCCGGTCTTCATCGTCGTAGATGACGAACTTCAGCCCAGTCTTCTCGAACTTGAAATCCACCCCGTGGTTTTCCATCAACTCGCGGTGCAGCGCCGGGTACAGCGCGTTGGACTGCAAGGCGAAATCGAAGAACGACGTCGGCAGAATGTGCGGCGTATTGGCATCCACTGCCACCGCAGCGCCCTGGGTTTCGCGCTTGCGGTTGGCCGACATCATGCGAAAGAAAATCACCCCGCACCCCAGGCCCACCGACTCCCCAATCGCCCACAAACCTCCGGCCGAGGCGCGGCTTGCATTGCCGGGGCGTTTGGCGTCGATCAATGCAACCTTGAGGTTTTTTCGCTTGGACAATTGATAGGCGCAGGAAGCCCCGATTACGCCACCACCGGCAATGACCACATCGTAGGACTTACTCATGAGAAGCGGCCTCCGTGCCGACAGACTGGAATGCAGAAAAGGGAATCGGATCAATCGGGAATCGCGGACGCAACCAACCGACGTCCTGCCGCCCGGTGGCCTGACGCAAGCGATCGCTGCAATAACCGACGCACATCCGTCCCTGGCAATCGCCCATGCTCACGCGGGTGCGCATTTTCAGGCTGGCGATGTCTTGCACGCCTTGTTCCAGCGCGCGATCGATATCGGCGCGGGTCACGTGTTCACAACGGCAGATGACCGTGTCAGCCGCCGGTAACGCGGTTTGGCCGACGCCGCGTTCGGTGTAGCGATCCACCGCTGCACGAAAACGCACGATGGCTTTGAGTTTGCCCAGATAGCGATCACGGCGCACGCGGGCCAGTTCTTTTTCCAGCACGCCGCGCTGCAGCAGGATCGAGGTCGCGGCGATCTTGCCAGCGAGCATCGCCGCTTCGCCGCCACGAATCCCACCCATGTCGCCGGCCAGGTGTACATGCGGTTCGTTGCTTTGCTGCCAGACATTGGAATTGGCGCGCAGATAACCGTCGTCGCTGAAACCGTGACCCAGGCCCATTTGCTGACTCAGTTGGGTTCTCGGGATAAAACCGTAACCGACCGCCAGGGTTTTCGCCTCGAAGCGTTCGACGCGGGACATGTCCGGCTCCCAATTGGCCGAGTACGGCGCCACGCTGACGCTTTTCAGTTCGCCCTCACCGTGGGCTTCGACCACGCCCCAGCCATAGTTCATCGGGATACCGTGCAGTTTCAGGTACGCGAGCATGCTCACGCCATCGAGGAACAACTGCGGTTTGTTCAACAGCGCCAGACTTTCACGGGCGATCTTGCCGAACGCGCAGGCCTCGTACACGCCCGCCACGCTGACGCCCGAGGCGTGCAACTGAGTCGCTACCAGCGGCAGCAACGGCCCGGTACCGGCGATGATCACCGGGCCTTGCGGTTTGACCACGCCACTTTTGATTTGCAATTGCAGACCGCCAAGCATGAGCACGCCGGGCAACGTCCAGCCGGGAAATGGCACGCTGCGTTCGTGGCAACCGGCAGCCAGCAGCAACTGCGGATACTCGATCTCGTGCAGTTGCTCATCGCCGTCCAGCACGACCAATGCGCGGGTGCCTTCAGCGCCGACCACACGATGGTTGAGGCGTACATCGATCAGGCCGGATTGCTCTTGGAATTCACCGTGCAACTTGCCCAGTGCTTTGGAGTAACGCGGGCCGAGATAATCCAGCTGCACACCATCGCGCAGCGGGCCGCGATAGACCACACCGCCCAGACGCGAAGCCTCTTCAAGCAGGGTGCAGCGCACACCGTGGCAAGCCAGCTCGATGGCCGCCGCCATTCCCGCCGGGCCACCGCCGACAATCACCGGTTGCAGGTTCATACGACCTCCTGCGCAGTGATGCGGTTGACCTGGGTTTCGATGCGCATGCCTTCACGTACCACGGTCTGACAGGCGCGACGCTTGTGGCGACCGTTGATTTTCACCAGACAGCACTGGCACACGCCCATGCCGCAGTAGGCTCCGCTGATCTGGTTGTGATCGTTACGTGCAACCTGGCGCACACCAATAGACTGAATGACACTGAGGACAGTTTCGCCGATGGCGGCGCTGACCGCCTGGCCGTTGATGTGGACAGTCATATCCGCCTGCGCCAAAGGCTGGACATCGAAGGTTCTTTCTAGGCAGTGCATTGCGATGTTCTTCCGTGAAAAGTTCAGGGGATTCTTGCGTCAGCTCCTTGCTGCACTATCTTGCAGCAAGCGGCGTTTTTCAAGGTAGGAGATATTACAAAGCGAAACATTGATCCAGAACAGTGAAATCTCAGGCTGTGCACTTACACTGCTCAGAATCCGACACGACGGGCAATCTTCACAATCTTCGAGTTCGACAAGCTGGTCCGTAGCATCTACACACTGCGTTATCTGCAATCCGCAATTAGAACGTAACGTTCACCGCTCACAAAACCGCATCGAGTTCTATCATCAGCTACGTTCGGCCATCGCCCAGGTCGGGGGCAAGAAAGAACTAACCAGTCGAACCGAAATCGAGATCGAGATCGAGATCAGCAACCAATCCAGAGAGGGAGCAGCCGGCACTGAAAATAGCGGCATAAAAAACACGACTGACGCGACAACTACCTTGCAAAACGCCGGCCCGAAAAATGCAAATGGTGCGTTATGCTGACGACTTCATCATCACTGGCTGTTCGAAAGAGTGGCTGGAGAATGAAGTCAGGCCCGCCGTGGTTGAATTTCTGGCAGAGCGTGGACTTGTTCTCTCTCCGGAAAAACCAAAATAACGCATATAGGGGACGGGTTCGACTTCCTCGGATGGAACCTGCGCAAGTACAACGGCAAGCTCCTGATCAAGCCGTCTAAGGCGAACATCGGGGCTCTCCTTGCCAAGTTGCGGGAGTTGATCAAGATCAACAAAACGATACGACAGGCGAACTTGATAGGTTTGCTCAACCCGGTTTTACGGGGTTGGGCAAACTATCACAGCCATGTCGTCGCGAAGAAGGTCTTCAACCAGGTGGACAGCGCAGTGTGGGAAATGCTCTGGCGATGGGCGGTACGTCGCCACCCTCGCAAAACACGCCGATGGGTAAAGGATCGATATTTCAAAGTACAAGGGGCGCGCCGTTGGGTATTCTCGTGTACCGAAAAATCAGCCGATGGTCGGAAGCGTCAATACACGCTAGTAGACGCCTCAGACACGCCGATTGTGCGGCATATCAAGATTAAGGCTGCTGCCAACCCCCACGACCCTGCATGGGATGAGTACTTCGAATCCCGCTGGGGCAAGAAGATGCTCACTTCCGTTAAAGGCAGAGCCAAGCTGTATCGGGTATGGGTGCAACAGGGCGGCAGGTGCTGCGCCTGCTTCAAGCCGGTGACCAAAGACACGCCGTGGCACAGTCGCCATGTTGTGAAGCTAGGTCATGGCGGGACGGACGCAGCAGCCAATCTTGAGATCTACCACCTGCGCTGCCCGAGGGATGTGCAATTTGCCTATGCCGATGATGCTCAACCGGGTGCCTAGAGGCGCCTTAGCAGAGGCTTGAGCCGTGTGCTGGGAAACTCGCATGCACGGTTCTTAGGGGGTTGGACGCTGGTAACCGCGTCTGACTACCCGACAACGTTATCCGACCGATCGCCCTGGGCAAAAATTATCCGCAGTCGGAAATTATGTCGGGTATACGGCGGCGGTGGCAGTACGCCTGGCTGCACACCACTGCCGACGTTGCATAATTTCAGAGACTTTCCAGAAACTTCAGCAAGGCATCAGTCGGACGATAGCGCGTGCGCTTGGTTTCGGGTGGTCCGATGGTGGCAAGGGCATGTTCCTTCATGGCCAGATCTGCTTCGACATAACCGTGAGTGGTGACCGGGCTTTCGTGGCCCAACCATAGAGCGATGACGGTGATATCCACCCCGGCCTGCAAAAGGTGCATGGCTGTCGAATGACGCAGCGTGTGTGGTGATACCTTGCGTTGCTGCAACTGGGGGCACGTCTTTATCGCCGCAGTGACAGCCAAGGCAATCCGCTCAGCCACACTTGAGCGCGTCATCGGCAGTCCGCGTCGGCTGGGGACGAGGGGCTGCTCCGCCCGCAAACCAACGTACTGCATCCAGTGACGGATCTCGACGGCCGTTTCCTTCCACAGCGGCACGGTTCGCTGCTTACGCCCTTTGCCGTGCAGGCACACCGAGGGCGTGGCTTCCAGTGTCACATCAGCCACGCGGATGCCGATCAACTCGGAGACTCGGGCCCCCGTGTTGTAGAGCAGCGCGATCAGGATACGATCGCGCCGGCCACACCATGTATTGGCATCGGGCGCGGCGAGTAGTGCCTGAACCTCGTCGCGGGAGAGGAACCCGAGCAGTGGTTTGTCGAAGCGCTTCATCGGGATGGCCAAGATTTGCTGGGCCAGCTGCAGAGCTGGCGGGCATTGCAAGGCCACATAATTGGCAAAGGCTCGCACGGCTGCCAAGCGCGCGTTGCGGCTGCGCACCGAGTTGTGGCGCTCGGTTTCAAGATGGGCCAGGAAATCGAGCACCAATGTCGCATCGAAGTCGTTCAGCGTCAGCTTGGCGGGCGGTTTGCCCCTCTCGCTTTCGGCGTAGCGCAGCAGCAGACGGAACGTGTCACGGTAAGCGATCACCGTTCTCGGACTCACGTTCTTTTGTTGAATGAGGCGCTCGGCAAAGAAGCGCTGGAGCAAGGCAGAAAATTCGGCAGAATCGGCCAGTAAGGGGTTCATTGCGATGCTCCCAGTGCATAACGGTGGAAGCGCTCAGCCGCAATCGTCATCAGTTCCGGCACACCGGTGAAGTACCAGTAGGTGTCACTTACCTTGGCATGCCCCACGTATGTCGATAGCGCCAGTACGGCGTGCTCACCATCGATGCCCTGCTCGTAGAAGCGCAGCATACTGCCCACGATAAAGGTGTGTCTCAGATCGTGCAGACGGTGATGTGCATGGTTCCCGCGCGGCTGCCAGTCGAGTTGCCGACACAATGTCTGTAGGGTGTACAGCATTGCGCGCCGATTGACCGGCTGGCCGTCATCTCGCAGAAAGAACCGTTCGCAAGCAGGCCGCGATACGAGTTCGTCACGCCGCAGGGCATATGCGCGCAGCTGTTCGGTAACGCTCGGATGAAGCGGCACCAGACGACGCTGATGGAACTTGGCGTCCTTGATGCAGAGTACCCCGCTCGCCAGATCGACGTCGGCACGCGTGAGCGCGAGCGCCTCGGCGATACGCAGCCCACTCGCGGCCAGCAATCCAAATACAGTCCGGCAGGTTACGGCGCGCAGCCCGTTGATCGGAATGAGATCATCGGTAGCCTTAAGGAGCATGACCAGCTCCGCAGCCGTGTAGATGTGGGGGGGGTAGCCGCCGGTGAGCAGAGCCGAAGAGGCCGTGTGGCGGAATCTCGGTGGCCGGATCGAGACGCAGGCAGAAGCGAGCGAAACCATGCAAAACCTCAATGCGGCGCGCCCATGTGAGTGGGTCTTGACGCCGTGAAGCGCGGGCCCATGCGACGGCAAGCGCCACCGTCAGATGATCCGCCGTGCTGATCTTGTCAGCGAAACGGGCGAATGATCTGAGCTGAGCTTCATCGATCGTCAGCTTGAATCCGAGACCACGCCGAAGCGCCAAATACGCCTCGACGTGTGACATCCAGGAGATCGGCGTCTTCATGAGCAACTCCCGGGCCAGGGCAATGCGACGGCGCGCAAACCCTCTAGGTCGACGCGGACGTAGGCGCTTGCCGTGTCGATGCTTCGGTGGCGCAGTAGGTCGGCGTTTTCCTTGACCGACGCTCCGGCGCGCTGCAGACGGGTTGCCGTGGTTCGGCGCAGGACATGGGTATTGCAGAACTGATCACGCAAGCCGCAGCGGACAAAGGCGCGATTCATGGCGTTGCGAATGGCTGCCACGCTGAGCGGTATGTCGGCGGGCGCACGGTGGCGCACGAACAAATTGCGGTCGGTTGTCTGCGGTCGTCCGTATTGCAGATAGCGGGCGATCGCTTCACCGGTGGGCACTGGGAGGGGCAATTGCTGTACGCGTTTGCTCTTGCTGGTGTCGAGCGTAAGCGTGCCGTTGCGCCAGTCGACCGACTTCAGTGTCAGGTGGGCCACTTCATCGCCACGCAAGCCAAGGTCAAGCAGGCAGCGTGCAATGGCGTAGTCACGCAGTTCGACTGGATTTGAGCAATCGAACGCCTTGAGAAACGCCTCCAACTGGGCGTCCGAGAGCGTCTTGGGCAAGGTGGCATGCCGCCAGTCCGCGACCCTCGGGAGCGTCGCCGAGAGTGTGTCGGTCGACTCCCCCAGCAAGGCACGGAAACGAAAATAGCTACGCAAACTGTTGCACACCACCCGCAGCGATGCCGGACGCAAGTGCGAAATCAATGTAGCCAGAAACGCATCAATCTGGGCACCGGACAGTGATGATAGAGCAAGCGGTTCGGCTCCGAAGCAGTAAGCGAGAAGTGCCCCGACATCTTTGCATCGACGAGCATTCGTTTGAGGTGCCACGCCGCAGATGTTCTGAAGATAATCACCAAGCCGGCCAAGTTCAGCAGTGATCGGATCATCTCCGGCTGATTTCACTGGACGCTGCTGTGCCAGTAGCTTCAGCAAGTACCGGAGTGCCGCCCGGGTATCGGCCACACCGGAATGCAACGACATAGAACAGGTGCAGGCAGGTAAATGCTCGTGTACGAAGCGCTCGGTGAGCACTGCATCGATGCTCTCCAGACACAGCGCTTCGGCCCTCATCCAATGACCGAAGTGGGCCAGAGCATGCAGATAGAGGCGGATCGTGGACTTAGCGTAGCACTGGGTAAGCAGGGCTTCGACGTAAGGGGTTACGGTGGCGCCGAGCGGGCTGCTATTGAATTCTTGGCGGCAAGAAAGTCTCGCCAGGTATTGATCCGCAGGCATGGTGTGCTCCTGTAGAGAGAGGGGGCTCTACAGGAAACCACCGAAAATTATGGCGTGCTCGAAACGCGCCAGGAAACCCGGAAAGCAGGCGGGCTATGCGATCGCAAAACCGGGTACGGGCGAACTGAGCATAATTTTCGACTGCGGATAATTTCGCTTATGCCAAGCTTGGCATAAGCGAAAGAACTGGCTGTTTACCGGCTCTGAACGCTCCGGGCGCAGCGCCGCTGCAATCCAAAGCTTGCTAGCCACCGCCAAACTCAACGACCTTGAGCCTGCTGCCTGGCTTAAAGACACGCCGGAAAAACTCCCCGCCTGGCCGAACAGCCGAATCGATGAGTTATTGCCGCTGGGACTCACGAGCAAGTAAAGGTGGGGCGGCTGGACGCTTACGATGCGGTGACCGTTCCACTGAGGTTCCGACTGATTGGGAGACTGGCCAGAGACACAGTGAGGGTCAGACTCTTACCATCAACGACTCCACTTACGTTTGTCATCGACGTTTCAGTTTCTATCCCTCCACCGCTTTTGAGAGCTATGTGCTGTAGGGTTCCTACGATCTTTCCGTCCTGGGCCTGAGTAAGTTGCAAGAGCTCAGCGCTTGATGAGTCTTTGGCCACATAACTACCTGAAATTGAGCGGTCAAAGCACGCCGAAAGCGATATCACAATGGACATGATCACTAGAATGCGTACCGGGCCTCCCATTCCCTCCCCCTAGACAAAACCAGTATAGGGGCTGCTGGAGCAGCCTCAAGGCGTACGATTTTTCTTAGCGTGCGATTTTTTCCGAATTCTGTAGGCACCCCGCGTCGCCGTACACGTAAGTTTCCTCGCCGTGCAACAACTGATCGACCTGTGTCACGTCCGCTACATTCGCCGCCGTGCCCACCAGGCTATGCACCAAGCCGGATTCGCCGTCGACGCCGATGTGCGCTTTCATCCCGAAGAAATACATATTTCCTTAATGAGATGGTCAGCCCGGTCCGAGAAGCCCGGTGAGTCTAGACTTACCAGGTTTCTCTCTTTACCGAAGGAGGATCTCTCATGAACACCGTGACGCTTCTGGGTATCGACATCGGCAAGAACACCTTCCACTTGCATGGCCAGGACGCCAGAGGAAATCAGCTCTTGCGCAAGAAGCTCAATCGTAGCCAATTGCTGCCGTATCTGGCGCAGTTGTCAAACTGCAAGATTGCCATGGAGTCCTGCGGCGGTTCGCAGTGGCTGGCTAGGCAGATTGAGGGCTTAGGCCACCGAGTGCAATTAATCGCGGCGCAGCATGTGAAGGCCTACGTCACCGGCAACAAGAATGACTTTACCGATGCAGAGGCCATCTGCGAAGCTGCGTCGCGACCCAGAACCCGCTCGGTTCCGGTAAAGACCCTTGAGCAGCAGGTCCTGTCGACCGAGCACAAGCTGCGCAAGTCTTGGGTGGATAATCGCACGGGAATCATCAACCAGGTGCACGGCTTTCTGCTGGAATTCGGCATCATCTTCCCCATTGGATACGCTGCTTTGTAGCAGGTACCCGCGTTAATGGAAAACCATGAACTGCCAATTCGACTGCGCAATGCGGTTGAGCGGATGCTGCTCGATATCCAACGCCTGACTCGAGATATCAAAGCAATCGATGTCGAGATCAAGCAGCAATTGTCTGAGGACGATGCGGGCGTGCGCTTGTTGAGCATCCCCGGCATCGGCCCTCTCACCGCTAGCGCGCTCTTGGCCGATGTCGGCGACGCTTCGACTTACAAAAGCTCACGTGACTTTGCCGCGTCACTCGGGTTGGTGCCTCGACAGTATTCAACCGGGGGCAAGACGATCTTGCTCGGCATCAGCAAGCGCAGCGATAAATATCTGCGCTGCCTGCTGGTGCAAGGCGCTCACGCACTGATGATACGAATCGACAAGCGAAACGATGCCCTCGGTGCCTGGGTAAGAAAACTATTGGCTCGCAAGCCTCCGAACAAGGTCGCCTGTGCGCTAGCCAACAAAATGGCAAGAATCGTCTGGGCTGTATTGGCCCGAGGCGGTAGCTACAACGCGTAACAAATGGCCTGACCCAACCGAGTTACTACCGGCTTTTTCGACGACAGTGATGATGACGATAAACGGCAGACATCCCGACTGAAAACCTGGAGACGAAGATAGTTTTTAAAGCTGATCCCTTTATCAAGGACAGTTGGGAGCGATTTCTCATCAAGGGCCGAGCGCTAATGACCGTGCTCACCATGAGCCCGGATACATTAGCGCAAGCATGTTTTACCGTTCATCACGCTGGGTTGCAGGAGGTGGGCTGACCATACATCTTCGTCTGATGCATTTCGGGATCGCGTTTGCCGTCCTTGTTCTTGGTCGAACTCGGCGCGTGAATGATCGTCGCATCGACCACCGTGCCGTGACGCAACAGCAGGCCACGATCACCCAGATAGCTATTGATGACCTGCAAAATTTCGCCCGCCAACTCATGCTTTTCCAACAAGCGACGGAAATTGAGGATCGTGGTTTCATACAGTGACTCTTCCATCGCCGGATCGCTGTAGCCGAACCAGTTCTGCATCAGATGAACCCGCAACATGGCCATCAAAGGATACGCCGGACGGCCCCCTTCGCCCTTTGGATAATGCGGCTCGATCAAAGCAAGCAATCCCTTCCAGGGCACCACCTGATCCATCTCGATCAGGAAGCGCTCGCGGCGTGTCTGCTTACGTTTGCCGGCATACTCGGCATCGGCGAAGGACATCTGTTTCATCGGGGCTCAACCGTTCAGTTTGTGCGAGGTGCGTATTTCACCAAATCTGGAAGTCTTTTTCAGAGTTTCCTTAGGTGCGGTGCAAACGAACGTTTGCGCAATGCCATTCAGTCTCAAAATACGCATTTATAGGCCTGCCGGAAATTTCGGCGGTTTGGGCGTACAACCCCTGTTGGGGGCGGCTGACGGAATTTTCTGGGGTTCCGGCTTACACCCCAAAAATGAGATTTTCCCAGCGATGGTTTTTTCCTTCTCCATGCAGGTCCAGAACGAAGAACCCCGGCACGTTGGCCGGGGTGGGTAGTGCGTTCACAATATAAAGTTGGTTTTGTCGCGCCCTGTTAGAGCGTTTTGCGGGAGCATTGACTGCTGCTACTCGTGCCCTATGGAATAGCCATGATCCAACGATGGCCACCCCCGGGACGTCAGGATGCCATTGACATCGATGTAGCCTCCCGAGTCGTTCTGCCAACGTACTGAGTAGTAGCGTTCACTCGAAGGCAGATCGGCATCCATCGTGTACACGGTGAGTTTCCATCCCTCGACAGCCTTGGCGAAACCGGCATCATCTAGGCGTTGCAGTGCATAACGTGCCAAGCGAAACGCCAGCCCCTGGGTGATCACCTTGTCGGTGATATGCAGGTGATCCGGAAGCTTTTGCCCCACCATGTTGAAACGAGATTCGCCTCGCTGGTAGACCTCAGTGGCCACAGTACTCATGCGACGCCCTTCTGGTTAGCGGCGTGCTCGGAATCCATCATCCGTTTGAAGTCGACTGCTTTTTTCTTCGATGAAAAATGGTAGAGGACGGGATCCTCTTGCGGATCCGATTTGGTGTCTTCAATCAGCCAAGGTTTTTTGTGGCTGGTACTTGGGCGAAGCTGAAAGCGCTCGTTTTGCATGGTCACATCTCCTGAGAATTAACTTCGTAACAGAGAGATGAGCCACACAGGCCGAGAAACGCCCGAATTTCGTCCAGTTTTGACTGAGCTATTCCGTGATCTATCCTTAAACTAGGTGAATGTCACGCACCCTCCGCCCGCAACGGAAAAATATGCTCTGTGGCACATTCGTTAACCCTAGCGATGGTCAATCTAAAGAGTGTTGACAGACGTTTTTGGCAAAAAGCGGTTTAGGCATCGTGTTACCGATTACAGATCGTCGACCGGCAGAGGAGCATCGACATCTTGCTCTCTAAAGCGGGGAGCATCATGAGGATGGGATTGGGCGAAACATATTTCTCGGATACAACAGCACATCTGTTATCGATAAACCATATCACCGCATAGCACCTGTTGATCGATGTCACAAATTGAGTTTCTGCTGTAATAAAAAGGACCACACACCGTGTGGCCCTTTTTCCTTACTTAATTACTGATTTAGAGCGACTGCAAAGAAATGCTCGCACTTTTAGAGTCCTGCTGACTATCAGCATCCATCCACACCCATTGCGTACCATCACCTTGCAGATTGTTGGAAATGCTCTGGATTTGCGTTGCAGAGATGGTTACAGCCCCTTTTTCCGAGGCGGTAGGCCCAATATTGGTTACTTGGCCAGCCAGCAAACCATTCGAGGTTTCATTGATCACAAATACAGTAGCAGCGGCCTCACGGAACTGGCACGAAATGAACTGGGTGATTTTGCTGACGATTGTCAGATTCATCCATTTTGACGGAGGTACTGCATAATACCGGTTATATTTGTTGAACGCATACTGATCGCCGTTAGCCTGCAACGGAGAGTTGTTCAGACCACTGGTATTGGTAGGCATGCTGGTGCTGCCCAGCCAAGCTTCGACCTGAGCGATACCACTATTGCTTGGCAACGAAACCGAAATGGTCTGCGTATCACTGCCCGAGACAAAACCCAACGAGGCCAGGCCCGCATTAGCTGTAGTACCAGGAACAGTAATTGTTGCCGGTGGCTGACTATTGCTCCACACCACATTGACAGCAGCATTATTGTCACTCTGAGCAGAGTTATAAATGAAAATCCCATAAATCTGACCAGGACGGAGTGTTGTGCACGTTGCAGTATCTCCCGCATTAAGGGTGATACGTTGTCCGCCGTTCCAGTTAATCTGAGATGCTGCGATAGCGAAGCTTTCCATGGGAAATCCTTTCCTTGGTTAATCATGAGTAAGAGAAAACGCAGCATCATGCACACTTCCGCTGCTCGATTACGAGGTTAGCCGCCTTTTCCACGGATGGTTTTCAACTTCTAGATTAGTTGGCTATAACCGAGCAATGGCTCAAAGTCATTTATCTGTAATGGCGACAATAAATTAATAAATGTAGTTTTCACACGCCTGGGTCGATTGCAGCCTTTGGGCAAGACATTTGCGAAGCGAGAATAGGGATTCGAACCCCTAGGGAAGGTCTGAAGTACCCACCGTTTTTTTGATACTCCAACCATTTGGAGTTCAA
>NZ_JBAGKV010000055.1:0-19075 GCF_037049705.1 Janthinobacterium sp. LPB2021202312-11-4 | reverse complement strand
GTCTGCTAACGCAGACAGGGGTTTTTTCGTTTCGGCTCAAGAAAAGTTTCAAACAGGCTTAACCAAGCGCTCTAGTACGCCGTTCGGCGGGAATTTGGCATGAATGTCAGCCATTTCATACAAACCCCTAAGATTTCTCCTACTCATGCCGAAAGACTGATGAGACATGCGTGCACCAAAGTAGAGCGACCTCAAAAAACCGTCTGCGCTGTTACATGGAATGTTGCAATCCGGAACGCATCCCCACTTTTTGCATAAGAAGTCCCATGAAATGAATCTCAAGTTCAGCCATAAAATCCTGCTGGCCGCTTCAGGCGTCGTGGTGCTGGCTTTCGCGTTGTTCACTTTGTACAACGACTATTTGCAGCGAAACACCATCCGGCAAAACCTCGAATCTTCTGTGCAACAAGCGGGTGATCTGACCGCCAGCAGTGTGCAGAACTGGATGAGCGGCCGTGTGCTGGTGTTGGAGAACCTGGCACAGAACGTCGCCCACCAAGGCGCGACTGCCGATCTGCCAGGGTTGGTGGATCAACCGGCCTTCACCTCGAACTTCCAGTTCACTTACGTCGGTCAGGCCAATGGCGTGTTCACCCAGCGCCCGGACGCGAAAATGCCGGATGGCTACGATCCGCGTCAGCGCCCTTGGTACAAACAAGCCGTCGCTGCCGACAAGACCATGCTGACCCCGCCTTACATGGCTGCGGTTGGTGGTCTGGTCGTAACCATCGCCTTGCCGGTGAAAAAGAACGGCGAACTGCTGGGCGTTGTCGGCGGTGACCTGAGTCTTGAAACCCTGGTGAAGATCATCAACTCGGTGGACTTCGGCGGCATTGGTCACGCGTTCCTGGTCAGCGCCGACGGTCAGGTGATCGTCAGCCCGGACAAAGATCAGGTGATGAAGAACCTGAAAGACATCTACCCAAACACCAACGTCCGCATCGAGAAGGGTAACCAGGAAGTCACCCTGAACAAGCAGGACCGCATCCTCTCGTTCACCCCGGTCACCGGCCTGCCGAATGCCGAGTGGTACATCGGTCTGTCGATCGACAAGGACAAGGCCTACGCGCCGCTGAGCCAATTCCGCACCTCGGCCTTGATCGCGATGTTTATCGCCGTGAGCGCCATTGCCGTGCTGCTGAGCCTGTTGATCAACGTGCTGATGCGCCCGCTGACCACCATGGGTCGTGCGATGAAAGACATCGCTCAGGGTGAAGGCGATCTGACCCGCCGTCTGGCCGTGGAAAGCAAAGATGAGTTCGGTGAACTGGGCGGCGCGTTCAACCAGTTCGTGGAGCGGATTCACGCATCGATTTCCGAAGTGTCCTCGGCAACCCGTCAGGTCCATGACCTGTCGCAACGGGTGATGGCGTCGTCCAACGCCTCGATCATCGGTTCCGACGAACAAAGCGCTCGCACCAACAGTGTGGCCGCCGCGATCAACGAGCTCGGTGCCGCCACCCAGGAAATCGCCCGCAACGCCGCCGATGCTTCGCAGCATGCCAGCGGCGCCAGTGAGCAGGCCGATGACGGTCGTCAGGTGGTGGAAAAAACCATCTTGGCCATGACCGAGTTGTCGCAGAAAATCAGCCTGTCCTGCACCCAGATCGAAACCCTGAATGCCAGCACCGACAACATCGGGCACATTCTGGACGTGATCAAGGGCATCTCCCAGCAAACCAACTTGCTGGCACTTAACGCGGCGATCGAAGCGGCGCGTGCCGGTGAAGCCGGTCGTGGTTTCGCGGTGGTGGCGGACGAGGTACGTAACCTGGCACACCGTACTCAGGAATCGGCCGAGGAGATCCACAAAATGATCACCTCGCTGCAGATCGGTTCGCGCGAAGCGGTGACCACAATGAACGCCAGTCAGGTGTCCAGCGAAGAGAGTGTTGAAGTGGCGAACCAGGCCGGTTTGCGTCTGGTCAGCGTGACCCAGCGCATCGGCGAAATCGACGGCATGAACCAGTCGGTGGCTGCGGCGACCGAAGAGCAGACCGCCGTGGTGGAAACCCTCAACGTCGACGTCAACCAGATCAATTTGCTGAACCAGCAAAGCGTGGCCAACCTCAATGAAACGTTGAAGGATTGCGATGCGTTGTCGTTGCAGGCCAACCGTTTGAAGCAATTGGTCGACAGCTTCAAAATCTGATCCGCCGAAGTAAAGAATCCCGCTGTGGATCACCTCCACAGCGGGCTTTTTCATGCCTTACGCAAACAACTTCAGCACATTGTTCATCGCGTCATCGGCAAAGCCCTGGACGAAATCCTTGAACCCCGGCAACGCTTCGGCGCCGCCCTGGGCGGGTTCGGCAATGATGGTCCAGGTCGCCCGGGACTTGCCCGCCCCCAGCGACTCCACATTCATCGCCGCCCACAAATTGGCCACGCCCAAGGTGTTGTAGATCGTGGTCCAGGTCATGCTCAACGCCTGGTCGTCCCGGGAATTGAGTTGCTCGACCACCAGGTTGCCGTCCTTGAAGACCTTTTTGCGCAAGGACGACACGCCTTCGCCGGTCATCTCGATGTGCGACAGCGCCGGGATGAATTGATCGAAGCCGGCAAAGTTGCCGACCACCGCCCAGACGTTCACCGCGTTCGCCGGCACCTCCACCGAAGACACGACGTGGCAGCCATTAGGGTTTTTGATCAGGGTATCGGGTTGCAGGGTTTTCATGGTCTTGCTCCAGTTGGGTGGGTCAGATGAAGTTGATTTCTTTCAGGTAGTCGCAGCCACGACGCAGCAGCGCCGGGGATTTTTGCGGGTAGTGCGCGCCCATCTGCCGGACGCCGGCCTGGGCGTTGTCGTGGCCGATCATCGAGATGTCGCCGATGTCTTCTTCAAAGCCGTTGAGGTAGAAACCGAGCACGCCGAACAGCGCGTTATCGCTGTCGACCCGGCCCAGTTGCTGCTGCCAGTCGGCGACGCTGACCATCGAGAACTCCCGGCCGGCTTCGCGAAACGAATCGACGTAGGCATCCCAGCTCAGCGGCTCGGGGTTGTGCAGGTTGAACACCGCGTGTTCGGGCTGATAACGGCTGGCATGGAACGCGATGAAACGGGCGAGGAAGTCCACCGGCATCAGGTCGAAGTTCAGAGAGAATTCCGGCACCTGACCGAGCTGGATTGAACCCTTGAGCATCAGCATCAAGCGATTTTTGTGCGGCTGGCAGACGCCCGTGAGGCTGTTGAAACTGATGTTGCCGGGGCGATACAGGTTGACCCGCACACCGCGCTCTCGCGCCCGCTCCAGGATTCGCTCGCCGACCCACTTGGACAGGTTGTAGCCGTTCTTGATGTAGATCGGCGGGGTCTGCGCGGCGGGCAGTTCCAGCACCCGGCCATCGTCGGAAATCGTGCTGGACGCCGAGAGTGTCGAGACGAAGTTGAAGATCTTCTTGCTGCGCCCTTCACACAAACGCAGGCACTCGAAAATCGGCTCGACGTTGTCCTGCGCCAGCGACGCGTAATCGAGCACGTGATTGACGTTGGCCGCGTTGTGCACCAGCGCGCCGAACTCCCGGTCCAGCCGCTCGTAGACCTCTGCCGCGAGCCCCAGGGAAGGGCGCGTGATGTCTGCCGCGTAAACCCGCACCCGATGCATATCCAGGTGCTCCAGACGGTTCTCGCGCAATGCCTGGGCGAAGCGCTCAGCTGCCGATTGCCCGCCACCATCACGCACCAGGCAAGCCACTTCGCTGGCACCCCAGGCCAGTAGCGCCTCGACGATGTGCACGCCGACAAAGCTGTTGGCCCCGGTGACGATCACCTTGTGCACATCGCCCATGCGGCTGACCGGCAACGGCTGAATATCCAGCTCGCGGAAGGCATCGGCCATGGCCTGTTCGCTCAACACTTCTTCAGTGCCCGAGCCACGCACCAGCGTCGCCAGTTTCGCGATGGTCGGCAGTTCGATGAAGCGGTTGATCGAGATACTGCGCCCGAACTCTTCACGCAGACGCAGCAGCATCCGCGACAGCAGGATCGAGTGGCCGCCCAGGTTGAAGAAACTTTCGTCGGTGGAAATATCGCTCGCCGGCAGCTCCAGCAACTCGGCCCAGATCTCCAGCAACAGCGCTTCATCGGCACTGGCGGGCAAGCGCCGAGCGCTGTTTTCCAGCACGGTGACAGGCAGCGACAGCAGCGCCTTGCGATCGACCTTGCCGTTACTGGCGAATGGCATGCTCGCCAGCTCCGTCCACGCGCCGGGTTGCATGTAATCCGGCAGGAACTGCATGGCGTGTGCTTTCAACGCTTCGCGAGCCGCGCCGGGTTGCTCTTCCTGAGGCTGGGCGAGGAACGCCAGAATCCGTCGCTGACTGTCGATGACCACCGCCACCTGCCGGTACAACTGACTGTCCCGCAGGCAGCGTTCGATCTCTTCCGGCTCGACCCGGAAGCCACGGATTTTCACCTGATTGTCCCGCCGCCCGCACAGCTCGATCCCGTCGCCGGTCCACTTCGCCATGTCGCCGGTTCGATAGGCGCGCAGGCGTTCACCGTTGGGCAGGTTCAGGTCCAGATAACGCTCGGCGGTTTGCTGCGGGTTGTTCAGGTACCCCAGGCACACGCCCGGGCCGACGATGTACAACTCGCCGACGGTTTGCTCGGCCACCGGTTGAAAGTCTTCATCGAGAATCAGCACCTGGCTGTTGGCAATCGGGCCGCCGAGGGTGCGGTTGTTGTCGCCGGGCCGCAGTTGTCGCGCGGTGATCAGCACCGTGGCTTCGGTTGGGCCGTAGAGGTTGTAGAGGTTGCCCTGGCGGGTCAGTTGTTCGATGACGTAGGGTTCGCAGACGTCGCCACCGGTCATGACGTGATCGAGCACCTGTAGTTGATCCAGCGGCAGGATGCTCAACAGTGCTGGCGGCAAAAACGCGTGGCTCAGTTTTTGATGACGGATCAACTCGACCAGTTGCAATGGATCACGGCGCTGGTCGTCGCTGGGCACAATCAGCTCGGCGCCTTGCAGCAGCGTTGGGAAAATATCGATCAGCGACGAATCGAAACTCAGCGACGAAAACTGCAGCACGCGGCTCTGTTCGGTCAGTTGCACATAGTCGGCGTACCACGCGGTGAAGTGCGCGAGGTTGGCCTGGCTGAGCAGCACGCCTTTCGGATGCCCCGTGGTGCCCGAGGTGTAGAGCGCCATGCACGGCGCGTCGAGCGCCGGTCGCTGGCGCATCAACGGTTGCTCGAGGTCCACGTCATCGAGGTCGATGCGACTGATGTCCAGCCCCGGCATCTGCTCCGCCAGCGGATGCGCGCCGTCATGCAGCAACAGCACCGCCCCGGCGTTCTCCAGAATGTAGTGCTGACGTTGCAGCGGATGGCTCGGCTCCAGCGGCAGGTACACCGCGCCGCTGCCGAGAATCGCCAGAATCCCCGCATACAACGCGCTGCATTTGGGCAGGCAAATCCCGACCACCAACGTGCCTTGATGCTGAGCGAGCAGCGGCTGCAATCGTTGCTGAATCGCCCGGCTATGGGCGTGCAACTGGCGATAACTCAGGGACGTGCCGGCGATGTTCAGCGCCGGCCGTTCGGCGCATTGGATGAAGCGCTGTTCAAGCCGTTCGATCATCGGGATGCGGCCCAATCCGAGCAGCTCGGGGTGCGCCGTGACGTTTAGCCGATGGACGAACGCCAGTCTCTCCAGAAACTGCAGGTTTTCCACACGCTCGAAGTGCGCCGGTGATGCCGGTTCGGTGAGCCGGAAATAGTCGTCATCCCGAGAGAAACGACTGACCAGCAAGGCCACGTGGTCTACCAATTCGGCCACCGCTCGCAGGCGCAATGCCTGGCCGTTGCCGGAGGGTTCTTCGGCGATCGGCACGCGGGTGAACAACGTTGAACCGTACGTGCACAGCAGGTCCAGGGTAGGCAGCCCGGAAGACTCACCTACACCCAACTGCAAGGTCAGTCGCGGCACCTCGCCGACGTGGTGCCAGGCCAGGCTGGCATCGTCGATCACCATATCGACGTTGCCCAACCCCGGCTCGCCGACAACCGTCAGCCGCACCAGTGAATGTCCGTGTTGTTCGAGCTCCAGCGCCAGGTCGGTCAAGGCCTGGCTCTGCCCTATAAGCACAATGTCGAGACGTCTCATGATGTTCTCCTCGTTAAACCAGGTAGTCGCTCAGGGCTTGCTGAACGCACGGCGAATCGAGCAGCGAACTGCTGCGGAAAAACCGCACGATGTTGGCGACCAGCGGGTGATGGCGATTGATCGGAAAGGCCAGGCCCGACACTTCGCTCTTGAGTGCCCGGCGCGCGGCGTCACTGATCTGCAAGGACTCGATCAGGCGGAAGTCGAAGGACTTTTGAATGTCGTTGGTCAGGTAGTGGCCGATGAACACCGGCAGGATCTGCGCGATGCATTCGCGGTCGGCTTCGCTCGCGGTGTGCCAGTAGATGCGCACCAGTCGCGACCAGAATCCGGAGTGACGACCCTCGTCCAGCAAGTGGTCGGCCATCAGTCCCTTGATCGACTGCTTGACCGTGTCGTCCTTGGCGAACGCCGCCACATCGCCAGTCACGGTGTTCTCGGCGATGGCCACGCAGATCAGCTCCACGGCGCTGCGCAGGTGTTCCGGTGCCAGCGCCACGGCGGCGGGGATGGCCCGGCTCAGTTCGATTTCGTCCGGCAGTTCGATCGGCGTGATGCCGGTCATGGCGACGGTTTGCTGCATGAAATCCATCGCCACCAGCGCGTGGTAATCCTCGTCCACCACCACGGTCATGGCGTCGTAGCGGCAGGCGAACGGGAAGGCCACGGCGAAGCGATTCTTGGCGATGCTGCGGGCGGTTTTGTCGACGATCTCGGTTTCGAAAATCACCACGTCGTTGATGAATTTGTAGAGCGTTTGCACCAGGGCGAAGTCCCGTTGTTCCGGGCATTCGCGCAGGAAGGTTTCGCTCAGCACCAACGGCTGACGACTCAGCGGATAGATCAACTTGTCGTCGTTCTCCAGCACGCGGCGGGGGCGGGTGCGGATGGTCGCGCGGCTTTCCCAGGCGTCGGCGAAGGATTGGTAATCGGCGGCGTTCATGCGTTCACCTCGGCGACAGGTTCGCTCATGCTCAGGCGCAAGCCATCCCACAGGGCGATGCGGCTTTCCACGGCGGCGATGGCGCTGGCGTACACGTCTTCCTGGCGTTGCGGGTCGCCATCGACCAGCCGTGCGAGGAGTTTTTCGGCGGCCGGGCCGTGGTCTTCGGAGTCGACTTCAATGTGCCGCTCCAGGTAATAACGGAAGGTCGGCGCTTGCTCGATGCCGATGCCCCAGTCATCGAGAATCCGCTGGAACATCTGCGGGATCACACTTTCGCGACCATGCAAAAACGCGGCGGCCACGCTGTGACCGGGCGCATGCAGTGCGGTGTGCAAGGTATGGCGCACGAACTGCGCGGCGGCGGGGTCGATGTCCACGCTTTGCAGCGCCACGTCGTAGCTCACCCCTTCTTTTTGCAACGCCACGAAGCGCTCCACCGCAGCCGTACTGGCACCGACCTCGCGCATCGCGTCCAGGTACAACTCAAAATGGCTGTAGTGACCGTTGGCAGGCCGGTCATCGGATTCTTCACCGAGCACAATTTCGTTGATCAGCCGAGCGGCTTGCGGATCGCGCGGCGGCAGCCAGGGCAACTGAACGCAGGTCAGTTCCTGCTGCAAGCGCTTGGTCAGCGACATGAAGTCCCAGACGGCAAAGACATGGGTTTCCATGAAGCGCCGCAAAATCGACAACGAATGTATTTCGCCAAAGATCGGGTGAGCGCTAAGTTCTGCTTTCTTTTGATTAAGACGGTCATTAGTCGGTTTCATGGGCGAGCCTATAAGTAGTTTGAAATACCGTTGAGTGATGTCATCAATAAGCGACAGTGCATTAAACTTTTTTGTTGACGAGCAGAGGCCTCAATCGAATTGATGTGTATGCCTGATGAAACAGTCTTTAAGAATGCCTTGTTGAATACGCTGTTGAGCTTGTTAGCCCTGTATTCAGTAGTGGCGGGGAAAAACTAATACATGAGTAAAGTACGCTGCAAGTTATTTTTATAATAATTGTAAGTTCCGGTTTTTCGGGCGCGAGAAGTTTCAATAAAACTTTTGGTTTGAGTTTTATTTGGGTGAAGTTGCTCCTTCCGGCTTATATAAGTCAGAATCGAATAAGAGAGTGAATGCCTCACTCAAAGCAACTTTCTTATAGGGGTAGTTAGTGTGATCTGAGGGGATGGAAGTTGGTCGGGAATACACCGTGTTCTTCCTTTCCCGTGGCAAGACTCCTTCCGTAGGTTCTTGGTGCGGTGACTGCTCCGTGGCTGCGGTGCGTCGTCCGTCGTTGTTGGTTGGCAGACCCAAGAGTGAGCGTAAATGACGGCAGCCGCTATCGTTGGTGCGTCATTCCAGGGAGCAATTATTCGGCTTGAGGGCGGTGTTGAAGGCGGGACTCAGTACAGACGGGAATAGCGTTGCTATACCGAACCTGTACAAGCGAACGAGGGATTTGTAAGAAGGTTATTCCCTGGGCCGGGATTCGGAAGTTACGGTCAGTACAAGCGAGCTATTCAATTGGCTCGCTCGTGCTTGCGGTGGCGGTTTACTTCGCGGTTTTCCTGCTCTGTGCGGCGGGGCTGTCGAGGTAACGGGTGATGACCTCAACGCCACGATTGAGGTGATGTTCAAGCAGTTTTACCGAGCGCTCGATGTCCCGGTCTTCAACGGCACGCAACAAATCCCGGTGATCTTCCTGGGATAACTTGCCCAGGCCCATCGCTTCGAGGTTAAAGCGCAGGAAGCGCTCTTCTTCGTTCAGCCCGTCTTCAACCAGTCGCAATAGCCGGCGATTTGGTGCCTTGTTGTACAACGCCATGTGGAACAGGCGATTGAGCCGGCCGATCTCGGTGTAGTTGTGTTCGGTTTCCAACTCATCGATGTAGCGGGCGGCCAATTCGAAATCGGCGGTTTCGAGCAGGGGAATCGAGCGGCGCAGGGCTTCGGATTCCAGCAAGATTCGCAACTCATAGGTTTCTGTCGCATCACCCTGGACCAGCGCGGCGACCACGGCGCCTTTGTGAGCGACGACGGTGAGCAAGGCTTGCGCTTCGAGCTGGCGCAAGGCTTCGCGCACTGGCATGCGACTGACGCCGAACAGGTCCGCCAGGTCTTGCTGGCGCAGGGCGGTGCCGCAAGGGATGCGACCGTCGAGAATGGCCGAACGCAGGGTTTCTTCGATCACCGAGCGCGCCAGATGAGCGGGAATCGGCCCGTTGACCTTGATGCTGTTCAGAGGATTGGGCTTCTGTGTCACGAAAACGCACCCTGTTTGATTGAAGTTTTTGGATCCAAATTGACACTAGTGACTGCCGTACACGTTGTCAAACCATGTTAAGAATTGTCTCAAGGCCGAATGCCATTAGTGAGATCTTTTTCATGTCAGCCAACATACAAAGCTTAGCGTGTGGCGAGTGATTGCACCGTGCCATTGTCTTTTATCGGTCTAACCTTCACCATCAAGCGACTTCCACCTGCCTACCCAGGATGCCTCGCATTGGCGGCACGTTTCGCGATCCCTCGGACTTTGCGCTGGTTGTGCTGCGCGCTGCTGCTGGCCGGCGTCATGCTGGGCGGTCTGCATGCCGACTGGGATTTTTCCCTGATCAGCCGCCGCGCGCAGGCCTTGTACGGTCCGTTGGGCGAGGGGCAGCAAAGGATTGATGCCTGGCAGCGTTTGCTGGCCACTCAGAAGCAGGTCGGCGAGCTGGAAAAGCTTAACGTAGTGAACCAGTTCTTCAATAAACAAGTGCGCTACGAAGAAGACATCGACCTGTGGCACGAAGTCGATTATTGGGAAACCCCCATCGAAGCCTTGTGGAAGGGTGCCGGCGACTGCGAAGACTACGCCATCGCCAAGTATTTCAGCCTGCGCCACCTCGGTGTTTCCAGTGACAAGCTGCGCATCACTTACGTCAAGGCGTTGCGCCTGAACCGGGCCCACATGGTGTTGACCTACTATTCAACGCCAGAGGCGATGCCGCTGGTGCTCGACAGCCTGATCAACGAGATCAAGCCTGCCAGCCAACGAACCGATTTGCTGCCGGTCTACTCTTTCAATGCCGAAGGCTTGTACTTGCCCGGCGCCAAGGGCAACAAGAAGGTGGGTGACACTAAACGCCTGTCTCGTTGGCAGGATGTGTTGAAGAAAATGCAGGCCGAAGGATTTCCGGTCGAGACGACTAACTAGGAGCACGCGCTCAGATGTCTTTGTTTAAACAGCTGTTGATCGCTATCTGTCTGTTCCTTGTGGTCGCCTTCACCGGCAGCTTCATGGTCAGCCTGGAGAGTTCGCGCACCCAGTACGTCAATCAGTTGCGCTCCCACGCCCAGGACGCCGCCACGGCGCTGGCACTGTCCCTGACGCCGAACATCGACGACCCGGCGATGGTCGAGTTGCTGGTCAGCTCGATCTTCGACAGTGGCTACTACGCGAGCATCCGCGTGGTCGATCTCAAGACCGATCAGACCATCGTCGAGCGCAGCGGTATCCCGGCGGTGAACAATGTGCCGGACTGGTTCGTCAAAATGATCGGCCTCGAAGCGGCCGGTGGCGATGCGCTGGTCAGCCGTGGCTGGGAGCAGGCCGCGCGGGTCGAGGTGGTCAGCCACCCGATGTTCGCCGTGGCCAAGCTCTGGCAGAGCGCGTTGGGCAGCCTGGGCTGGTTGCTGATCTGCGGCGCGGTGAGTGCGGTGTTGGGCGCGCTGCTGTTGCGTCGGCAATTGAAGCCGCTGGATTACATGGTCCAGCAATCCCACGCCATCGCTCGCCGGGAATTCCTCAGCCTGCCGCAACTGCCGCGCACGCCGGAACTGCGCCGCGTGGTTCAGGCCATGAACCAAATGGTCGAGAAGCTCAAGGCGCTGTTCCAGGAGCAGGCCGAGCGCAGTGAAAAACTGCGGGTCGAGTCCTATCAGGACAACCTCACGGGCCTGGCCAACCGGCGCTATTTCGAGATGCAATTGAACGCGCGGGTGAGCAACCCGGAACAGGCCAGTTCCGGTTATCTGCTGTTGTTGCGGGTCAGGGACCTGGCCGGGTTGAACCAGCGCCTCGGCGGGCAACGCACCGATGAATTGTTGAAAGCCGTGGGCGAGCAATTGTCCCGCGAGTGCGCCAAGTATCCGGAAACCCAGAACCTCGTCACCCGGATTCGCGGCGGTGAGTTCGCCGTACTCGCGCCGGGGCTGGTGCGCGAAGAAGCGCTGCAACTGGCGCAAAACCTCGACAGTGCCTTGGCGAGTTTGCACGCGACCGGCGCGACCGACGTGGCGTCCGTGGCCTCTATCGGCCTGGCACCGTTTGTTCATGGCGACTCGCCGCAAGCGGTGATCGGGCTGGCGGATCAGGCGCTGGCGCAGGCTGAAGGTCAGGGCGAACAGAGCTGGGCGTGCCTGGATCACGGTGCGTCGGCCAGTGTCGGCGATGACCATCATGCGTGGCACCGACTGCTCGACGGGGCGTTGAATCAGCAGCGCTTCGAGTTGTATTTCCAACCGGTGGTGGTGGCTCAAGACACCACGCTGGTGCTGCATTACAAGGTGCTGTCGCGCCTGCTCGATGACCAGGGCCAGACCATTCCCGCCGGGCGTTTCCTGCCGTGGCTGGAGCGCTTCGGCTGGACGGCACGCCTGGACCGACTGATGTTGGAGCTGGTGCTGGAGCAGATGTCGGAGCATGAAGAGTCGCTGGCGTTGAATCTGTCCTCGGCGACGCTGGCGGACCCGCAGGCGCTGAACAAGGTGTTTGAAATTTTGCGTCAGCATTCCAATCTGGGTGAGCGGCTGACCCTGGAGATCGGTGAAGAGCAATTGCCCGAACAAGCAGTGCTGGAACAGTTAACGCGACGCCTGCGCGAGCTGGGGTTCTCCCTGAGCCTGCAGCGGTTTGGCGGGCGATTCAGCATGATCGGCAACCTGGCGCGACTGGGGTTGGCGTATTTGAAGATCGATGGCAGCTACATCCGGGCGATTGATCAGGAAAGCGACAAGCGTCTGTTCATCGAGGCGGTTCAGCGGGCGGCGCATGGCATTGACCTGCCGTTGATTGCCGAGCGGGTCGAGACCGAAGGGGAATTGTCGGTGATTCGCGAGATGGGGTTGTATGGGGTTCAAGGGCAATTGGTGGGTGAGCCCAAGCCCTGGAAGTAACTCACTGATCGTTCCCTCGCGTGGGAACAATCAAAAAAGATCGCAGCCTTCGGCAGCTCCTACAGGTGTATGCATAACCCTGTAGGAGCTGCCGAAGGCTGCGATCTTTTGCTTTTACCGAACGGGTTTAGATCAACCCCGTCTCATCATCGTCGATCAAATGGCTCAACCCGCCCAACGCTTCCCGGGCCTGGGTCCGGTCCATCAGCTTGGCTTGTGCTGCTGGCGGCAGGTCGGTGACGCGGATCACGCCTTTGCTGGTCAGTACCTGGATCAAGTCGTCGAGTACCCGGATCATCTCCAGGTCGCTCTGCTTGAGCTGTTTGAGGCTGGTTTCCATCACTTCGTTGGCGTACCAGGCCTGGATCTCGTGATTGTCGGCCGGCAGTGTTTCCGTGGCCTCGGCATAGGCCGCGGCTTCCACGCGCACCAATTGGCCTTGCGCATCGCGTTGCACGTAAAACATTGAGCATCCCTCAGAAATGGACCAGCGTCATGCTGTCAGCAGCATAGCCAACTGCTGGCGAGTATGCGGTGCGGCGATGAAATCGTCACCGGTGAGATGGGCGTAAACGTGACGGCCGCCCCAGAAGGGCGGCCGTTTTACGTTGGATCAGCTGTTGTTGTGGTCGACTTTGATGGTCGGGTCACTGCCGGCAATCAACGAGTGAATGTTGGCGGTGGACCAGTTGTTGCCTTCCAGTTTGATCGTTACGTCCGGTGTTGCGGCAGCGGCATCGCCCGAGTTGAACTTGCCGGCCGAGCTGACTTGCAACGACGACACGCCATCGACGGTGGTGATTTTCAGGAAGTTGTCGATGGTGCTGCCGGTTTCGCCCTGCAGCAAATCGCGCAGGTCGATACGGTCGCCTTCATCGGCCTTGAAGTCCTTGATCACGTCGCTGCCGGTGTCGCCCGCCTTCCACACAAAGGTGTCGGCACCCGAGCCGCCGATCAGGATGTCGTTGCCCGAACCGCCGATCAGCGTGTCGTTACCGCTGCCACCGAGCAGGATGTCATTGCCCTTGCCGCCGTCGAGGGTGTCGTTGCCACCCTGGCCGAAGAGAATGTCATTGCCTGCGCCGCCCAGCAGTGTGTCGTTGCCATCGTGGGCGCCGGACACGTCGAACGCGGTGTAGTGCTCGGTGATGAACTGGTGCACGTTGCTGGTGGTGACTTTGCTGACATCCACGCCGGTTTGCTGGGCGACGAACGCCTGCATGGCCTGGTAACCCTCGCCGGCGATGCCGTTGAAGCTCACCAGGTCGCCGAACAGGATGTCGTTGCCGTCGCCGCCGCTGACCGTGTCGGAACCTGGCAGCGTCGCTTCGGTGTGACCGATGATCGAGTTGGCCAGGTCTTTCGGGTCGATGTTGGTTTGTGGCGTTTTGTCCGAGTCGTACGGTTTCAGGTCAGCCAGGGTCACGTCGCTGTTCAGGCCGATGGCTTCGACGTTCGACAGGTTGCCCAGCAATGCGAAGCTGCTGCTGGCGTTGTCGACGGTGGTTTGGCTGGTGCTGTTACCGCTGCCTGCCAGGCTCGACAACTCGTAGGTGCCATCGCCCTGGGCGTGCAACGTGCCCGGGTTTGTGTACGACCAATTGTTGCCGGACTTGGTCCAGACAGTCACAGCGCCTGAGGCGGAGATATCGATCTGGTGGGTGCTGTCCGGGACCAGGCTGACGGCTTTGCCCAACTGGTAATTGGTGGTGTTGATCACGCTGTCCAGTTTGACGCTGCCATACAGGTTCGGGTTGGTCTGCTCGCCGCTCTGGTAGTAGGTCGGCTTGCCGTCGGTGATGAAGTACGTGAGGTTCTTCGCCCCGGTGTTGGCCACGGCATCCGCGCTCTGGAACCAGTTGGCCGTGGTTTTGAACACGTCCTCGTAGTTGGTGCCGCCGCCGGACGACATCGAGTCCAGGACGGCCTTGAGCGAGGTCAGCGCATTCGGGTCGTTCAGGTTGACCGACACCGACTTGTTGACCTGGGTATCGAAGTCCACCAGGAAGATGTTCACGGTGCCCGAGTTGCCGCCCATGCTTTGCTTGAGGGTGTTGAACACCGACGTCAGCGAATCCTTGGCGGCGCTGATCGACGACGCGCTCATGCTGCCCGAACTGTCGACCATGAAGGCAATGTTGTAGTTGGTGCCCGGCACCACGGTCAGGCCGCCGATGTCGGCGATCATGATGTCGTTGCCATCGGTGCCGCTGATGGTGTCACTGGCCGCGGTGGCGGTGATTGCGCTGTAAGTCGCCGGGTAAACGGTGACCGGGATCGTTGCCGTGGTGATGGCCGAACCGCCCAGGGCCTCGGTGGAGGTCGAGGTCACGGTCAGGTTGAACTGGCCGTTGTAGTAGGTCGGCGGAGTGACGGTCAGGGTGCCGAGGTTCCAGCCGGTGACGTTGGCTTCGCCGCCGGTCGCGGTGGCGGTGAAGGAGTGGCCGGCGCCATCGGTCAGGACCGAGCCTGCCGGGATGCCACTGATTTTCACGCTCAGGCTTTCGGAGCCGTCGGTGTCGGTCAGCGCTGTGCTGATCGCGCTCAGGTGAACGTTGGTGCCTTCGAAGCCGGTGTTGAGCTTGTAGCCGTCGTAGTAGCCTTCGCCGGTGCCGTGCAGGTCGGAAACTGTCACGCCGGAAGCGGCCAGGTCGGCCACGCCGGTGTACAGCGGCACGCCGGCACTGCTCAGGTCGATGGCGGTGCCGCCATTGACCGACAGGTTGACGTCATAGCTGCCCGGGCCACTCTGGTTGTGGTGGTAGATGTCCAGGGTGTAGTAGCCGCTGGCGGTCGGGGTGAACGAACCACTCAGCGTACCGCCCGAACCCCACAGGGCGGAGGCGACGTTTTTGCCGCCGACGGTCACCAGCAAACTGTCATCACCGGTACCGGTGAAGCTGTAGGTCTTGCCGGCTTCGAGGTAGATCAGGCCGGAAGTTTTCGACGCTGTACCCGCCGCGACACTGCCGTCGGACTGCACGTTGGTCACGTTGGTGCTGGAGTTCGGTGTACCTGCCGCGTCGATGACCGATTTGAGCGTGGCCGTCGGTGCGCCGCTGCCGTCAGTGCCTAGGCCCGACAGACCGGTCCAGACTTCCTTGACCAGCCCGGTGGATTTGACGCTGTTGTCCGCCACGGTCAGCGACGGTGCATCGGCCACTGGCGTGATGTCGATTTTCACGGTGTTGACGGTGCCCAGCGCCTGGCCGTCGGTTGGCTGGAACTTGATCTGCGCGTAGTCCGCCTGATTGTTGCCCAGGCCGGTGCCGCCGTAGCCGTTGGTGCCGGACTCGTTGGCATCCGGGGTGAAGCGCAGCTTGCCAGCGTCGATGTCAGCCTTGGTGAAGGTCTGGTTGTTCGTCACGTCGGTCCAGGTCGAACCGTTCAGGTACTGCAACTTGCCTTCGCCTGGCAGGCCGGTGATTTTCACGCCCAGGCTCGCGGCCGGGCTGTCGACATCGCTGACGCCGAAGGTCGACCAGCCAAGGATCAGCGGGGTGTCTTCGGTGCCGGTGACGTTAAGCGGAGCGGCGGTTGGCGCGTCGTTCACGGCGACCACGTTGACGGTGGTCGTTGCGACGTTCGAGTAGTTGCCGCCGTCGGTCACGGTCACGGTGATGATCCGCGGCACTGTGCTTGGGTCGTGGCTGCTGTTGGTGAAGCTGATGTTCTTGATCTGCTGCATGTAGTCGGCGAGCGACGCGGTGCCCGACAGGGTCAGCGTGACAGTGCCATTGGTGCTGTTGGCATTGATCGAAATGCCGTTGACGCTGTTGCCCAGATTCAGCGCATCGCCGTCCTGACGGTTGGTCAGCACGATGGTGGCGCCGGTCAGCATGGTGCTGTCCGGGTCGGTGATTTTCAGGTCGGTGTCGGCAATCGACACGCCTTGGCCCGTGGTGCCTTCGGTGAAGGTCACGTTGTAGTTGGCACCGGTCGCGCCGCTGGAGTTGTTGGCGTCCAGGTCGATGACCGGCGGCGCATCGTTGTCGATGATCGAGGTACTGACGCTGCCATTGGTGGCGCTGACCGCGAGGTTCTCGAAGTTGCCGCCGGTGGCCGAATCGATCTTGACCACGAAGTTTTCGGTGCCTTCGGTGATCTTGTCGTCGATGGTCGCCACGTTGAAGTTGGCGGTGCTGGCGCCGGCCGGGATCTTCACGGTGTACACCCCGGTGAAGTCCGAACCGTCGGCGGCGGTGCCGCTGTAGACGATTTTCAGCGTCACTTCGGTTTGCGCCGGGTGCGTTAGGCTGACGGTGTAGCTGGCGGTCTGGCCTTCGGTCACCGAGGTGCTGCCGGTGATGCTGACTTCGGTCTTGTCGATGGTGTCGGTGACGTTGGTCACAGCAGGGGTATTGCTGGTGGCCAGGTTTTCGAAGTTGCCACCGGTGGCATTGGTGATCGTGGCGCTGACCTTACCGGCGTCGATGTAAACGTCATCGGCTGGTGCCGCGATGGTGACCGTGCCGGTGGTTTTGCCGGCGTCGATGGTGATGGCCGAGCCGTTGCTCAGGGTTACGGTGACCGGGGTGCCAGCGGCATTGGTCAGGGTGGCGGTGTAGGTGATCTGGCCACCTTCTGCTACCGAGCCAGTGGCGCTCAACGACAGGTTAGTAGTGTCGACGGTGTCGGTCACAGTGGTGCTGACCGGGGTTTTGTCGGCCACCAGGTTTTCGTAGTTACCGCCGCTGACGTTGGTGATCGAGTTGGTTAACGGCGCGTGACCGGAAAGCACGTCGTTCGGTGCGATGGCGGTGATGGTGCCGGTGGTTTTGCCGATGTCGATGGTGATGTTCTGGCCGTTGGCCAAGGTCACTGTGACTGGCGAGCCTGTTACTGGCTGACCAACCGTTGCGGTGTAGGTGACGGTGCCACCTTCAGCCGCAGTACCGGTCGCGGTCAGTTTCACCGTCGAAGTGTCGATGGTGTCGGTCACGTTGGTCACGGCAGGGGTGCTGCTGGTGGCCAGGTTCTCGAAGTTACCGCCGGTGGCTTTGGTGATCGTTGCCTGAACGGTGCCGGCGTCTTTGTAGACGTCGTCAGCCGGGGCAGGGATGGTCACGGTGCCGGTGGTTTTGCCCGCGTCGATGGTGATGACCGAGCCGTTGCTCAGGGTTACGGTGACCGGGGTGCCGGCAGCGTTGGTCAGGGTGGCGGTGTAGGTGATCTGGCCACCTTCGGCTACCGAGCCAGTTGCGCTCAGCGACAGGTTGGTGGTGTCTACAGTGTCTGTGACAGTGGTGCTGACCGGTGTTTTGTCAGCCACCAGATTTTCGTAGTTACCGCCGCTCACGTTAGTGATCGAGTTGGTCAACGGCGCGTGGCCATTGAGCACATCGTTCGGCGCAATGGTGGTGACAGTGCCAGTGGTTTTGCCGATGTCGATGGTGATGTTCTGGCCGTTGGCCAAGGTTACCGTGACCGGAGAACCTGTTACTGGCTGACCAACCGTTGCGGTGTAGGTGACGGTGCCGCCTTCCGCTGCGGTGCCGGTCGCGGTCAGTTTCACGGTCGAGGTGTCGATGGTGTCGGTGACGTTAGTCACGGCTGGAACAGTGCTCGGCACCAGGCTTTCGAAATTTCCGCCCGTCGCAGTGCTGATGGTGGCGCTGACTTTGCCGGCGTCGATGTAGACGTCATCTTTTGGCGCATCGACGGTTACGGTGCCGGTGGTTTTGCCGGCGTCGATGGTGATCACAGCACCGTTCGACAGAGTCACGGTAACCGGCGTGCCGGCCGCGTTGGTCAGTGTCGCGGTGTAAACAATCGAACCACCCTCGGCGACCGAGCCAGTTGCGCTCAACGACAGGTTGGTGGTGTCGATGGTATCGGTCACGGTGGTGCTGACCGGGGTTTTGTCGGCTACAAGGTTCTCGTAGTTACCACCGCTGACGTTGGTGATCGAGTTGGTCAACGGCGCGTGGCCATTGAGCACGTCGTTCGGCGCAATGGTGGTCACAGTACCAGTGGTTTTGCCGACTTCGATGGTGATGTTTTGGCCGTTGGCCAAGGTCACGGTCACCGGAGACCCAGTCACTGGCTGGCCGACGGTGGCGGTGTAAGTGACAGTGCCACCTTCCGCTGCGGTGCCGGTCGCGGTCAGTTTCACGGTCGAGGTGTCGATAGTGTCAGTGACGTTAGTCACGGCTGGAACAGTGCTCGGCACCAGGCTTTCGAAATTGCCGCCCGTCGCAGTGCTGATGGTGGCGCTGACTTTGCCGGCGTCGATGTAGACGTCATCTTTTGGCGCATCGACGGTTACGGTGCCGGTGGTTTTGCCGGCGTCGATGGTGATCACAGCACCGTTGCTCAGCGTCACGGTCACTGGAGTGCCAGCCGCGTTGGTCAGGGTGGCGGTGTAAACAATCGAACCGCCCTCGGCGACCGAGCCAGTTGCGCTCAGCGACAGGTTGGTGGTGTCGACGGTGTCGGTCACGGTGGTGCTGACCGGAGTTTTATCGGCAACCAAATTTTCGTAGTTACCGCCGCTGACGTTGGTGATCGAGTTGGTCAATGGCGCGTGGCCATTGAGCACGTCGTTCGGCGCAATGGTGGTCACAGTACCGGTGGTTTTACCGACTTCGATGGTGATGTTTTGGCCGTTGGCCAAAGTCACAGTCACCGGAGAACCCGTCACTGGCTGACCAACTGTCGCGGTGTAAGTGACAGTGCCACCTTCAGCCGCAGTACCGGTCGCGGTCAGTTTGACCGTCGAAGTGTCGATGGTGTCGGTCACATTGGTCACGGCAGGGGTGCTGCTGGTGGCCAGGTTCTCGAAGTTACCGCCAGTGGCTTTGGTGATCGTTGCCTGAACGGTGCCGGCGTCTTTGTAGACGTCGTCGGCCGGGGCAGGGATGGTCACGGTA
>NZ_JBAGKV010000054.1:0-20271 GCF_037049705.1 Janthinobacterium sp. LPB2021202312-11-4 | reverse complement strand
ACCAGCGTTTGTATCCTGTTTCTCTGTAAATGGAGTTTCACCCATGAACATCCGTTTTGCCGCTTTCACCGCCCCGCTGTTGCTGGTCGCGGCCTTGTCCAGCATGCAGGCATTCGCCCACGGCGACGATGACGAACCGGCCAAGCCCAATTGCCCCAAAGGTCAGGTGTTCGACAGCAAGTCGAACAAGTGCGTACTGCAAACCAGCAGCCTGGTGCCGGACAACGACCGTGTGGACTACGCCTTTCGCCTGGCCAAGGACGGTCGCTACGAAGAGGCCCTGGCGCTGCTCGACACGCTGAAAAATCCGAACACCGCCAAGGCCCTTAACTATCGCGGCTACGCCACGCGTAAACTGGGCCGCACCGACGAAGGCATCGGCTATTACCTGCAATCGGTCAAACTCGATCCGCAGTATGCGCAAGTTCGCGAATACCTCGGCGAGGCCTATGTGATCAAGGGTCGCCTGGACCTTGCTCAGGAGCAGTTGCAGCGCATCAAGTCGATCTGCGGCAGTACCTGCGAGGAATACCAGGACCTGGCCGAAGCCATCAACGATTCATCGAAAACCTGACACACCGAACGGACGGAGGTCGCCATCGCCAGCGATCAGGCATTTAGAACAGAGTTGGGCCAGCATCTGGCGCGGTTATGGCGCTACGGCTTGCTGCTGTCCCGGCAACGGCATGTGGCCGAAGATCTGGTGCAAGCCACCTGCGTGCGAGCGCTCGAACGGTCCGGGCAATTTGTGCCGGGTACGCGCATGGATCGCTGGCTGCTGAGTATCTTGCACTCGATCTGGCTCAATGAAGTGCGTGCCCGTCGCGTACGACTGGGGCAAGGGCTGGTGAACGCCGACGAGGCGCTGTCGTTCGACGGCGAGCACGCGGCGCAAACCCATGTGTTGGCCGCGCAGGTGATCCGACGCGTCGATGCCCTGCCCGAAACCCAGCGCGAAACGGTGTACCTGGCGTATGTCGAAGGCTTGTCCTACCGCGAAGTGGCAGAGGTGTTGCAAGTGCCCATCGGCACCGTCATGAGCCGACTGGCCACCGCTCGCCTGAAACTCGCGGAGTACCCGCCCCTGCAATCCGTACCGAACCCAACCACGGGAGAACGTCGATGAACGACCACTCACCACCGACAATACCGTCGGATGAACAGTTGGTGGCCTACCTCGACGACCAGCTCGACGCCGAACAGCGCATCCGTATCGACGCCGCCATCGACGAAGACCCGACGCTCAACCTGCGCCTGCAATGGCTGGCCCGCAGCAGCCTGCCGTTCCAGCACGCCTACGATGAATTGGGGCAGCAAGCGCCGATGGAGCGTTTGCAAGCCATGCTCGACACCTTGCCCAGCCCTGCCCGTCCAGCCCTGAGCCGGCGCTGGTTTCTGGCAGCCGCCGCCGGTCTGGTGGTGAGCAGCGTGGTGGCGGACCGATTGTTTCTCGGCTGGCAATTGAGCCAGCAGAAAAGCAACTGGCGTGGACTGGTGGCGCACTACATGTCGCTCTACGTACCGCAAACCCTGGAACACCTGCCCAACGACGAAGCGGCCCAACGTGCGCAACTGCGCACCATCGACGCCCGTTTGGGCCTGACCCTGGCGCCGGCGCAACTGGCGCTGCCGAACCTTGCGCTCAAACGCGCGCAAATCCTCGAGTACGACGGCAAGCCCATCGCCCAGATCACCTACCTCGACCCGGTCCACGGCCCGATGGCGCTGTGCGTCACCCGTTCCAACAACGGCAGCCGGCACTTTGCCCAGGAACGCCGGCACGAGATGAACATCGTGTACTGGGCTGACCTGGAGCACGCCTGGATGCTGATCGGACGTAACTCAATGACGGATCTCGAGGACATGGCCAAGGTGTTGCGAGGCCGGCTGAGCGCATGACGCTAATCTTCACTAAGCTTGGCGCCTGACATCCAGGGAGGAACCCACCCATGCCACATCCCTCACTTAACGCTTCACGCACGGCGTTGCTGGTCATCGACGTGCAGAACGACTTCATCCCCGGCGGCCAGTTGGCCGTGCCCGAAGGTGACTTGATTGTGCCGTTGATCAATCGACTGGGCGGCCAGTTCAGGCAGGTAGTCATCGCCCAGGACTGGCACCCGCCGGGCCACGCTTCTTTCGCCGCCAGCCACCCGGACCGCAAGCCTTTCGAGGTGATTCAACTGCCTTACGGCGAGCAGACGCTGTGGCCGGTCCATTGCGTGCGGGATACGCCCGGCGCCGAGTTGCACGCGGACCTGGACTTGCCCCACGCCCAACTGATCATCCGCAAGGGCTGCAATCCGGACATCGACAGTTATTCGGCGTTTCTGGAGGCCGACCGCACCACCCCAACCGGGTTGGCCGGGTACTTGAAGGAGCGCGGGATCGATACGGTTTATCTGGTCGGGCTGGCGCTGGACTTCTGCGTAATGTTTTCGGCGCTGGATGCGCGGGCGGCGGGGTTTAACACGTTTGTGATTCTGGATGCCTGCCGGGCAATTGATCTCGGGGGGTCGCTGGCTGCGGCGATTGAGCGGATGCAGGTGGCAGGGGTTGGGCTGATTCAATCCGCCGAGATACTGGAGTAATACTCCACTGTGATTGTGGCGAGGGGGCATGGGTTGTTGCCGATACTGGAATCAGGCCGGTGTCGGCAACCACAACCGAAACCGCGCCCCGCCCAGCGGTGAGGCTTCGGCTGTCAGCGTCCCGTCCTGGGCTTCCAGGGCGCGGCGGCTGATGGCGAGGCCCAGACCAAATCCACCAGTGGCCCGATCACGGCTGCGGTCCAATCGATAAAACGGCTCGAACACCCGCTCGCGCTCATCCTCCGGAATCCCGATTCCGTCGTCATCGACCCAGATCTCGCAGCCTTTGGCGCACACTTGCACGCCGATCTGAATGCGTTTTTCGCAGTAGCGCATGGCATTGCGCAGCAGGTTCTGAATCGCCCGCGCGGTCAGCCGTGGGTCAAGGGAAAAGCGCTCCAACTGACCATGCAGCAGCACGTCGATCACGATGTCCGGCGATTCCAGCTCTTCATCCACGCTGCCCAAAATGCTGTCGATGAACTCATCCAGCGACACTTCAACCTGCTCGGGCAACCGCGCCGGATTTTGCAGGCGGCTGTAGGACAGCAGTTCCAGCACCAACTCATCCAGTTCCCGAATGTGCGCGACCAAGCCTTGCAGGCGTTCGCGGCTCGGTGCCGGCATGTCATCGGAGAGCGCCAGGGCCAGGCCGAAATCCAGTCGGGTCAGCGGCGTGCGCAATTCGTGGGACACCGCGTTGAGCAAGTCCCGTTGCTGATTCAGCAGGTTTTCGATATCGCCAGCCATGGTGTCGAACACGTTGGCCAGGCTGCCGATATTTGAGTTAGGGGATATTTTCGTACGCTCACCCAAGTGACCTTTACCAAAGCGTTCCGCCGTGCCCTTGAGGCGTTCGAGGTCGCGCCAGTGCGGACGCAACCACAGCAACAGGCACGCGAGCATGGTCGCGCCGATCAGCACGTTGATGCTCCAGTACAGCAAATTGACGTCCAGCGGGTCCGGCGGCACCACCATTTGCACGACGCTCTGCTCGTTCAACGGAGACACGGACAGGGTGCGCCAGCCCCAATCGCCGATGCGCACCACGTTTTCGCCGCGTTGCAAACGCGCCTGTTCATCCGGGGTCAGTTCGGCGTCGTCGTTGCGAGTCAGCAGGATGTGCAGCGGCTGGAACTCCTTGTCCATCTCTGCCGCCAGGGCCGGCCACTGATCCGTCGGCACCGCATGAAACTGTTTGACGATCAGGGTTTGCAAGCCACGGGAATAATCAAGGTTGTAGGTGACAAAGCGCTCATGGAACAGCTTGATCACCACATCCGGCACCAGGTAGATCGCCGCGCTGTACGAAACGATCGTCACCAGGTACAGGCGAAAGAGGATTCTGAACATCGCTTCAGCATTCCCACTCGGAGCGGCTGAACAGGTAACCCTTGCCCCACACAGTCTTGATCTTGCGCGCCTCGCCGGCATGGTCGTCGAATTTGCGCCGCAGTTTGGAGATCGCTACGTCCACCGAGCGGTCAGTGCCGTTGAACTCGATGCCGCGCAGGCGTTGCAGGATCTGGTCGCGGCTCAGCACTTCGCCGGCATGCCGGGCCAGCACCACCAGCAGGTTGTATTCACCGCTGGACAGCTCCACCAATTGCTCGCGCCAGGTCACGGTGCGCTCGGACAAGTCGATGCACAGGTTACCCATCAGGATGCGATCGTTGGCGGTTTGCGGTTCGCCGAGGCTGCTGCGCCGCAACAGGGTGCGCACCCGGGCCAGCAATACCCGGGGCTCGCAGGGTTTGGTGACGTAGTCGTCGGCGCCCATTTCCAGGCCCAGCACTTGGTCGTGGCTGTCATCCCGGGCGGTGAGCATCAGGATCGGCAGCGTCGCCGAGTCGGCGCGCAGCAGGCGGCAGACTTGCAGGCCGTCGAGGCCTGGCAGCATCAGGTCGAGGATCACCAGGTCCGGCGGATTGACCCGGGCACGTTCGCGCACCTGGTCGCCGCGACTGATCACGCTGACGCAATAGCCGTTGCGCTCCAGATAGCTGGCAATCAGTTCGGAGAGCGCGGTGTCGTCTTCGACCAGAAGGATGTTGGGCATGGGGTGTTTCCAGAAAGTTCGGTGGCGACGGGTCCGGCCTCTTCGCGGGCAAGCCCCGCTCCTACGGAGGTATCGCATCCCCTGTAGGAGCGAGGCTTGCCCGCGAAGGCGATCTGACAGTCGCAGAATGAATCAAGCGGCAAAGGATATACGCCCTCGCACGTCTAAGCGTAAAACCCTTACACAATTTCACACAGCGCCTACAAAGCTTCACCGCTACCCTCGTCGCCTCCCCGTAGGATGCCGGGGGTCATTATTGGGGTATTCACATGTCAAAGAATCTGCTTGCCACGCTCAGCCTGCTTGCACTGGCGTTGACACTGAGCGCTTGTGACAAGTCCTCGACCGCCGAAGAAGCGGCGCCCCTGGCGACGGTGCGGGTCGAAACCATCGAAGCCCGGCCCCTGTCGATCAGCAGCGAATTGAGCGGGCGGATTGCCGCGCCGCGTATCGCCGAAGTCCGCGCCCGGGTGGCCGGCGTCGTGCTGCAACGGACCTTCCGCGAAGGCAGTGACGTGAAACAGGGCGAAGTGCTGTTCCGCATCGACCCGGCGCCGTTCAAGGCCGACCTGGACAGTGCCGAAGCCGCGCTGCGCAAGGCCGAGGCCAATGCCTTCCAGGCCAAATTGCAGGAACAGCGCTATTCGCAGTTGATCGAAGGCAACGCCATCAGCGGCCAGGACTACGACAACGCCCGGGCCAATGCCCGGCAAACCGCCGCTGACGTGGCCGCGAATAAAGCGGCCGTGGCGCGGGCGAAGCTGAACCTGGGTTACGCCACCGTCACCGCACCGATTTCCGGGCGCGTCGGCCGTGCGCTGGTGACCGAGGGCGCGCTGGTCGGGCAGAACGAAACCACGCCACTGGCGCTGATCCAGCAACTCAACCCCATCCACGCCGACCTGACCCAATCGACCCGTGAACTCAACGACCTGCGCCGCGCGTTCCGTTCCGGCCAGTTGCAGCAAGTCGGCCAAGGCCAGGCCAAAGCCACGCTGATTCAGGATGACGGTAGCCTCTATCCGCTGCCGGGCAAATTGCTGTTCACCGACATCACGGTCGACCCGGGCACCGGCCAGATCATCCTGCGCAGCGAATTCCCCAACCCGGACCTCGACTTGCTGCCCGGCAGCTTTGTGCGTGTGCGCGTTGAACAAGCGGTCAACCAGCAAGGCATCAGCGTGCCGCAGCGGGCCATCCAGCGTGACAGCGCCGGTGTCGCCCAAGTGCTGCTGCTCGACGCTGAGCAGCGCATCGGCCAGCAACCGGTGCAACTGGGCGCGGTGCAGAACGATCGCTGGATCGTGACCGGCGGCCTGAAACCGGGCGATCGCATCGTTATCGAAGGCCTGCAACACGCCAAGCCCGGCGAGAAAGTCCAGATCGACGACACCCCTCTTCCACTTGCCCAGGCGACTGGTCAGTAAGCAGGACGCTTTTTTATGCCGCAGTTCTTTATCGACCGTCCGGTGTTTGCCTGGGTGGTTGCGTTGTTCATCCTGCTGGCCGGTGCCCTGGCCATCCCGCAGTTGCCGGTGGCGCAGTACCCCGACGTCGCGCCGCCGCAGATTGAAATCAACGCCACGTACCCCGGCGCCTCGGCGCAAACCATCGACGAAAGCGTGGTCAGCCTGATTGAGGAAGAACTCAACGGCGCCGATCACCTGTTGTATTTCGAATCCCAGAGCAGCCTCGGCAGCGCCACGATCAAAGCCACGTTTCAACCGGGAACCAACCCGGAAATGGCCCAGGTCGATGTGCAAAACCGCCTCAAAGTCGTGGAGTCGCGCCTGCCGCAAGCGGTGAACCAACAGGGTTTGCAGGTGGAGAAAGTCTCTTCCGGCTTCCTGCTGCTGATCACCCTGACCTCCAATGACGGCAAACTCGACGACGTAGCGCTCAGCGATTACCTGGCGCGCAACGTGATGAACGAGATCAAGCGCCTGGACGGCGTCGGCAAAGCGCAGCTATACGGCGCCGAACGGGCGATGCGGATCTGGATCGACCCGCAGAAACTGATTGGTTTCAACCTCACGCCCGCCGACGTGAATGCGGCGATTGTTGCGCAGAACGCCCAGGTCTCGGCGGGCAGCATCGGCGACCTGCCAACCCGCAGCACCCAGGAAATTACCGCGACCATCGTGGTCAAGGGCCAGTTGTCGACGCCCGAAGAGTTCGCCGACATCGTGCTCAAGGCCAATCCTGACGGCTCCACGGTGCGCATCGCCGATGTGGCGCGGGTTGAAATCGGCAGCCAGGAATACCAGTTCGGCACCCGTTTGAACGGCAAGCCGTCGACCGCCGTCGGCGTGCAACTCTCGCCCGGGGCCAATGCCTTGAGCACCGCCACCGCCGTACGGGCGAAGATGGACGAGTTGTCGCGCTACTTCCCGGCCAACGTCGAATACAAGATTCCGTACGACACCTCGCCGTTCGTCAAAGTCTCGATCACCAAAGTGGTCTACACCCTGGGCGAGGCGATGCTGCTGGTGTTTGCGGTGATGTTCCTGTTCCTGCAAAACATCCGCTACACGCTGATCCCGACGCTGGTGGTGCCGGTGGCACTGATGGGTACGTTCGCGACCATGCTGGCGCTAGGGTTCTCGATCAACGTGCTGACCATGTTCGGCATGGTGCTGGCCATCGGCATCCTGGTGGACGACGCGATTGTGGTGGTGGAGAACGTCGAACGGATCATGGTCACCGAGGGTCTGTCGCCCAAGGAAGCGACGCGCAAGGCGATGAAGCAGATCACCGGCGCCATCATCGGCATCACCCTGGTGCTGGTGGCGGTGTTTATTCCGATGGCGTTCATGCAGGGATCGGTGGGGGTTATCTATCAGCAGTTCTCGTTGTCCATGGCCACTTCGATTTTGTTCTCGGCGTTCCTCGCCCTAACCTTGACCCCGGCCCTCTGCGCCACGCTGCTCAAGCCGATTGCCAAAGGCGAGCATCACGAAAAGGGCGGTTTCTTTGGTTGGTTCAACCGACGTTTTGAACAACTGACTGTGCGTTATCAGGGCTGGGTCGCCTATGCGCTGAAACGCACCGGGCGTTACCTGCTGATCTACGGCGTGCTGCTGATCGGACTGGGCCTGTGTTTCAGTCGCCTGCCCTCCTCGTTCCTGCCGGTGGAAGACCAGGGTTACACCATCACCGACATTCAACTGCCGCCCGGTGCGAGCAAGAACCGCACGGTGAAAGTGGTCGAGCAGATCGAAGCGCACAACGCCACCGAACCCGGCGTCGGCGACAGCACAGTGATTCTCGGTTTCAGCTTCTCCGGCAGCGGGCAGAATGCGGCGCTGGCGTTTACCACGTTGAAGGACTGGTCCGAGCGCAGCAGCGACGACTCGGCCACTTCGATTGCCGACCGTGCCAACGCCGCCCTGAGCCAGATCAAGGACGCCGTGGTGTTTGCGGTGTTGCCGCCGCCGGTGGACGGCCTCGGTACCTCCAGTGGTTTCGAGTTCCGCTTGCAGGATCGCGGCGGCCTCGGCCATGCCACGTTGATGGAGGCGCGCAGCCAATTGCTGGCGGCGGCGGAGAAAAGTCCGATCCTGATGAACGTGCGCGAAAGCGCCCTGGCAGAAGCGCCGCAGGTGCAACTGGAAGTCGACCGCAAGCAAGCCAATGCCCTTGGCGTGTCATTCGCCGACGTGGGCAGCGTGTTGTCCACGGCCGTCGGTTCGACCTACATCAACGACTTTCCCAATCAGGGGCGGATGCAGCGGGTTGTCGTGCAAGCGGAAGGCGATCGGCGCAGTCAGGTCGAAGACCTGCTGAAGATTCACGTGCGCAACAACGCCGGGAAAATGGTCCCGCTGTCCGCCTTCGTCCAGGCCAAATGGACCCAAGGCCCGGCGCAGTTGACTCGCTACAACGGGTATCCGGCGATCAGCATTTCCGGCGAACCGAAACCGGGCCACAGCACCGGTGAAGCCATGGCCGAAATCGAACGGTTGGTCGCGCAAGGCCCGGCAGGCCTGGGCCAGGAATGGACAGGATTGTCGTTGCAGGAACGCTTGTCCGGCAGTCAGGCGCCGATTCTGCTCGGGTTATCGCTGCTGATCGTGTTCCTGTGCCTGGCGGCGCTGTATGAGAGCTGGTCGATTCCGACCTCGGTGTTGCTGGTGGTTCCGCTCGGGGTACTCGGCGCGGTATTGGCGGTGACGTTGCGCGGGATGCCGAACGACGTGTTCTTCAAGGTCGGGCTGATCACCATCATCGGGTTGTCGGCGAAGAACGCGATCCTGATCATCGAATTCGCCAAGAGCCTGTACGACGAAGGTCACGACCTGATCGACGCCACGCTGCAAGCCGCACGCCTGCGGTTGCGACCGATTGTGATGACCTCGCTGGCGTTCATCCTCGGCGTGGTGCCCCTGGCGATTGCCACCGGGGCCAGTTCGGCGAGCCAGCAAGCCATCGGCACTGGGGTGATCGGCGGCATGATCACTGCGACCCTGGCGGTGCTGTTTGTGCCGGTGTTTTTTGTGGTGGTGATGAAGCTGGTCAAGACCCGCCACAAAAAGTAATGGCCCATCCCCCCGTAGGAGCTGCCGAAGGCTGCGATCTTTTGATCTTGATTTTAAAAATCAAATCCAAAATCAAAAGATCGCAGCCTTCGGCAGCGCCTACAAAAGCCCGGTGACCTGAGCTATGGTGGGTGGAATTCTGTTTCTGTGAGTTCTCATGCCGCTCCTCGCCCGCACCCACCCTCGCCTGTCTGCCGCAGCCACCCTCGGTATCGCGGTAGGCATTCTGGCCCCGGCCGATTCGGTCATCAGTAAAATCCTCATCGGCTGGAACGCCGGGGTCTGGACTTACCTGGTGTTGATGGTCTGGCTGGCGACCCGCGCCAAAGCGCCGGACGTCAAACGCCTAGCCGAAATTGAAGATGAAAACGCCGGGCTGGTGCTGTTTGTGGTGTGCATCGCGGCGATTGCCAGCCTGGCGACCATCACCTTCGAACTGGCCGGCAGCAAAGACCTGGAAACCTCGCGCAAACTGCTGCATTACGCCTTCACCGCCGCCACGGTCATCGGTTCATGGTTGCTGATCGGGGTGATCTTCAGCGTGCACTATGCCCGGCTGTTCTACACCTGGGACGGCAAGGAACCGGCGTTGCGCTTCGCCGAAGGCCTGACTACGCCCAACTATTGGGACTTCCTGTATTTCTCGTTCACCATCGGCGTGGCCGTGCAGACGGCGGATGTCGGCGTGGCCACCCGAGGCTTGCGCAAGATTGTGCTGGCGCAATCGTTGATCGGTTTTGTGTTCAACACGGCCATTCTCGGGTTTTCAATCAACATCGCGGCGGGGCTGTTCAGCTAGAGGGCTGCACAAACGTTCTAGGCATCCGTCGCATTGCCGGCGTTAAATAAGTCGGTAATCCGCCTCACAGGTGCAACATGCCCCCGCACAACTGGATCGACCTGGCCCAGGACGCCGACACCGGCATCGAAACCTTGCGCGCGCATTTCGAGGGCCACGCCTACGACCCCCACTGGCATGACAGTTACCTGGTGGGCGTCACCGAGCAAGGCGTGCAGCAATTCAATTGCCGGCGGGCCAGGCACCAAAGCACGCCGGGCAAGGTGTTTCTACTGCAACCCGGCGACATCCACGACGGCGAAGCGCCCACCGAGGACGGTTTCACTTACCGCATGCTCTACCTCGACCCGCAATGGCTGGAACGGGAGTTGTCCGCGTTGTTCGAAAACGCGCCGCCCAACAGCCAATTGAGTTTCGCCAACACCCTGACCGCCGACCCGCAACTGGCCCTGGCCACCAGCCTGGCCTTCCAGACGTTGCACAGCGGCGAGTTGAAGATCGTCCGCCAGACGGCCCTCGATGGTTTGCTCGGACGCCTGACCAGTCACCTGCACTGGCGCATCCGCTACAGCGAGGACCCGCGTCTGCCGCTGGTGGCGCAAAAGGCCCGGGACTATCTGCACGCCAATGCGCACCTCGACATTGGTCTGGATCAACTGGCCGCCGCCAGCGGTGTTGATCGCTTTCGCCTGACCCGCGCCTTCAAGGCTGCCTACGGTTTGGCCCCCCACGCCTATCTGGTGCAACTGCGCCTGTCCAAGGCCCGACGAATGCTTGCCAGCGGCTCGCAACCGGCGGCAGTGGCCATGGAGTTGGGGTTTGCCGATCAGAGTCATCTGGGACGCTGGTTTGTCCGGGCCTATGGGCTGACCCCGGCGACGTACCGCAAGCGCTGCTCAAATCTTCCAGACAGGTAAGCCTCGCGATTGTGAAGATCGGTTTCGTTGATCTTTACTGGAGTTTGCCCGCGATGCTGTCCTCGTTCCCGACGTTACTGCCCTTCCTGCTGTTTGCGTTCGTGGCCTCGATCACGCCCGGCCCGACCAACATTCTGGTGCTGAGCAACAGTGCCCGATACGGCTTGCCTGCGGCGGTCCCGATTATCTTCGGGGCCTGCACCAGTGCGGCAACCATCGTGTTGCTGGTCGGTACGGGCGCCGGTTCTTCGCTGACCTCGCTGCCCGGCGTACAAACCGCGATGCAGTGGGCCGGTGTGGCGTGGCTGAGTTATTTGTCCTGGCAGATTTTTTTCGCCCCCGCCCCGACCATCAATACCCAAGCTCCCCAGGCACGGCTCGGCATGCTCGGCGCCGCCAGCCTGCAACTGATCAACCCGAAAACCTGGATGATGGCGCTGGCTGTCGTCAGCGTGTTCTCCGGGGCCGGCGAGCAACGCTTGGCGCATGTGGCCTGCTTGTCACTGGTGTTTTTCCTGATTTCCCTGCCCTGCCTGAGTGTGTGGGCGCTGCTGGGGGCGGGTTCCTCACGGTGGTTGCGCTCGCCTCGGGCGATGCAGCGTTTCAACCGGCTGATGGCCCTGCTGTTGCTGGGCTCGACGTGGCTAAGTGTGTTGCTGTGATGGCCGCCGGTCGGTGTCGATGGCAAGACAATCAACCATTCACTTGACGGCTGATTTGGTTTTGGTGTTTCCTGAAACCGGTTTCAGCGCAGCGCCAACGCGCGGAGCCTAATAAATCCAATAAGAAGGTTTCAGACCGTGAACACTTTTTCCGCCGCCCAGCGCAGCCGCGTGACCATGCTCGATGTCGCCGAACACGCGGGCGTCTCCAAGGCCAGCGTCTCGCGTTTCATCGGCGATGACCGTGCCCTGCTCTCCGATGCCATCGCCTTGCGCATCGAGCAGGCGATCAGCGAATTGGGCTACCGCCCCAACCAGATGGCCCGTGGCCTTAAACGCGGGCGCACCCGCCTGATCGGCATGCTGGTGGCCGATATCCGTAACCCTTATTCAATTGCCGTGATGCATGGCGTGGAAACCGCGTGCCGTCAGCACGGCTACAGCCTGGTGGTGTGCAACACCGACCGCGATGACGAGCAGGAACGTCAGCACTTGGCGTTACTGCGCTCCTACAACATCGAAGGCTTGATCGTGAACACCCTGGGGCATCACCGCGATGAACTGCGCGAATTGCACCGGGAAATGCCGCTGGTGCTGGTGGACCGCAAGGTCGAGCAGCTCGAAAGCGATCTGGTGGGCCTGGACAACCCGGCCGCCGTCGAAATGGCCCTCGCCCACCTTGAAGAGCGCGGCTACCGCGATGTGCTGCTGGTGACTGAACCCTTTGACGGCACCAGTTCGAGGATTGAGCGGGTCAGCAGTTTCAAGGCACAGATCGATCAGCGTACAGCGCTGCAAGGTGCGGTGGTGGAAACGGGCAGCGACCTGACTTCGCGCTTGAAAACCTTCCTCGATACTCCCGGCCCAGGCCCGAAGGCGTTGTTCTGTGCCAACGGCATTGCCGCGCTGGCCAGTACCCATTCGTTGCGTGAGTTGGGGTGCAAGCTGTTTGACGACATCGGCCTGATCGCCCTCGATGACCTGGATTGGTACCCGTTGGTAGGCAGCGGGATTACCGCCCTCGCCCAGCCCACCGCGGAGATTGGCGCGAGTGCGTTTGAGTGTTTGCTCAAGCGGCTGCGCGGGGATGTCGGGCCCGTGCGGACGCTGGATTTTGCGGCGCGGTTGGTGGTGCGTGGATCGACGGTTGGAGATTTGCGTTGAATGTGAGGGCCTCATCGCGGGCAAGCCTCGCTCCTACAGAGGGGTGGCGCTCAAATCACCCCTTTTTTTGAACAAAAATGAAACCGGTTTCAGAGGTAGATAACAATGAATAAACCACCCGTTTCCATCAGCCTGTCGAGCTACGGCGCCGACCTGGTCCGCCAACGCGGCCAAGGCAGTTTCATCGATGTACTGGCCGCCGCCGGCGCCACGCGCATCGAATGGCGTGAAGAATTGCTGACCGTTGAAGACCCGGCGCAATTGGCCGACGCCACGCAGGCTCAAGGGCTGGAGAGCGTGTATTCCTCGCCGATGGAGCTGTGGCTGGCCGGACAATCCAAACCCAATCCCGAGTTGCTCATCACCCTGCAACGGGCCCAGACCTTCGGCGCCAAATGGCTGAAAGTCTCCCTCGGTTACTTCACGGACAACAACGATCTCCAGGTTCTGGCCCGACAGTTGAGCCAAAGCCCGGTGCAGTTGCTGGTGGAAAACGACCAGACCTTGCACGGCGGACGCATCGAACCGTTCCAGCGCTTCTTTAATGAAATCGAGCAGCACAACCTGCCGATCAAAATGACCTTCGACATCGGCAACTGGCAATGGCAGGACCAGTCCGCCGCCAACGCCGCGCGGTTGCTCGGCCGGCATGTCGGCTACGTGCATTGCAAAGCGGTGGCCCGCCGCGCCGACGGCAAACTCGTGGCGATACCGCCCGGTGCCGCCGACCTGCATTTGTGGGAACAACTGCTGCGGCACATGGCCCAAGGCATCATGCGGGCCGCTGAATATCCGCTGCAAGGCGATGACTTGGTGCAACTGACCACCGAACACGTCGCCACTCTCGCCCGCCTCGGTCAATCACGGTTGGAGAGCGCCCATGTCTGAGATCGATATTCTGTCGTTCGGCGAAACCATGGCGATGTTTGTCGCCGAGCAGAACGGTGACCTGGCCGACGTCGGCCACTTTCATAAACGCATCGCCGGGGCCGACAGCAACGTCGCCATCGGTTTGTCGCGACTGGGGTTCAACGTTGCCTGGCTGAGCCGGGTCGGAGCTGACTCCTTGGGTCGCTTCGTCATCGATACGCTGGAAAAGGAAGGCCTGGATTGCCGCCATGTCGAGACCGACCCCGCGTACCCCACCGGTTTTCAGCTCAAGTCGCGCACCGACGATGGCAGCGATCCGGTGGTCGAGTATTTCCGTCGCGGGTCGGCGGCCAGTCACTTGTCGCTGCAATCGATTACTCCACAGCTATTGAGCGCCCGGCACTTGCACGCCACCGGCATTCCCCCGGCGCTTTCCGCCACCGCTCGGGAGATGTCGTTCGAACTGATGACCCGCATGCGTGAAGCCGGGCGCAGTGTGTCCTTCGACCCGAATCTGCGCCCGAGCCTGTGGGCCAGCGAACAACAGATGATCACCGAGATCAATCGCCTCGCCGCTCTCGCCCACTGGGTACTGCCAGGGTTGAGCGAAGGTCGTTTGCTCACCGGTTTCGACGACCCGGCGGACATCGCGGCGTTTTACCTCGATCAAGGCGCGGAAGCGGTGGCGATCAAACTTGGGCCCCACGGTGCCTATTACCGTACGCACCTGGATCAGGGTTTCGTCGCGGGTGTGCCCGTGCAAACCGTGGTCGACACCGTGGGCGCTGGCGATGGCTTTGCCGTCGGGATGATCAGCGCCTTGCTGGAAAACCACAGCTTTGCCGACGCCGTGAAGCGCGCCAACTGGATTGGCAGCCGCGCGGTGCAGAGTCGCGGGGATATGGAGGGGTTGCCGACCCGACTTGAAATGGATGCTGAATGTCCAGGCGCCGATCGCGAGCAAGCTTTGCTCCTACAGGACAGGCGTCGACCATCGATTACGGACATGCCCCAATCCCTGTAGGAGCAAGGCTTGCACGCGAAGAGGCCCGCACAGTCACCAAAGATTCGTTACCTGCTGCAACAAAAACAACAAGCTCAGGAGCACCATCATGAAAACCGCAACACTCGCCGCCCGCCGCTGGTGGTACATCATGCCCATCGTGTTTATCACCTACAGCCTGGCGTACCTGGACCGCGCCAACTACGGGTTCGCCGCCGCCTCCGGGATGGCCGCCGACCTGATGATCACTCCGGGCCTGTCGTCGATGCTCGGTGCGCTGTTCTTCCTCGGTTACTTTTTCTTCCAGGTGCCGGGCGCGATCTATGCGCAGAAACACAGCGTGAAGAAGCTGATTTTCGTCAGCCTGATCCTCTGGGGCGGTCTCGCTACCCTGACCGGGATTGTCTCCAACGCCTATTGGTTGATCGTCATTCGCTTCATGCTCGGCGTGGTCGAAGCGGCGGTGATGCCGGCGATGCTGGTGTACCTGTGCCACTGGTTCACCCGTGCCGAACGTTCGCGCGCCAACACCTTTCTGATCCTCGGCAACCCGGTGACCATGCTGTGGATGTCGGTGGTCTCGGGTTACCTGGTGCAGCATTTCAGCTGGCGCTGGATGTTTATCGTTGAAGGTTTGCCGGCAGTCCTGTGGGCGTTTATCTGGTGGCGCCTGGCCGACGAGCGTCCGGCCCAGGCCAAGTGGCTCAGCGACCAGGAAAAACACGATCTGGAAAGCGCTCTCGCCGCCGAACAAGTCGGAATCAAAGCGGTGAAGAATTACGCCGAAGCCTTTCGCTCGCCGAAAGTCATCGTGCTGGCCTTGCAGTTTTTCTGCTGGAGCATTGGCGTTTATGGCTTTGTGCTGTGGCTGCCGTCGATCCTCAAGGCGGGGTTGCAAATGGACATGGTCGAGGCAGGCTGGCTGTCGGCCCTGCCTTATCTGGCGGCAGTCATCGGCATGCTCGCGGTGTCCTGGGGCTCGGATAAGTTGCAGAAGCGCAAACGTTTCGTCTGGCCGCCGCTGCTGATCGCCTCGAACAGTTCTGGACCCTAATTAACCGTTAGCTTTGATTTTATCAATGTAATTCAATGCTTTAACCTTAGTAACTATTTTTAGGTTTTTCGAGCGTGTTCTGCTGAACCCCGCAAATGGAATAGTCTGGGCGCCACTGCGTTCAGCGCGATGGTCATGACATGTACCGATCTAGAGGTGATGGAGCACCCAGACACATACCCCCCAAATTGCTGCTTGAGCCAAAGGCAAAACCCGTTGCGCTCCCAATAGAGGATTTTCACTCGACTGTGGTGGCGATTCAGAAAAAAGAAAAGCGGGATCGAACACGGCGACCTTGATATCCAACTCCACCAGGGCTGCGAGGCCGTCGATGGATTTTCGGAAGTCCACTTGCTTGGGGTAGAGGTAGACCTTTTCGACTTTGGCGTCGGGACGCATCATGGTTGCGGGCTCCTGATGGATATCGGGAGCACAGCACCAGGCTTCAACTGGCAGCTTTGAATGTGTACACGGTGGACCGCTTACGGTTTAAACGCTTGCCAGCTAACATCGTGGGTCTTCACCGTATCGCCGGTATAGGCAACCACTGTCATCTTGATAGTTCGTTGGGTGTGTCGGCCTTTTTGCCGATGGTGCCGAACTCGATAGGCGCAGAAATTTCCTCAGCCTCCAGACGTTCAAGTAAACGAGCGCGTCCACTTTTTCGACCATGATGTCGCCAAGAGGTGGCTATCCGAGAGTGTATAGCAGTCAAAGCATTACTTGATGCCGAGTGGTCGATCCAGCGATATTGCACCTCCACCACGTGCAACGATGAGCAGTAGCAGGCCTGCCCAGGAAAGGTGTATTGGCCAAGCGTCAGGGTAGATAAAGACCTGAATTACTAAAGTCATGCCCAGTAACGCGAATGCTGATAGTCGTGAGAACAGGCCCAGCACAAGAAGCAGGGGAAACAAATGCTCACTGTAGGTAGCGAGATGCGCGGCCAGTTCCGGAGAGATAAATGGCAGTGAGTATTCTGTGCGGAACAGCTCATAGGTACTGGGTGTGATCGTCAAAAATCCACTGACTTTGGTGCGTCCTGACATAAAGAAAATGGCCGCGATGGATAGGCGAGCAACCAGCACCAATAGTGAGTCACCAAACATTAAGCCAAGTCGGTCTGCAATGCGGTTCCACATGCCACGCAATGATTTGTCGGCTACGGACGAAGTATTTCGTATCACGTCCATGATGTGCTCCGTTGGTTAAGTTGGTGTTAAGTCTTCAGGAAGAGCTATGGATGCTTACAGCGGCGAATGCGTCGGCTCTGAACAAGCGGACAATGAGGTCTTCCAGATCCAAATCAGGCTGAACTTCAAGGGCTTTTTCTGCGGCCAGTTCAAGCGGCAGGTGTGCCGCGCAGGCGTCTAGAAACGTGCAATCCGCAGCACTGGCGGCCTCCCAACAAACCCGGCCTTGCTTGCGCGTTAGAAGCGCACCTTCGCCGCGCCAGTTGAGTTCGTCGGGCATGTCCCGCTGTTCGCGATTGAAGCGCCAGATAGTGTAGACGGGGTGGTCTGGGAACCACGCCCAACGGAAAGCGGCCCTCGGTGTGAGCAGGCTGCGGGCCAAGTCCTTTTGGGGCATGCTCGCAAATGCGCTCGGATCAATGTCGGGCTCATCTTTAGCGCAATGGACTTGTGTCCAGAGCAGATCCAGGCGGGCGACGTCGCCCAGATAAGACATTTCTCGCGCATGCTCAAAAGCGTCGAGAAAGTCCGGGAAATCAGCGCCGTAGTGCAGCAGTCGGGAATCCGTGGGTGGCGACTGCCGGGCATAGATCGCTGCGGCGGCCTTGAGCCACTCTGTACCGACCAAGCGCTCTACTGTGGGAAAGTTTGCAAGTAATGCGTCCGTCGATCCTTTCAATACAGTATTGCGGTACACCAAAAAACCGGGCTGTTCGATTAGAGCAGTCATTCCAGTCGAATTTCGCTCATATAACGCATCGACGAATGCATCCTGAAAGCTTTCGAGTGAGGTGTTCATATCGTCACTTCCGATGGTCGCTTGTTCCCGATGCTCAACAGAGCCTGTGCTCTGTCTCGTTCGGCCAGCAAGACGTCGAATCCTGGGATATGGTCGTCGCGCTCGATCAAGGTCGGGCGCATGCCGATCCGTTCAATAACGCGTTGATACAGCGACCAGACTGCGTCAGCGATGGGGGCATCGTGAGTGTCTATCAGCAACCGCGTATCTCCCGGATCCACTGCGTGGCCTGCCAAATGGATTTCCACAATCGGCTTGGCCGGGAAGGCATCCAAATACGTCGCCGCATCGAAGCCCAGGTTATGCGCGCTGATGTGTATGTTGTTGACATCCAGCAGTAACCCACAGCCAGTTCTCACGCTCAGCTCGGTCAAAAAGTCGAGTTCGCTGAAATCATGACCATCCAGGTGTAGGTAATGGGTGGGGTTTTCAATTGCGATAGGACGTCCTAGGGCGTCTTGTGTACGTTGGATATTGCTTACGATGCGCTGCAATGCCTCGACCGTACGAGGGAATGGCAGTAGGTCAGGATGATACTGACCGCGCCATGCTGACCAGGCTAGGTGTTCGGAAATCAATGCGGGCTGAACGAGATCGGCCAGTGCTTTCAGGCGCTTCAAATGGTTTTCGTCCGGCGGGCAATCGGCAGCAAGTGAAAGTGAAACACCGTGCAGCGACAGCGGATGTTGGCTCCCAATCGCCTCCAGCCATGCCAGACGGGGGCCACCACCTACCATGTAGTTTTCCGGATGAACTTCGAACCAGAGTCCCTCAGCCTTGCAGTCAAGCGCGTCTGGGTAATGGTGCGGTTTCAGGCCAAGTCCGGCCCCCATCTGGAAATCAGTTCTCATGATTGGTGAGCCCCCGTGGTATTACGATTACATAGGCGCGAGAGTGCCCATGCCTTTTGGTGTTTTGATGGAGGTACAAGTACCCACAGGAACGTTTTTCCAGGCATTAGGCTGGTAGTCCACTTTGGCGGTGCCTGCACAGGTGGTACCTGCGCCCGCCTTGCAATCGTTCTTACCGGCCAGGGAAACGCCGTAACATTTCTCCATGGCGCCCGCTGCGGCAGGAGTCTCTGCGGCCATCGCACCTGCAGCGAATGAAGAGAAGGCAACAGCGAGGGCGGCAAGTTTGAGATTGTTCATGGTTCTGTCTCCAAATGATGGGGGTTGGTCGTCGCATCAGAGCTTGGGCACTGTGCTTGCGATCCAAAAGGTAGTTCGATGGTTTTTCACATCCGGTTACAGCGACCGCAAAATATGTCTCAGGCCAGCAAAAATGATTCGCCTGTCACCTTATGCCGGGAAACCGCATGTAAGATCCGCTGCCCGTCATTAGCAGGAACAAGATATTTTTTACCCTTCGTGTAACCAGAGCGAATGATGGAACGAACTACACATAACGACGTTTTACGCAGCCGAGAGCTCCACCTTCAGGCTCTGTTCCTCGCAGGTCTGGACGGAGACGAGCGGGCTTATCGAACGTTTTTATCGGAGTTAAGTGGTCATCTTCGCGGCTTTTTACGCTCGAGGCTTCAGCAGCGACCTAGTGAAGTCGAGGATTTGCTGCAAGAGGTTTTGCTGGCCGTTCATAATGCGCGCCAGACTTATCGGATTGATCAACCGCTGACGGCGTGGGTTTTTGCCATTGCTCGCTACAAGCTCGCTGACTTTTTCCGAGGCAGGTCACGTCATGACGTGTTCAATGATTCCCTTGACGATGCGGCAGAACTATTTTCTGAGCCGCATCTTGAACCTGCACAGACCAGTCGAGACCTCCGCATGTTGCTTGAGCAGCTACCTGAACGTCAGCGTCTACCTATCGTGCACGTGAAACTTGAGGGGTTGTCTGTTGCTGAAACCGCTCGAATGATGGGGCTAACTGAGTCTGCAGTGAAGATAGGCATACACCGTGGGCTGAAAGCACTGGCGTCAAGAGTTAGAGGTGCACGATGAGTACTGATGATTTTATTTCCATGCTCGCGTCGGGCGTGACCCCGGTTGACCGTAGGACGCTCGCTAAGCGATTCAGCGGCGCGGTGCTGGCTGGCCTCTTGGGCGCCACTATGCTCGTAGTGGTAATAATGGGCATTCGTCCAGATCTGGATCAGGTTATGGCAACACCGATCTTCTGGGCGAAAATCGCCTTTCCGCTTTGCCTGATGATTGGTGTGCTGAGCATGGTGATGCGGCTGGCGAGACCGGGCATGGCTCCGGGCTCTGGGAATCTGTTGATCATTGCCGCAGTCGCCGCGGTGTGGATCGGCTCCATCTATGTACTCATGGTGGCCGCACCTGATGCTCGAGTCGCGATCATCCTCGGAAAAACCTGGCGAGTATGCGCACTCAATATAACCTTGCTGTCAATTCCGGGATTTATTGCTGTGTTCTGGGCATTAGGCGGTCTCGCACCAACTCGCCTGAAACTGGCGGGTGCCTGCGGCGGACTACTCGCCGGTGCAATGGCGACGATTGCATATTCCCTGCACTGCCCCGAGATGGAAGTGCCATTTTGGGGGATATGGTACGCATTGGGGATGCTGGTGCCGACCATGATAGGTGCGTTACTCGGACAGCTCTGGCTGCGCTGGTAGACAGTCAGGATAACGACAACAAT
>NZ_JBAGKV010000053.1:0-22943 GCF_037049705.1 Janthinobacterium sp. LPB2021202312-11-4 | reverse complement strand
TCACAGGATCTGTAGGAGCGAGGCTTGCCCGCGAAGAACGTTAACGCGGTCTCACTCTCCAACGAAGTAGTAAGCCTGGCGCCCCACCATCATGACCTTGAGCACCTTCAACGGCGCAACCGGTTCGCTTTCACCCGACATCACCGCCACATTCGTGGGGGATGCCTTCAGAAATGCGTGCAACTGCGCCTCGGTGTCCAACCCCTTGAGCACACGTTGGGTATAGAACACGGTAGCACCGCCGACCCGTTCATTGGCCTGGAACAGGGCGACTTCCTGGCCATTGGCTTGCAACGTCTGGATCTGTTCGGTCAGCGGCAGAAAGGACAGCTCGATGTCAGCGCGGGGCATTGCCCATTGAGCGGCGGCCAGGTAGCTGACGATCACCACCGTGAGCAAACCGGCGGCCACCGCTTGCCGGTGTCGGGCGATGCGGCCGAGCAGGGTCGAGGCACCTTCGCGGGCCTTGAGCCTGTCGAACAGGACGCGCGCATATTCGGCCGCAATCACCGCAGCGGCGGGCGTCATCGACATCAGGTACACCGTGCGCTTGCTCGAGGCCAAGGTCAGCATCACGAACTGCGCCAGAATCCACAGACTGAAAAACAGCAAGTAACGATTGGCCATCAGGCTTTTGCGAAAGTGCCATAGCCCCAGGTACACCAGAATGTTCCAGGGCAAGAACGCTTCCGGCAGTTTGGCCAGGTAGTAGTAGAACGGTTCGTAATGCCCGGCCTCGACGAAGGAGCCACTGAAGCGCCCGACGCTATTGGTCAGCAGCACTTCGCCCACGGCGTGGGCACCGCCGCGTTGATACAACACGGCGAGCCAGATCAGCAACGGGATCAGCCCCACCACGGTCAGCAGGCCGGGGCGCAGCCAGTCGGCGATTTTCAGGCGCTTGTCCATCAGGCTTTCGGCCAGCAGAAACGCGAAGATCACCACCCCCGGCATCGCCAGGCCCAGCACCCCTTTGCTCAACGTGGCGATGGCAATCCCGGCGACGAACAGCACGGCGTTACCGACCGTGGAATGCCGCTGACCCTGGAAAAACGCCAGCAGCGCCATGGTCACGCCGAGGGCGAGCAACGCGTCTTCACCGACGCCGCGCACGTTGCTCCAGTAACTGGCCATGGTTGCCAGCAAGATGCCGGCGGTCCAGGCAATGGCCTTAGGCCGGCCGAAGCGGCGCAGCATCGCGTACAACACCATCACGCTGAACAACCCGGCAAACGCCGAGGCCAGCCGCACCGCCCACGGCGTGCCGCCGAATGTGCGGATCGCCCCGGCGTCGAGCCACAGGCTCAGGGGTGGTTTCTCAAGGAAGGGTTCGCCGAACAGACGCGGGGTCACCCAGTCGTTATCCAGGTGCATTTCCATGGCGATCCCGGCGACCCGGGCTTCGGTGGAACCTTGCAGTTGATGATTGCCAAGGGCGAAGAAAAACAGCAGACAGCCAAGCAGGAACAGCAACGGGGCAGGACGCGACATAAGGTTCTGGCTACCGAAGAAAGGGGACCGAAAAAAACAGGCTGGAAAAAGTATACGGGGCGAATTCTTAACAAAGTGTGAACAAGCGGTGTGATCTATTACCGGCAGACGTCGAACCTTGTTTTCCCCTTATGCCTGGCTGGCCATGCCAAGTGAGCCCTTGATTGAAACACGCCCCAATTGCATCGCTGAGCGCAAGACGATTTGTACCTGGCAAGGCGGTTCGCCGGTCCGGCATCGTTATGTTTATCGTGTTGATCGTTGCAGCAATTGTCGGGTACTGGATGTTCACGCCTCCGGACCCGTTTGTCCCGTTGAGTGGTCTGGACCCTGCGGCGGTATCGATGATTGCCCTGGGTGATCAGGGCAGTGGCGATCTGCAGCAGTGGCGAGTCGGGCAGGCCATGGAGCGGGTTGCCGACAGGGACGGGCGGCTGGATATGGTCGTGTTGTTGGGCGACAACTTCTATGGCAAATCGCTGACCAGTACTCACGACCTTGGCTGGCAGATGAAATTCGAGCGCGTCTATTGGGGGCAGTGGCTGAGTCATGTGCCGTTCTACGCCGTGCTGGGCAATCACGATTACCCGGTGTCGCAAAAGGCTGAACTCGAATATGGCCAGCGCCACAAGGGCTCGGGGCGCTGGCAGATGCCGAGCAATTTCTACGTCAAGGATTTTGGCAGTGTCGGTGGGCGGCCGTTGGTACGCATGGTGTTCCTCGACACGTCGGCGCCCCGGGAAACGTTCCAGCAGCAGATTGATCTGCTTGATCAAGCCTTCCAGCAACCGGGTCCTGCGCCGGTATGGCGCATGGCGGCGGCCCATCACCCGGTACGCAATCATGGCGAGCATGGTGAGGACGGCGAACTGGTCAGCCTGTTGTTGCCCGCGCTGGAGCGCAATAAGGTCGACGTGTTCCTCGCCGGGCATGATCACAATCAGCAACTGTTGCTGCGTGCCGCCGAGCCGGCCTGGGTGGTTTCCGGGGCCGGCGGGCAGAAGCTCTATGCGGTAGGTGCCAGTGAGCAGGACACGTCGTTTGCCACCGCCCACGCCGGTTTTGCCAAACTCGACCTGACGGCCAACCAGTTGCGGTTGGCGTACTACGATGATCGAGGCCATCTGGAATCCGGTTATCGCTGGGCCAGGGAGTGCCAGTGGATGGCCAAGGGCTGCCTGTTGCCTGATACCGCGCAACAGGTTGTCGCGCAATGACATGGGAAGTGCTTAGCGGAACACCGGGCTAGGCGCCGGATTGATCAACGCCGTCAGCACATGATCCTGCCAGCGCCCGGCGATACTCAGATAAGCCTTGGCGTAGCCCTCGCGTTCAAATCCCAGGCGTTCCAGCAACCGGGCGCTGCGTTCATTGCCGGGTATGTAGTTGGCCATGATCCGGTGCAATTGCTGGCCCTCGAACATGTAGCGGATGCCCGCTTCCAGCGCTTCTTGCATCAAGCCCTGACCCTGATGGGCTTCGTCGATGTGGTAGCCGAGGTAGCAAGCCTGGAACGCCCCGCGAGTGATACCGCTGAAATTACAGGCGCCGATCATCTGACTGTTGTCCGGACTCAGCAGCGCAAAATGCACGGCCAGGCCGGCGGTAAACGCGCTGGCTTGTACTTCAAGACGTGGGCGGATGCGTTCCGGGCTGTGGTAGTCGGCGGGGCGAATCGGTGACCACCGGGCCAGATGCCGCTGGTTGCGTTGGTAGAAATCGCTTTCCAGTGCCGCTTGTTCGGGGTCGAGCACCGCCAGCGTCAGGTGTTTACAGGGCAGGGTCAGCAGCGGCATTAGGTACTCCGGTCGCGGGGGGCTTAGCGCCAGCATTGCCCGGACGCGGGGAAAACTCAAACGGCTGAGGAACAGGTGCCCACCTTTGACGTTAGATCATGCGTAGGAGCTGCCGAAGGCTGCGATCTTTTGACCTTCAAGATCAAAAGATCGCAGCCTTCGGCAGCTCCTACGAGGGGGATGCAAATTAATCGCCCAAAAAAAAGCCCGCGGGAGGGCGGGCAAACCGTAGTTTCTTGAATGAGCGAGGGCAATGTACCGTTTGATAACGGATCGTGTGGTGAAGAAAAATTTATCTATTTCACCGACTGTTTCCAGTGCGCCGCTATGGCAAATGATCCGCCGCAAAATCCGCTTCCGAACGCGCGCGCAACCGGCCCTTGCGGCAGGCCTGCTGAAAGCGCTCGAAATCCTGCTCGTTCTGCTGGGTATAGCTTTTGGCGTATTTGAACAGTGCATCGGCCAGCGCCTGGCTTTTGCCGATGTAACCGCTGATCTGCGCCGCTTGCCCTGACGATTTGGCATGGGCCCGGGCCAGCGCCCGACCGCAGGTGCGTCCGTAGGCGGCGAAGGTTTCGGCGTCGAACGTCTCGATTTCCGCCGAGACTTTCATGTCCCGCAGTTGGCGCACGTAGAAGTGCCTGCCGCTGGGCCCCGTGGTCCAGCCGAGGAACAAGTCACTGGCCGATTGCATCAATCGTTGGCCATTCACCACGCGCTGGCCATTGTGCTGCACCCGTGACTTGGTCTTGACGTAGCCGGCGAGCACCGAGCGCCGCGCTTCCTTGAATTGCAGAAACAGCGGGTTCTCCTGATCATCGGTCAGCAACGCGACCAGGCAGCGCGTGCCGACACTGCCCACGCCGACCACTTTGAATGCCATGTCGTGGGCATGAAACCGCGACAGCAGCTCCCGACGGTCCGCTTGCAGCGTGGTTCGATAGTCGCCCATGAACGTGTCGTAAAGCGGTTTCCAATCCGAGAGACGTAACCAGTCATCGTCGGCATCCAGCAGCGTGGTGGTGTTGTGCAGGTGGAAAATTTCCGGCAGGTCATCGCGAATCGTCAGACGGCCATTAGCGTCACGCTCGCAGATCTTCGGCAGCAACTCGGCATGGGTGCGCCGCTCTGCTTTCTCGATGGCCCGCTCCACGTGTTCCAGCGTGGCTTTACTCGCCTGCTCCAGCAAATCGTCGTAGCTGATGGACTCGTACCAGGTCTCCAGTGCACTTTGTTCGGCGCACTCGGCCATGGTCTTCTGATAGGCCGCGACGACCTGGCGGCAGACGTCTTCCTCGACCGTTTCCCCGTGGCGCAGATCGCGGGCGGCAATCAGAAAACTCGCCACCAGCCGTTTCAGATCCCACCCCCACGGCCCGGGGTGCGCTTCGTCGAAATCATTAACGCTGAACAGCAGGTTGCGCTCGGGGGTGGCGAACCCGCCGAAGTTCATCAAGTGACTGTCGCCGCAGATCGGTGATATCAGCCCCATGCTGGACGTGCCGGCCAGGTCATGAGCCTGAAGCAGCGCGTTACCGCGATAGAAGGTGAACGGCGGGACCAGCATGCGGCCGTAACGCAACTCCACCAACGATTTGATCCGCCCCTCGCTCGATGCCTTGATCAGCGGCAGTGGATCGCGGTCGATATTGCCGAGGGAGGACTGGGTGTTGCGAGGACAGGTTTTTCGAGCGTCCTTGCCTTGTTTCAGCCGGTCTTTGAGGGTGGTCATGGGGGCTCGTTTGGTCTGCGTTGGCGGGCGTGTGCGAAGTGAGTGTAGAAGGGCTTTAGATGTTCATCCGAAGTGTTTTGGCAGCGACTAACCTGTCCTTTGTGTATCTGCTCAATTCTGCGCCCGGAAACGAGGAGGCCTGTGCTTTCATTGCTTGTTTCTCTAGTGCTGAGCTTCCTTATCGGCTGGGTCTCCCAGCGCATGGGCATGTGCCTGGTCAAAGCCGTCGGGTTAATGCTCAGCCGCCGACCGACGTTGTTCGTGTCACTGATCGCGTGCGGCTTGTTCGGTTTGTTGCTGGCGCCGTTCTACCGCCTGTTCGGCATCAGCCAGCCCCTGTTCATCCCCGACGTCGGCTACCTGTCGCTGGTCGGCGGCGGCCTGCTGTTCGGCCTCGCCTCCGTCCTCAACGATGGCTGCAGCGTCGGTACCCTCACCAAACTCGCCAGCGGTAACTTCACCAAGGCCTTCACCATCGTCGGCTGGGTGCTGGGCATTGTTCTCTGGCACCACCTCAACATGCTGCCCGAACACAAAACCCTGCAAATGCCGACCATCACCAGCAGCCATTACTGGCTGACCCTTGTGATCTTGTTGCTGACGCTGCTGTTTTTGATCCGCATTCACGGCGACAAACACCTGGTGCTGTCCAGCATGCTCCTGGGCGCACTGACCAGCGCGCTCTACACCTTCGAACCGCTGTGGACGCCCAGCGTATTTTTTTACAACCTGTCCCAGATGTTTTGGGTGCCGGGGGCGGGCTCGCTGACCGCTGAACGCCTGGCGGTGTTTGGCATGCTGCTCGTGGGGATGTTGAGTTACACGCTGCATCGAAGGACGTTCAGCTATGAACGCTTCGAGGGGCGGGCGGCAGCAAAGCATCTGCTGGCGGGGGTGTTGATGGGGATCGGGGCGTCCATGATGCTTGGGGGAAATGACTCGCAGATCTTGCTGGTGTTTCCGACGTTGACATGGGCGGGCGTGGTGCCGTTGACAGGGATTGTGGTGGGGATGTTGCTTGGAGTTGCGAGCCGGCGTTTTGCGTCGAGATTCGTATCGGCAGGTGAGCGCTAGGTGCTTTCGTTGCTTGAACGTGACTCAGCGGCCAGTTAGAGGCTCGCAGCAATGGGCGACCGCAATGAGGTCGCCCATCCACTCAGTGGCAGATGGCTTTGGTCGTCGGCTCCGGCGGGGAATCAAGATTCTCCAGCGCCTGATTGATCAACATCTCGGCCAGCCCGGTCAACTGCTGTATCGCCACTGCCACGTTACGATGCGGGCCTTCCAGTTGGTCAGTCAGATCGGTGGTCATGGCATTCAGCGAGGCCAGGTCTTTGCTGGCGTGAGCGAGCAGGGTGACGGCGTCGGCATCCGGATGGATTTTGAAAATCCGGCTCACGGGATCGACGCGTCCTGGATTGCGCAAGCGGGCGCTGATGCGGTGCTGTGTCACTTCGGACGGAAAGGTCAGGTCGATGGCTTCCGACTCTGAAAGGCCTGGGTTTTCAATTGAGCCTGGGTTGATCTTTTTCATGGAGAAACTCCGGCAGGTGAGGCATCCCTGCGCTTTTCGGCTTGTTCAGAACCGTTCGCCGGGTTGCATTGAAGTCCGAAGGTTAACGTCACGAATCGGTACTCGCCAGTTCATGGAGTTCGACAGAGTTTGAGGGAAATGTCCTAGGACGTGGTTTCTTCGTCTCGGCAAAGACGGCGGGTGGCGGGAACGCCACACCCCAGATGCAACAAAACCCGCACTTGGCGGGTTTTGGTTTGCTTCGTGTTTGGTGGGCCGGGGTAATTTGAACCTGTCGCATAAGCTGATGATTTAAAACAAAAATAACGGTGTGGTTTTTCTTTTGGAATACCATTTGGAATACCGAGTTTCCTATCATAGCTCCTTCTGTTCCGTAACCGCTTAATTGTTGTGTTTTTGACTCATGCCTTGAAATGTGGGATTTGAACCTGCGACCAATTCGGCGACCTGAATCTTCCCCTATTGGGTCGTATCCCCGCTCTCATTGAGCCCTTGCCGCCGGGAAGGGCTTAGACTCCCGTGGGGAAGGGCATTTCAGCGGGGTGTGCGCATACTCCTCGTTGTAAATGCTCAAAGGCAATCGTCAGAGCAGGGTAGCGCTGTCTCGCAATCAGGTTTGGGCATATGCGCGATGTTGTTAATTGAATGGGATGGCAAAGCGCAGTGAAGGCAAGTTCGCGCCAGTCAAAAAAATAATATCGCTCGAATTGATAGCCGAATAAGAAATTTACCTTGCTCGGTAACACACTACGATTCGATATGCGGTGCGCGGCGATTCTGGATCAGCACATGTGATGGTGGGAGAAGTAACAAACGTTAGGTCCCGTTTTGAAAGGACTGAGAGATATCCAAGCATCGATTGCGCTTTGCACGTGAAAAATATCAAAGCCCTGCAATATCGCAGGACTTTTATGGATGCGTGGGTTAAAAGTGATGATGCTCTGCGCGCTTGTTTGTTCGTTCTGATAACGATAGCTTTAAATTTCTGACGTAAGTCTCTTTTTTTCCTTGATGTAGAGATCTTTCTCCTCTTCCATCTGTAGCAATATTTCTAAAACTTCAGTGCGCTTCAAGTCGTATTTGTCTGCCAGCTTGTCAAGGCGTCTGATCGCCTTGTCTGAAAGGATGAAGTTGTACTGTTTTTTTTCAGTTTGCTTTTCCCTGTATCTGTTTTGGCTCCAGCGTTTTTTTATTGAATCTATTGTTAGTGTTTTTTCGTGGATGTTGAAGTAATTGGTGTCAAAAAAAATCATCAAATCTTGCAGGTTTTTTATAGGTGAATTGTTTGCGAGAAACAGGGATTTTTTTTGAATCATCTCCCATGCGAGCGAAGTTTTTTTGATTTCGTCTTGGTCATCAAACCATTTAAATATTTTGTCCGATTGGGTGTGTTGGCCCCATTCTCGCGCTATTTCGGAAATGATCATTTCTTTTTGAGATTTGTCTATGAGCCAAGTGTCAATCAATACGATAGTGAAGTCTCGTCCTGCAAAGTTTGGGGGCGGATCAAATGGGAGAGTGTTTCTTTTTGAAAATACACGCGGATTAATCCACTTCTGCTGTCTTTCGTCGTGCGTTATCCATTTTGTTTTTTGATCTGGTATCAGGGATAAGTTTTTGTTGTGTTCGATGATCTCTTTTAAGTTTGGAGTCGTTTTAATTATGTGGGCCATGCGGCCCCTCATTTCGTGGCTTTTGTATTCCCCTAAGTTTGCTGTTGGGCAGTTGTGTGGGATGAAAAACCATAGCCAGTTTATTAGTCGGTCGTCTACATTGATTCCAGGAAGTGCTTTTGTAAGTGCGTCGTTATAACGGACTGCCATAGTGGGCCCTAAAAGGATTGGAGGTGGATGACAATTCCTTTATTTTCTATTTTTCTCTAGTAGAAATCTATAGGTAAAATAGATTTATTTAGGAGGGGTTTCAGTGTTTTTTAAGTGTGTTTTATGTTGATTAAATTGGCGTAATCTCTATAAAAAACTGGCTTCTGTAGGCATTTTCTCAGCTTCTCAGCTTCTCAGGTGTGATGGATGAGGATCTGATTCGCTTCGAATGTGGACAGTGTATCTGTGAGGGAGGCATGCGTTTCGGTCTTGCGTGTTGCGTCAGGTAGTAGATGGCCAATGAGTCCTGTCCGGTCCTGGTTTGGGGCTGTAATCGTGTGTATGGAATGAAAGCCGTTTGAGTTGTGACGTCTTGGTGTAGTGAGGCGTTTGTAAAAAAAATACGTGACCTCCGTATCTATTGAATAGATATGAGGTGTGAGTCATGAAAATAATTCGTCTTAAAGATGTAATTGGTTCTACTGGTCTTGGTCGATCTACGATCTACAAATACGTTGCCGAAGGTGCTTTTCCAAAACCGGTCTCGTTGGGGGATCGTTGTGTAGGTTGGGTGGAAAGTGAAGTTCAGGGTTGGATTTTAGATAGAGTTATAGAGCGTGATTCGCAAGGAGTTATGTCTGTTTGATTTGGTGTTTTATAAATAGGGGGCAGCGCGTATGTAGGGTTGTAGTGAGTGGAGAGTTCTGGTGAGATATTCGTAATGTTTTTTTGTCAGAGTTAAAGTTGCTGTCTTGATGATGGTTTTCAATAGTGTTTTGTTGGGGGTTTGTGGGTTTTTCCGTAAAGGCGCTTCTCGGTATTGGTAATATGCTTTTGTAGCTTTAAGTAATACCAGTAAGTGTTGTGTCTATACGCCTGTGTGGATATGTAAGTTTATCTAGGTATCAATCATTAATTAAAGCTGGCCATAAAGCCAGCGTGTCAGAGAATTATATTGGGTTGTAATGGGTTGGTAGGTTGAGGGTTCTTGGTAAGAATTTACTCAGTGTGTCTAGAGTATGAACTAAACCATGGAGTAATAACATGCTACGTCATCCCGATAATGCCAATCTGTCTCTTCATTATGGAAATATGTATGAGGTCTTTCCAATTCAAGAGGATAAAGGTCCTTTTGTCAGTCAATACTTGAGTCGTCTTTATCACACGCTCAGGAATGCACTTAGTCAATATTCCCGTGTGTTTGCATTTAGGATTGATCTGAGGCTTCCCGCCGATACAGAACTATCTGATAGCGCGTGCACGAATGAGGTGATTGGTCGTTTTATTGAGTCGTTCAAAGCCAAGATCAAACATAACCGCCATAAAGCTCGACAGTTAAATGCGCATGCCCATGACAGTAAAGTTCGATTCGTTTGGGCGCGTGAACAAGGTCAGCATGGAAAACCCCATCATCACATGGTAATCCTGTTGAATTACGATGCATTTAATGCGCTGGGTAAGTACGAGCCCGGCAGAGACAACATGTTCAACCGACTGGCTGAGGCTTGGGCTAGTGCCTTGGGTTTGCCCGTGGAGGATGTCAAAGGCTTGGTTGAGATTCCGAGCAACCCTTACTACTACCTGCGTCGTGGCGACTTGGCTGAGCAGGGGAAGTTCTTTTACAGGGCTAGCTACCTCTGTAAGTCGGCTACCAAGGTTTTTGGTGAGGGTCATCATGGCTTTGGGGCTAGTCGTATTTGATACCGCTCGGATGGGTGTGGGGTTAATCAACTGTCGCTTGCTGCGAGCCAGAGCATGATGGCAAAGGCCGCTCACGTAAGTAAGCTCAATGGTGGCTTGTGGGCGGCGTTATCGTGTGGTTTTTTCCTTATTTTACTGGTTTCTATGGCGGTTTAAATTTCTGTCCCCCCATCTATCCCCCCACTCAGGGCGCGAGTGAGCGCCTGGCATTGAAACGTCTCGACTGATACTAGCCAGTTTAATCACGTGCAGTGGCTTGGATACCGAGGATCAGGTGGTATTTGAGCTTGAATGGGTGAATCAGTGATTTAAACGAACTGAGGTTTGAGTTGCAAGAAGAGTAGTTCAGGCTCTTGCAGAGGATGCATCACTGATGTATTTCCTTTGAGCCGGTGTGGGTGTAGTTTTTTCGGATCGACATAAACGGCAAGGATAGAATTTTGTCAGGCCTGAATTTTGAAAAACAAGCGCAGGACTATTACAACAAGGCTCCCCTTATCATCCTGGGCAGCGGTGCATCGGCTGCCCATGGCATGTCTGGCATGTGGGCGCTTGCGAAGCACCTGGTCGCACATACCGACATTTCACGCTTATCCGCTGGCGAGGTAGAAGCCTGGGAAAAATTCTGCCAGGTCTTAGAGGCTGGCGTTGATCTGGAGTCGGCGCTGCACCAGGTGGCTGTTACAGACGAGCTAACTTCCAGAATTATCAAAGCAACCTGGTCGCTCATCAACGCTGAAGACATTCACATTTTCAACAAAAGCCTTCAGAGCCAGGCGATGTTTCCGCTGAGCCGACTGCTGCGCCACATGTTCAAAAGCAGCCTCACCAAATTAAACATTGTTACTACGAATTACGACAGGCTAGCCGAATATGCCTGCGATCAGGAGCGGATTCACCACTACACGGGCTTCACGCATGGGTTTTTCCGGCAACTGGCCGCGCCGAATGAGATAAATTCTGCCCGCAGAGTCAATATCTGGAAGGTTCACGGCTCGCTGGATTGGTTTAAATCGCCGCTCGAAGACATTGTGGCTCTTTCAAATATTCAAGGGATACCTGTCAATTACAAACCGGAAATCGTGACTCCGGGCACTCAGAAATATCAAACGACGCATTTAGAGCCATACCGCTCAATCATCAACAATGCTGACCAAGCCATTACTGCGGCGAACTCTTATCTGTGCATTGGCTACGGCTTCAATGACGAGCATATTCAGCCGAAACTCATGGCGAGATGTCAGCGTCAGAATACCCCGATCACGATTATTACCTATGCGCTTTCAGACGCGGCTAAGAAGCTCATTACTGACGGTAAGGCGCAGAATTACCTGGCAATTGAGCGGGGAGCAACAGACGAGCAGTCCATCGTCTACTCCTCTTTGGATAAGACTCCACTGACTGTTGAAAAAAACATCTGGAGTCTTGAGGGTTACCTGTCACTCATCATGTAGGAAGAAGAGATGCCGATATTTAATTTTAAGGATGAAGACGCGCTTGGAAAGGTTGCCTCCGTCGATACGACAAACGTTATCGTGGACGTGGAAAATGTCGACCAACTCAAAAGGTTGCAAGTCAACCATCTTGCCGTACTCCAAAGCAGCAGGCCCGGACAGCATCTCATCGGCCTCATCACCCAGGTGACCCGCAAGCGTGGCATCGAGGTCATCGCAGGCGATGGTATTAGCGAGCAGACCTCAGAACTAAACCTGTGCAAAATCGCCCTGATTGGCACGATGCTGGATCGTGACGGAGGAAGAGAAAACGTCTTTCGCCGCACTCTGGAAAGCGTTCCGGAAATTGATGCAAATTGCTTTTCGCTAGAGGGCGAAAACCTTACTGGCTTCATGCGTACGCTCTCTAGCGTCTCAGCCGATGGGAACGCCCTGACGTTGGGCAAATACACACTGGACGAACATGCCGTTGCCTACCTCAACGGTAACAAGTTTTTCCAGCGCCACGCCTTCATCGGCGGCAGTACCGGATCAGGTAAATCCTGGACGACAGCCAAGATCATTGAGCAGATGGCGGGGCTCTCTACGGCTAACGCCATTGTTTTTGATCTTCATGGTGAATACTCGCCATTGGTGGGCCAAGGGATTCAGCACTTCAAAGTGGCCGGTCCCGCAGACGTTGAGGCTAAACGCACCATTGATGACGGTGTGCTTTACCTGCCTTACTGGCTGCTTTCGTATGAAGCACTCGTGGCAATGTTTGTTGACCGGAGCGACCAGAATGCGCCCAACCAGGCCATGATCATGTCCCGCGAGATCAACCAGGCAAAAAGAAAGTATCTGGAGGATGGCGACCAGAAGGAAATTCTGAAGCACTTCACCGTAGATAGCCCGGTTCCATTCGATCTGGATGTTCTGATGGGCAGGCTGAACGAGATTAACGTGGAGATGGTTCCGGGGGCATCGGCCGGTAAAGAAAAGCAGGGTGATTTTTTTGGAAAGCTCGCCCGGATGATTTCACGGCTTGAGAATAAAATCTCTGATAGACGCCTTGGCTTTATGTTCAATGGTGGTGGAGACGTTCTGGATTTTACCTGGCTTGAAAAGTTCACTACTGCCGTGCTCGGAAGCTCTGGAGAAAATGGCAAAGCCGGTATCAAGATCATCAACTTTTCTGAAGTTCCATCAGACGTTCTCCCGCTGATCGTTTCCCTTGTTGCTCGGGTTACGTTTTCCGTCCAGCAGTGGACACCATCCGAGCTGCGTCACCCGATTGCGCTTCTATGTGACGAAGCGCATCTCTACATGCCCCAACGAAACATGGCGGAGTCCGCCGACGATATCTCCCTGGATATTTTCGAGCGCATCGCCAAGGAAGGCCGTAAGTACGGTGTCAGCCTTGTCGTGATAAGCCAGCGTCCGTCCGAAGTGAATAAGACGATGCTCAGCCAATGCAGCAACTTCGTATCCATGCGGCTGACCAACGCTGAGGATCAGGGCGTTATCAAGAGACTTCTTCCCGATAGCCTTGGTGGGTTCAGCGATATCCTGCCGACTCTCGATACAGGCGAGGCCTTGGTTGTTGGCGATGCGAGCTTGCTGCCAAGCAGAATCAGGATCGATGAGCCCATAAACAAACCGAATAGCGGCACGGTCAATTTTTGGGATGAATGGCAAAAGCCGGTCAAAGACAAGCGACTGTCGATTGCGATAGATAACTGGCGTAAGCAAAACATCCAGTAATTGCTTTACGGGCTTCCATGGCAGATGGGCAATGCGGAGCGGCTTTATGGCCGCTTCGTATGTAGGATCAAGGGCGCAACGCCCTTGAGGTAACCGTCCGGCAAAGTCTCCTACCTATCGCTTGTATCCCTGATAAGGGCTTCATCGAAATGGAACTGATCACACACCCTCTCGCTTACATTAAGCATGTGCCGTGACGTTCACGTCATCGCTACGTATGCCCATTAAATCACTGCAGCCATCGCCTTGCAGGTTGGCTCAGGAGGAATGCCGCAGAAGGCGCTCCGGTAGCTCCATACTCTGCTTGCCTTGCCGTAACTCATGGTGTCAAATCACCGGCTGCCTTCGAAGGGCGGTTTTGTGAACATCAGGACAGGGCAAACACCATGCCAACACTGCATTGGGTGGGGAAGGATCAAGTCCGAAACCATCATCGGGACGTACCCTACCGCGTGCTGCGCGACAATTACAAATTTGAAGCATCTCAACCTGCTCCGAAAAACAGCCACGAAAATCGCATTATCCAAGGCGACAATCTTGACGCTCTGAAAAGTTTATTGCCCGAATTTGAGGGTAGGGTGAATTGTATCTATATCGATCCACCCTACAACACCGGGAATGAAGGCTGGGTTTATAACGACAATGTCAACGACCCACGTATAAAACGGTGGTTGGGTAAGGTCGTAGGAAAAGAAAATGAGGATATGAGCCGTCAAGATAAATGGCTCTGCATGATGTACCCCAGACTCAAATTGTTGCATCGCCTGCTTTCGGAGGACGGCTCAATTTGGGTTTCGATTGATGACAATGCCGTTGGCATTCTTCGCCCAATACTCGATGAAATTTTCGGCGTTGGAAATTTTGTTACCTGTGTGATTTGGGAAAAAGCCGATTCACCACGAAACTCGGCTAACCAATTTTCAACAGACCATGACTACATTCTTGTTTATTCTAAACGCCCGAATTGGGCTCCTGCTCGCCTAGCTCGAACCGCTGAGTCCGATTCAATTTATACGAACGATGATGACGATCCAAACGGTCCTTGGATTCCGGGCGATCCATTTGCGAACAAACCATACTCAAAGGGTTTGTTCACGATTACTGGTCCCACTGGGCGTCAGTTCAGCCCTCCTCCCGGCAGATATTGGCGAGTTTCCGAAGAGCGCTTAAGGGCTCTAGATGCGGAAGGGCGTGTCTGGTGGGGGCCGAAAGGTGAAGCCCGACCGAGTATCAAGCGCTATTTGAATGAAGTTGGCGATCTTGTGCCTCGCACACTATGGAAGAAGGATGTAGGCAGTAACCGCACCTCCAAAAATGAGATGCGGGCGATTTTCTCGGATACATCCTCCTTTGATACGCCTAAACCCAGTACGCTTATTGGACGAATTTTGGACATTGCGGCTAATGAAGATTCCATTATTCTCGACTCCTTTGCCGGATCTGGTACTACAGGGCATGCAGTGCTCAAAGCAAACGCCCAGGACGGAGGGTCTCGTCGTTTCGTCCTGATCGAATTGATGGATTATGCCGAGTCGTTAACTGCAGAACGGATGAGGCGTGTTATCTCTGGTTACGGTGACGGAATAAAGCAAGTGTCTGGCCTAGGAGGCGGGTTCACCTTTCAAACTCTTGCCGAACCTCTTTTCGTTGAATACGGAAACTTAAATCCCGAAGCTGGTCTGGCTGCAATTCGAGATTATGTGGCTTGGCAGGAAGGGATCTATCAGCAGTTTCGTGTGGATTCTGAAGAGGCTAAGCATCGTTATTGGCTTGGAGAAGCAAACGGTCTACGTGTGTTTTTCGCGTATGAAGCCGACTCCATCACTACCCTTGACCTAGATCTACTGGCAGAACTCGTGCAAACCGTTGGTCCGGTGCTTGTTTATGCGGACCAATTGGCGCTAGGCGAAGACTTTATGAGACGGCATAGCATTGGTTTTAAGAAGATACCCCGTGATATCGCCAGACTCTGAGGATTTGAAATGCAGTTGAACCCCTACCAGAGTCAGGTCATCGAGGATCTGGAGCTTTACCTCCGTCGATGGACTGCCTGTGAAGACGCTCAGTTAGCGTATCGTGCTCATTGGGACGCTCAAGGCGCTACCAAAATGCAGGGATACCAAGATGCCCCACATGGTGCACCGCAGGTGTGTGCCAAAGTCCCTACGGCTGGTGGAAAGACCTACATTGGTCTTCATGCCGTTTCTAGTATTTTCAAGGCTCTTCAGCGTCGTCAAGGTGATGCACGCCTCTGCTTGTGGTTGGTGCCTTCACTCTCCATTCTTGATCAAGTCCTTCGGGCTTTGCGCAATTCTGATCACCCCTACAGGCAGAGTCTCAATCGGCTGTTTGAAGGTAGGGTCAGCATTATGGATAAGCGCGACCTCCTTTCAGGGCATCTTTCAAGGGATGAGGTTGAGGACGGTCTTGTACTGGCCGTTCTTACCTATGACAGCTTGAAAGCACGCAATAAAGATGACCGAAAGCTGTACCAAGAAAACAGCTCGCTGGACGACCTGTCCGCCACGGCCGTTGCGGTAGGTGATGGTGTTGATCCGTATTCCCTTGTCGCTTCAATGGCTGGGCTTGCACCAGTCGTCATCGTTGATGAAAGCCACAACGTAACAAGTAGCTTGTCTCTGGACATGCTCCGCAACCTCAACCCGAGCTTCGTTTTTGAGTTGACGGCTACCCCGAGAGCCGGCGCAAACATCATTAGCTTCGTCGATGCGATGGTTATGCGCGATCAGCACATGGTCAAGCTTCCCGTCATCGTTCGAAACCTTCCTAGCAGAAGTTCGGTCATTGCTCATGCTATTGATCTGCGTGCACGACTCGAAGCAGAGGCTCAGGCTGAGCAAGCGCGTGGGGGGGCTTACATTCGACCTATCGTGTTAATCCAAGCGGAGAGCAAGGTCAAAGCAGACGCGAAGACGTTCGAACATGCAAGGGCAGAATTGCTTGAGCATGGGGTGCCAGAAGACTGGATTAAGATCAAAACCGCAGAGAAGGATGAATTGAGCGGATTGGATCTTATGTCAACTCAATGCCCGGTAAGGTTTGTAATTACCGTCAATGCTTTGAAAGAAGGGTGGGATTGCCCATTTGCCTACGTGCTTGCCACGTTAGCTGATCGATCTTCGCCCGTAGATGTAGAGCAAATCTTAGGTCGAATTCTGAGGCAACCATATGTTCGCGCTCATGGTCATGAGCCGTTGAACATGAGCTACGTACTGACTGCTTCTAGTGTGTTCAGTAGCACGTTGGAAAAAATTGTTGCCGGTCTCAATCGAGCCGGATTTAGTCGCAATGACTTCAGAACCCCTGACCTGATAGAGGGTGAAGCGAAGCCCACTTCACAACCTGCTGGGCCGTCTGGTCAGAGACAGGAAGAAGCTGCTCCATTATCCCTTTTTGACGAAGTCGGTAGCCCCAATACCCCCTCTAAAAACACTGAGGTGTTTTCGAAAGAGAAGACAGATCAGGAAGAAAATTTTCTGGAGGCAACGCTGAAAGCCGTTCATGAGGCGCATGCTGAGTTGGTGGCGTTGAAGGCTGATCCGTCCTGCTCGCACGTTCCCGTTGAGGTTAGAGGCGCAATGGAATTGTACCCGGTTCGCCCAGAATTCATTGAAGAAATTCGAGAGTTGAGATTACCTCAATTCTATCGGGAAGCGCCTGCAGGTCTCATTTTTGCAGATGCAGATGGGGGTGTTCTTCTTGATAAGTCACAATTGCTCGACCATGAGTTTCACCTGGCTGACTGTGACGTGAACGATTTCGTGGTGGCACCGACTGCCGGGGATTTGGTAAAGCTCGATCTTTTGAGGGTCGGTAGCTCTCAGGGGGACTACGAGCCCACTCGTGTGCGTCTAAAGGATACTGAAATTCGGAAATGGAAGGATTATCTTTCAAGTCTTGATCCGGAAGCAAAAAGGCGCCAGCTGACCGGCCTGGTGGGTAATTGGCTGGGAAAAATGCCCCCTCTCGCTGAAAGTGACCTGCAGGCTTACATTCGCAAAATCCTTGGTCGACTCAGTGCTGGTCAGTTGGATGAGGTTGTAGAGCAACAGCACGCATACGTGGAAAGCCTTAGACAGCGCGTTCGCAACGAGATGTTGGTGTTCTCGCGACGCCGTTTCAAGCAGTGGATTGACCTTCAGAAGATCGATACGCGTGCCTCCTTTGCTCTTCCGGTTGAGATTTCGCCGCGGCAAAAAGCGCCAGTTGGTGCTGAAAACTCCCTGTACGTCCGAGAAGAGAAGGGCAACGGCTTAGAAGAGCGTATGTCTGAATTTCTATCCGATTGTGAAAATGTTCGGTGGTGGCACCGTAACCAAAGTGGTCGCGGATTTTACTTAAATGGACCGATAAACCATTTCCCTGACTTTGTGCTACGTCTTCAGTCTGGGTTGATAATTTTGCTCGAAACCAAGGGAGGGGACCGCGATAACTCCGACTCTGATGCCAAAGTCGAGTTGGGGCAGATTTGGGAAAAATGTGCGGGTCGTGGTTATCGTTATTTAATGGTGTTCGAAACTAACCCGCCATCTGGTGCTTATTCTTGGGCTTCAGCCAGCGAACTCCTAAGAAATCTTTGAAACGGTGTCGGCAAACCTGCATAACTCACAAAAAAAGCTTGGAAGACTAGCCCGAATACGGAGTTGGCCTTCCAGGCTTTATAGCGTTGAAAGTGGCTCGTTGGTCGTTTCTCCAGCGGGAAAGCTTTGACTAGGACTCCTTCCGATAGGCGTTCGCAGCGCTGATTTACGTCTTGAAGCAATTTCTCCGATCTGCTGATCGAAGTGCCGCAAGTGAACACGGCGTCCGACTCGCGGATGAATCCCCGTACGACGTTAATGAACGGCTGAAGCGGCCACAGTGTCATGCCTTCTAAGCCGGCACGTAAAAATAACTCAACGGCACCAACCGCTTCGTCTCCGGATCCGTCATCGGATAATGCGCCATCAATGTCCGTGCCAGCTCATCCAATGTCCACATGGTTAGATGGACGTTGGCCCGCTCCCCTTCATACAACGCCTCTTTCGTAAATCCGCCGGTACTGACATACAGTCCACGATCATCCTTGTGCCGTCCGCCGAGAAAACTGCGGATTTCAGTGCTGCCCATCCGCGCATTTCGATGCTTAACCTCTACAACGATACGAGGTGGCTCGAAGCCGAAGCCATCTGGCGAGGCGATGATATCTTTGCCTCGATCAGCACCTGCGGGAGAAACCAGTGTCTTGTAGCCCATAGCTCGGAGGATGCCCGCAACCAGGTCTTGCATCTCGGACCAATCCAGGCTGTTGATCTGGTCTTTGATGCGTTCAAAAGCAATTTCTTGAACGCCCTTTAGCGGGTCATCGATGACTTCCGTGTCGCCTATAGGGTCGTTATGCACCACTGGTACGGCGTTGCCGGCTGCTAAGGCTAGCAGTTCCTTCTGGGCGTCTTCCGCCACATTGAAGACGGTGAGTGTGGAGCCGAGGCTGTTCTTACTGATGCTGCTGAGTTTGTCGCGGTCGACCTCTTGCTCTAGCCATTTCACGGGCCTGGTCAACGCCATGCCCTCATCTGCCCACTCCTGCCGGTACAGGCAGGCTCCTGTAAATTGGCCGACCAGGTAGGTGCGGTTGGCGGGCGAATAGGTTACAACGGCATCGCCTTCCTTGACTTCGTTGACGAAGCGGAAGACCTGGGAGGCGCCAGACACAGCCGTGCCGTCTTTGATGCCTGGCTGCACATCTTTGTATGCCTGTATCAACGCCTTGCGCGAAACTCCCGGCTTGGCTACCGGCGCCAACTGGGCCCAGCCGATGGCGGCCAGGTTACGATCTTTAAAATCATCATAGAGACGGCCACCGTCTCCTCGAATCATCCACATCGTTGGCATATTGGTACTCAGTCTGTCTATGAATCGGAAACGCTAATTTACCAAATGATAAATAGCCAATGGGGCTGTAGAACTCGGCACGAAACTCTGCAGTTTAACAGGCGCAGTAATCAAGCCGTGGCTTCACAGTTACATTCAGGCTCTTTTTCATTGCATTCGTTACAGATATTACATGTGCATTCAGGTTCTTTTTCACTACAGTTGTTGCAAGCATCACAGGTGCAGCTGTCTTCTTTGTTTGTGCAGTAACTACAATGCTCGCAGTTGCAGTTGACTTCTTTTTGGTCGCAGTCTTCGCAATAACTGCAAGTGCAAGCGCACCCTGGTAGAGCGCAACCATCACAAATTTTATCCATATCATCCATAGCTATTATCCTTTAACTTTCCGTGATCGGCTGAGTGGTCTAATAGCTTACACGATCAGCAGTTTTTTTCGAGAACGGTGCAAGTACTTAGCAAGCCGATAGCTCTCAGAGGCTGATGGCATTACCACTGGAGCCTCTGAGCGAAGAGGAGCAAGCTCGCAGAATAGGGGCCGCATACCGGGTATCGTGCAAATTTGCAAGGCTCTGCATTATGGTCGGAGCTGAAGAAATATACTTTCGGGATGGTCTGAAAAAGTCCTCCTTCGAAAACTGCAACCCAGTAATCATGCGGCTTACAGAGCCGCCATTTCGTAAAATCCGAGCTTTTTCAGAGCTTCCCTAGCGGGCGACTGGTAAATAGTCCCCTGAAAATCAGGAAAGAGACTCTCGAATGGGCGCTTCTTTCATGTGAGCGAAATGCGATGGACTTTTGCGCACAGGCTCACTATTTTAACGCCAAAATTAATTGGCATTGGGGAGGCAGCATGGCAAGGAAGACACTCATATTTGGTAACGGCCTTGGTATGGCGCTCGATCACAAGCATTTCAGCTTAGCGCGTGCAATGGAGGCGGTATGGGGGCACCCGGTTTATCTTCCTGCCAATCAGAAGCAAATGATCAGCCAGTGCGTTGGAAACGGCGGCGCCGCACCGGAGGGTGAAGATCAACTCGATACGCTGCATTCTATTGTGACCGCGTGTGCAGCTATCAATCGTCTCGAGGACGACAACGCCCAGTGGTTGACAGCTGATGGTAAAAGTTTTCCAAAGGCTGTATCTCGTTACATCCTGAAGGTAGCAACCAATCTGCATAACTATCATGGAACACTTCCAGAAGAATTCCTTGAGCCTCTATTTGCTTTCCTTCGCGCCACGAACTCCAATATCGCAACACTAAATTATGATCGGCTCCTTTATGGCGCACTGGTGGATGATCATATCCTGGCAGGGTACAACGGAAATCTTGTTGATGGCATGTGGGATGACGGCTTCAATGAGGACAACCTCGTACGGAAATTTGGTAACAATTTTGGTTACTACATGCACCTTCATGGCTCTCCACTTTTCTTCGACACTCCTTATGGGACCACTAAAAAGCTGACGCGCGATCAGCTCACAATGAGCACAGAAAAAAACAGCAACCACATTGTGCTCACCCATGTGAAACACAAAACATCGGTCATCGACGCCTCAAATGTGCTTTCCACGTACTGGAAATATCTGCACTCGGCGTGCCACGAATCTGAAGAAATTATCGTGTTTGGCTACTCGGGCCTGGATATTCACTTGAACCGAGTTATTGCGGCGTACGCGCAGAGCAGGCCGGTCCGAGTAATTGAATGGGAAGGGGCAGGCCTCTTAGCTCAGAGGCAGTGGTTTTGGCGTGATCGCCTTGGCACAGACAAAATCAAAGTTATCCAACTAGAAAATATTCTGGAGTTCGTAGGCTGGTGATAGGGGAAAGCGCTCTGTATGAGCGCTTTTTCATTTCTCGCTAACGACCGACCTTGTCTGCGAGCGCGCGTTACATGGCCAGACACGCAGTGAAATGTGTTTCGCCTTTCTGCACCGCCAATTGCCCAAAATGGAGTTCCACTTTTGGTAAAAGCGAGGCCCTCGGTGTATATCCCTGGATCAATTTACCGTCGGCTGTCTGTAAAAGGCGTAGCGCGGTATTCTTTAAGTCCCCCCCTGCATTTTTCGGATGAGTGCGCGACCGTATTGCGCATGGCTAAAGCGTTGTTGAGCAAGTCTGCTTTCTGTCGCAGCTCGCCGTAGCTGTGTGAGCTGAAATAGAAGTCCGCTGTCAGCCACTCCCAGTCCGTATCCGTGACCTTGAGATAGTTCTTGGCCGGGTCGAACTTGGATGATTGCGAAAGGACTTGGTAAGCGGGCGTCATCGACGTTGCGTGGCCAAACTTTGGTGTAGGAGCGTATCCATCCTGCTTTAGCCCCCCGTAATACAACGAACCAATGTCAACTGCAGTAATTTCCCCCTCGCTGCCACTATGTTTAATCAATTTTTGGGGGCGATTTGGTATAACTGATTGCGTATCTGAAACAGACAAAAAAACCTGAAGAACCGGCCCACCTAATGGGCTGGCTCTTCATGCTTCACTGCGTCGAGAATGGCCCATTTGGGCATTTCTCAGGTAGTGAAGTTTTACTCTTACTCCTTTCGATAGGCGTTTGGAGGGCTGATTGCGTCCTGGAGCAGTTTCTCCGATGTACCCGAGCGAAGTTCCAGTTAGCGCCAGTTGCTGAAGGGGGCGGGAAAAAGCTTTGGGTTTGGAGCTTTGCACACAGTCATAAAGGAGTACCTGTAGCGAAGGTTATTCCTCTGTCCAAGGTGCATCGTTCTTTGCGCCGCAGGAAGATTCCCACTCTGCGATTTGATCCGCATTAATAGGTGCATCATCGCCATTGGCTTTATGAAAATTATCGATCAAGTTGGTGAGGCAGGTGTTGGTGTTGGTGTTGGGCTGCACAGGGTTCAACTTGTCTTCTATAATTGCATTGCGCTGGTAGATATAATCTGAAATAAGGGTGCCGTCAGGGCTCCATGTTTTACCCTCGCCGGTTTTTACTCCATGATCAAACGTTGCAAGTCCTATCATCCGATTGTTGTTGGCATCCCACTCATAAGCTATCCCGTGCGGAACACCGTCGTCGTAGGGTATTTGCTTTGTCATGGCTCCTTGAGCGTTGAAGGCTTCAACTTTTCCTACCGTAAATCCATCTTTGGATTCGCTTCTATACACAACCTTCTCCGTGGTTTCGTCGTAGTTTTCCTGTACGCCGTGCAGCTTGCCATTCTTGTAGTTTCTAAGTTGAATTGGTTTTGCTGTATTCGGGCTCCAGAGGGTCGCTGCACCATCAAGCAAGTCTCCTTTAAATGACGCTTTTGCTATAGTGCGTTTGTCATCAAGGGAGAATACCTGCATGTCGCCATCCATTCTTCCGTCTTCGTATTGCGCTGTGTACCGGAGGACTCGCGTATTTTGATGGTGGCATGAGACATTGCCAGAGATATATCCATCTTTAACTTTTGTGTCACAAGAGAATGTTTTTCCCCAGAAAGAATTTTTCTCGGATTTTATTTTCCGAAGTGTATCGTTCATTTCTCTTATGAAGAGGTCGTAGCCGCTGCCTGTGTGGATGAAGCTTTCAGGGATATTGGTAACAAAACCACTAAATGGTTTGTTCTCTTTACCTTCGTATATTTTTCCATTCGAAACTTGAGCATTTCTGAAGTCGAGCTCACTGGAGCCGCAGCCAGTCAGGGAGAGAAGCCCCACTGATACGGCAAGTAGAGAAATGTATTTCATTGCATAAAGTTCCTGATTTTTTCTAAAAGTACGGCTGTAAGTTTTTGGTGGCGTTATTTTTTTCGGCGAAAGATAAATGTG
>NZ_JBAGKV010000052.1:0-23379 GCF_037049705.1 Janthinobacterium sp. LPB2021202312-11-4 | reverse complement strand
CTAGCAGTTGCGTATACATTGCGATCTACGAAAGCCTGGTTGAACACGTGAAGGTTCGGTTGCTGCCCCTTCCAGGAGGCACCATCGAATTCAGTGCTGAAGGGAGGTGACCCGGCCCCGGGACGGAATCGGAAATGGACTTTCTGAGAGGTCAGTGCGCCAATTGTTTTGCGGTCGATCAGATCCTGAGCGTCGAAGGTAGAACACGCCAGCAGGATCGATGACAGCGTCGACTTTCCACGGGCGTTATCAGCGTAAATAAGGCTGACTTTTTCCAGATCTATAGGCTTTGTGATCCCCTTTTTGATGACACCGATGTTATCGATACAGACGATTCTCTCAAGCATGCGAATCCGATCCCCTACGACTGTCCCTATTTTTAGCGTTCCACGATGGCTAAAGCATCAGTGGCATAATGCCGGCCTGAGCAATGTAACCTAACCGCCGGACGCTTTGAGCTTATGTACACGACATTTGCTAATCCAAAGACCGATGAGCAGCTGTGCGAGGTAACCCCGGGCCAACTCGGTATCAGTACCTTCGCGCATTTCCGTCGGTGGCGAGCCTGTATTAGCTGGAGATGTCTACTGCGCTGGGGCAGTCCATCTATGGCAGGGAGGTGTCTACGAACCCCGGGGCGATTCAGTGCTGCGCCCGGCGGCATCCTGCCAGATGACTTTGCGTCCCGCATGTTCTTCGCGCTTCTCAACGCCGGTATAGTCCGCATCTGCGCAGACCACGTTCTCGGTGCCGTGTAGCAGTTTGTCAACTTGGGTTACATCCGCGACGTTGGCCGCAGTGACCACCACGCTGTGCACCAGCCCTGACTCATAGTCGACACCAATGTGAGCTTTTGCACCGAAGTAAAACTGGTTACCTTTCTTGGTTTGATACATCTCAGGGTCGCGTTTGCCGTCCTTGTTCTTGGTCGAACTGGGCGCATGAATCAGCGTGGCATCGACGATGGTGCCTTGTCGCAGCGACAAGCAACGGTCGCTCAGATAGCCATTGATCACGCCGAGAATACCAGCGGCCAACTCGTGCTTTCCAGCAGGCGACGGAAGTTGAGGATGGTTGTTTCATCTGGGATCCGCTCTAGGCTCAGACCGAAAACTGGCGCAAGATCGTCGTCTCGTACAACGCTTCCTCCATCGCAGGATCGCTGTAACCGAGCCAGTTCTGCATGAGATGAACCCGCAGCATCGCCATCAAAGGATAGGCCGGACGACCACCTTCCCCCTTCGAGTAATGAGGTTCGATCAGGGCAATCAACCCTTCCAGGGTACGACCCGATCCATCTCGATCAGGAACAATTTCTTGCGGGTCTGCTTGCGCTTACCGGCGTGCTCGGCATCGGCGAAGGTCATTTGCTTCATTGAAAAGCTCGGCGATTGGTGTCCGGAGACTTTGCCAAATCAGGAAGTCTTTTTCAGGGTTTCCTAAAATGCTTCCTTCATACCATCCAGAGGCAATCTACACTTCAGGCGTCGGCATCTTGCAGCCTAACAACCACACTAAATGGACATTTCAATCACTCTGGACTCGGTGAAAAAAATTATGACAAAAGACACTACGATCTCGCACGCGCCAAAAATATTAAGCATTGATGATGACGAAACCATCCGAGCCATAATCCACACTGTATTAACTTCCCTTTCAGGCTATGAAGTGGTTTGTGCCTCCTCCGGCCAACAGGCACTTTCAATACTAAACGACTACACTCCTGATTTAATTTTACTTGATTCGGTCATACCAGGCATGGACGGGCTGGAGATACTGACACACCTGAAATCCGACCCTGAAACCCGAAACATTCCCGTCGTTATTCTCACAGCCACCACCACTGCCGAGCGAATGCTAGAGTTCACCGCATCCGGGGCTGCCGGCATCATCCATAAACCATTCGACCCCATGTTGTTACCTTTTGAGGTCGGACGTTATTTGAACGTTATCTAGCCCTTCACGCACAAGTGCAAGTCCCCCTAGAGAAAGGATCTCAACCCATGAAACTGACACGCCGACAGCTCAACGAACTGCTCATTGCGACGCCAGCCCTACTGGCAGCGGCGGTCAATGTCAATGCCAGTCCAGGTCCAACCAACACAGTGTCCAAACTCATTATCCCCGGCCCTTCGGTGAAGGTGAGTGAGGGACATTACACAGGCTACATCAAGAATGGCATTCACACCTTTAAAGGTATCCCCTATGCCGCGCCTCTGACCGCTGAAAGCCGCTTCGGGGATGCCAAAGAGCCGAACAACTTTGCTGAAGCGCGTCCGGCGATAGTCTATGGCCCCAGCTGCCCTCAAGCCGAACGTGAGGACTGGAAATACAAACGAATTGCCTTCCTGTTTGACTGGGACGAAGGCTATCAACAGGAAGACTGCCTTAACCTCAATATCTGGACACCCTCCTTGTCAACTGACCGTCGTCCGGTAATGGTCTGGATACATGGTGGTAATTTTGAGGCAGGCTCCAGTCACGAATTACCCGCTTATGACGGAGAGCAACTCTCCCGTAGTGGCGATGTCGTGATCGTCTCGATAAATCACAGAATCGGTGTACTGGGGCATCTCAATGTTCAAGAACTGCTTGGGGATCAATATGAACAGTCCGCCAATGTGGGCATGACCGATCTGGTTCTCGCTCTGCGGTGGATAAGCAACAACATTCAAAACTTTGGTGGTGACTCAAATAACATCACATTGTTCGGCCAATCCGGTGGTGGATTTAAAATCAGCACCCTGATGTCAATGCCAAGCGCAAAGGGGCTTTTCCACAAAGCGATTATTCAAAGTGGCTCACGCGAGCACCTTGGCACTCCCGCTGACAGCCGCATCGTCAGCCAAGCAGTGTTCGACGCGCTGAATCTCACGCGCAGCAATGCCACTACGCTTTTAAAAATTCCTGTCCGCGAATTGATACAAGCGGGGAAAATGGCCCAGCAGACACTCACGCAGGGAACACCGCGTGAAATCAAAGAACGCTATCGCTGGCAACCGATGGTAGACGGCGAACTCATACTGGGGCATCCGCTGGAAAAGAAGGCATTCCAGATATCCGACACTATTCCGCTGCTGCTGGGTACCACTCAGCACGAATGGAACCCGGCCACTGGCGATGCACGCATGGCATCAATGGGCTGGCAAGGGGTGGAGGATTACTTGAAACCCCGCTACGGCAACAACACTGCAGGCCTGGTAGCACAATATGTCAAAAGCAACCCGAACGCCCGCCCGATCGAAGTGTTGTCTTTGATTCTCAGTCCTCGTACAAGTGTGGTCAAACAGGCGAATGCCAAATACTCGTCCGGTAGTGCCCCCGTCTATATGTACTGGTTCGGCTGGTGCCCCCCCCTTTTCGAGGGGGCTCCCTTGGCCTACCACGGGATAGAACTGCCGTTCGTTTTTGACAACATCGACCGGGCAATCAACATGACTGGAGGCGGCGCAGAAGCTAACAGCCTCGCCGCCCGAACAAGCATGGCATGGGTCGCATTTGCCCGGCACGGACATCCATCCTACCCTGGGATTCCTTACTGGAACGCGTATACACCTTCAAAGGGCGAAACGATGATCATTGACCGGCTATTCGAACTGAAAGACGACCCGGACCGTGAAGGGCGACTTGCCTTGGAAAAGGCGAACCGCTCAACTCATTAAGCGGTTCTCCGTACGGGACTACATCACGTTTCGATATCAAAGATGGCGGTACGCAGTATCGGAAACAGCGCCATCACATTGCTCAACCCCCAGAAGGTGTTACACACAATTCCCAGCAATGTGTAGCCGCCAATGGCATGTTGATAGGCAAAGACGGAATAGGCAATGCCGCCTAAGGTTAACAACACAATAATAAGGTGAGGCCAGACCAGCCGGAAATGTCTTCCGGCTTGCCGATCTTTAGGGGTGACATGAAACTTAACCTGTTCACCTTTTAGCACTGAGAAGAGAGCCTGCAAGTTTACATAAAAGAATGACAGATAACTGGAGCGGGATTGGTAGCTGGGAACCCCCCAGGTTCCCAACAGCATTGCGAACTCAAGCGTTACTAGAAACGGCAGGAAATGTGCAAAAAAATCAATACTGATGGATGAAACTGGCGAGAGAGCAGTAAAAAAATACAAGATTGGCGCAATAAGGAATAGCACGTTCCAAATGCCGCCGAGATAAGAGTAATAAGTCACCGCGTACATTAACTTTTGTCTAAGCTTCAAGCCTTTCTTGAATAGGAAGTTATCGTGAAGAAAGATATCCAGTGAGCCGCCCGCATACTTGTAACGCTGTACCGTCCAGCTCAGTAGATCCTGCGGTGATAGCATCTTGGACTCCACCTGCGGGTGCAGCACTGAATGCCATTCTCGATCTTGGTCAGCGTGTAACACCAATGAAGTATAAATATCTTCAGACACATGCAGCTTGTAAGGGGTGAATTCCGTGTTCAACACCGTTTCGCCACGCATGGCATCAAGTACTATGTCCGAAACTTGCGTGGCTCTGGTTCGTCTTTTCAGAGCTTTGACGGACTGCGCCAGTGTACTAGTTACCTCTGAACCGTAGTTTTTCAAGGCGGTTTCCATAATGGCTTCACGTCGATGAATCGAACCCGCCCCGCAGCAAAATACCGCGTTTGCCCAATTTCTGCGCCGCAGGATGATGTCATAGAACATCTGTGGGTCGTTCGCCAACGGGTCATGGCCAATAAGCAACGGACCGATGACCTTCTCAATTGCTTTTCCGAAAAGTCGCCCGACTGAACCCAAGTAACGACTAAGGTAGCATGGCAAGGATTGGCCTTTCGGAATGTCATAGAACCACTGAGGAGTCTGGACCCAGGCAACACGCGGATCCCGAAAGTAGCCCAGCGTGTGCTCCAGTATTGTAGGAAATGGACGAGTATCTGCATCGCATATCACGATGAAGTCGCCATTGGTCATGAGCATCGCATGCCTTAGATTACCAGCCTTAAAACCCGCATTGTCCTCACGGGATATGTAGTGAACATTCTCTTCATCTGCGACCGCACGCATCTCCTCTCGGCGGCCGTCATCAAGCACATAAATGGTCGTAGTGATGTGGTGGGGGTATTGGATTTTTTTTGCGTCCTGTAACCCTAGCCGAACTAATTCGGGAGACTCGTTGTACGTCGTAAAGAAAATATCGACGGCCACTGGCCGATCCCCTTCAAATTCCGGGTCGCATTCATGCATCCGGTGGGGCGGTGCATCGCTCGGCGTATCCTCTGTTCGCCATAGATTGAACACAAACAGCACGAGACCGATGAAAGCCAGCGTCTCTGCAACGACCAAGGGAATGGCCAACCATAAAGCATCCAGGTTCAATGAGTACGCCCAACGCCAATAAAGGTAGCGAACACCAAGTATAAGCGCCAAGGATACACAAATCTGCCAGAGCACCTCACGCACTGCCGAGTAAGGCAATGGTTCCGGCGGTTGCCTATTTTCAAACTTAGAAAAGTAGAAATCGTTCTTGCTCACCCCTTAACCTCTCGGACTCTTGATGGCCGACATGATTCTATGAAACAGCGGAATAGGGCCGACCCCCACCGTCCACGCTGTATAACGGGACTTTGAAATGAGATAGACAGTTGTAAAGGCCATCGGCAAAACAAACAGGTACTTAGCGATTACGATGTGCAGAGGGCTCCAGTCGGCGGAGTATTCTCGTGTAAAAATATCAAAAAAGTCGATGAATACCGGGTGTATTAGATAGACCCCGTAAGTAAATTTTGCAAGAAAGCTATAGCGCGGCGACCAATCCCTGTATTGGTTCAGCAAGAACATTGTAAACACGATGATCGGCATTGCCAGGAAGCCTAGAAGTGCCCCACCTTGGGTGTCGACCCAGCGCCCAGCATAAACTGAGCTAAGGACATATAGAACCTTAGTCGCGTAGATAATCGCACCCAGCGCCAACAGATAATAAAACAGGGTTTGGCAATCACGTTTCTCCAGGCCGCGGTTCCAGATGCCGTACAAACCAAACGCAACAAGTCCATAACTCGTGTACCCCAGAATTTTGAAGAACCGAACCAAGTAGTCTCGAAGTAGAGGGTCACTGACATTGCCCCAAAGCCACGCCTGACACCAGTCCATCACATACAATAATGGAACTGCGCCAAGCATAAGCAGAGGGTATTTTGTCGCCGCGCGCATCGCCGGATAAATAAGAACTAACCCGAACATAGTCGGCAAGAAGTGCAGTTGATACTGTGCATCACCTAAAACAATGTAGCCGACCCACGACATCGGATCACTTAATTCTGCCCATATTGCAGGGGCATAGCCAAAATCACTGGCCTTGAACAACTTAAAAAATGCATAAAACAGGCTCCAGACAATCAGCGGCGCGATCAAGCGTTGAACCTGTATTTTCAGTATTTCCACATAACCTGGATCACGCCGTTCAATCTTCATCGCTAGTAGAAACAGGGAAAACAATAAGAATATTTCTGAGCTTGAGATGGTAGCAATGGATCGTAATAGCGCGGGGCCAATCTGCTCAAGAACAGGGTAACCGGTATAGGGGCCACCATTCGTATCGGTCGAGGAGTGAATCATGATGACACCACACGCCGCATAAAATCGGTTTGCGTCAAGCCAGATTAACCGATTTCCACCAGACTTCTCCGTCATTATTGTATTGCTCCTTCCAATTATAACATCAGGCCTACCTCGATACAGCATTGCTGAACGTTATTACTGTGACGTTCCGCCCCCCAAGACGTCGGAAGTTGACGGTAGAAGCCAGCGAATTAACAATAAATAGGCCGCGACCACTTTCTTTGTCAGCAGACGGAAGCACAGGCCGGAAGTGCTCTCGACCTTTCCCGAAGTGTTCATATAGCGTCGGCTGTCCTGGATCGACAAAAATCAAAGTTATGCTTTTTTTACTAAACTTTAAACTTATCTGCACAGACTGTTTTCCAAGGCTGACCAGGGCATGATTGACAATATTCGCCATCACTTCCCCGGCCACCAGTTCTATCTCGAACCTCAACGTTTCTGGCACCGTCGAATCTAGTACACTCTGCACCCAATTACAGACCGTACGAATTTTCTCAGAACCCGCCTCGACACTGAGTTTCCAATGCATGAGCTATCCCCTCATTGTATTCAGCGCCGCTTCGACTGTAGGGGAAATCGAGAAAATACTATCCAAACGGGTTAATTTTAGTGTTTTGAGTACATTTTTATCAAGACCACAGAGCCATAAGTCTCCCAGGGGCATGACGCGTTTTAATATTGAAACCAGAACCCCCAGGCCACTCGAGTCGATAAAAAGAACACGACCCATATTAAATACAATACGACCATTGGCAGAAGTAAGGCGCGCAATCACCTGTTTGTGAACGTCAGGGGCGTTGATCGCGTCCAAACGTGCATCCTCCATATTAACCATCAGAATCCCATCTTCAAGGGTTGTCACCGTGATCATGCTATAGCCCTCGGTAATTAAATATCAGCAATGAAATATCGTCATCGAGACTTCCCTTCTCCGTCCACCTCCTGAGTTCTTTATTCAAAAAACAGGAAAGTGACTCCGCGTCTTGCCTCGTGTAATTCTGCATCAGGGTTTGAAAACGCTTATCGCCAAAGGCCTCACCAGATGGGCTTATCGCATCAGTGATCCCATCTGAGTGAACAATCAATCTATTCTCTGGCAAGAACGCAACACGTTCAGTCCGGTAGTCAAATGTGTCGAGCATGCCGACAGGAAAACCCCCTTGCCCTAGCCGTAGGGCAAGGCCGCTGGCATTCAATAACAGGGGGCATGGGTGCCCGGCCAGGCAGTAAGTCAACACATTGGAGGACGGGTCAAACACACCGCAGATCATGGTGAAATAACTCCAGCTGTCAGGGGAGCTGCTGCAAAAGCGTTTGTTCAAATCGGTGGCCAATATATCCGGTGCAAAATGACCTGGGATTGGCGTGGACACTCGTGAGTAGAAATAGTCCCGATCGATAATATGCATGATCGTCGCGGCCATCAGAGCTGCCCGGACACCATGGCCTGCTGCATCTGCGGCATAAAAGCCGATGCAACTTCCGGGCAATTCGAAGAAGTTATAAGCATCCCCCGATACATACTGTGAAGGTACAAACATATGATCCACCGCATAGAAGGCAGAATGTAGTGGCTTATCTGGCAGAAACGCATGCTGTGCCTGGCCTGCGGCCAACAAGTCTTCTCGGAGGGTGTCATTGATCGCCCGCAACGTCTGGGCCTGCCTGATCAGCTCGCCGTGATAGTCCACAATGCGTTTGGCTACGTTCATGCGCACCGACAATAACGTGGGGAGAATCGGCTTGAACATAAAATCATCGGCACCGGCAACCAGTCCCTCCTCATATGCACCATCCGAATGCCGCGCAGTCATAAGAACAATATAAACATACTGATCAATACCTGCGGCCCGGATACGTCGGGTCAGTTCGAGTCCATCCAGCCCAGGCATTTCTATATCACACACCAGAATGGACGCTTTGCATTGTGTCAGTCTTTCAAAGACCCCTTCACTTCCCGTGCAGCCGATACTGCGGAACCCCAACCGGTTTAACAAAACGCAAATGTAGTCCACTTGAATATCATCGTCATCAACAACCAACACCAAGTCGGATTGACTGGCGCTGCCATTTGGTATTGCGCCCCCCAAATGCATAGTTATTACTCCGAGCCGAAATGCAAGCCAAATCCCCTGCGGAATAAAGGATCCGCCTGAGATGTAGATACGCTCGGCCAATCAAATGATAACTTCCCGGTGATTGGATAATTGACAGCACTGTGTTGATTCCTCATTATTACATCGGCAATTCCGCCACCCTCGGTGCCCGGTAGCCATGCTGCAACAAAAGCGTCAGCCTTCTTGAGGAGCGGCGTTACCCATAGGGGGCGCCCAGATAGCAGGACCACCACAACAGGGACCTTACGTGCTCGATAGTCATCAACAACAGATTCCAGGATCTTGACACCAGGTAAACGCTCATAAGATAAGTCGGGCACATCGCCCTTCATTTCTGCATAGGGCTTCTCAGCCACGACCACAACGGCATAGTCAACCGGACCTTGAGTGTCTCTCGCAGACCGATACTCGACCGAACCACCTGCTGCTGCAGAGGCGGCCTGTATCCCCTTAAGAATCGATTCTGCGTTGGGGAAATTTTCGTTGTGTCCGATGCCTCCTTGCCAAGTTAAGGTCCAGCCGCCGCTTTGATAACCAATATCATCAGCCGCCGGCCCCACCACATGTATTCGAGCATTAGCTTTCATGGGCAACACGTCTTTATCGTTCTTCAACAACACGAGGCTTTCCCTGACTGCTCGACGCGCCAAGGCCCGATGCTCGGGCAAAGCCAACAGGCTCGCGTCGCCAACCCGGGTTTGCTCCGAAGGCATGGGGCGCTCGAATAACCCAGCCCGAAACTTCAATCTCAAGACCCGTGTCACCGCATCGTTGATGCGGTCAATGGATATTTCACCCTGCTTGACTTGTGCAACAGTGTTATTGAAAAGCGCATGCCAACCGTCAGACACCATCAGCACATCAACGCCCGCTTTAATCACTGTGGCGCAACTTGTTTTTGAGCAGCCAGGCACTTGTGTGTGACCATTCCAGTCACCCACGACCACACCGTCGAAACCCATACGCGTCTTGAGAATGTCAGTAAGAAAGTATCGGGATGCATGCATCTTGACACCTTCCCAACTTGAGTAAGAGACCATAACGGATAAAACACCGGCCTTTAAGGCCGCCTTAAAACCCGGTATCTGGGTTTGAATGAGTTCGTCCTCTGTTGCCTGAGTGCGGCCTTGATCTATTCCGTCTTGCGTTGCCCCATCGCCAATAAAATGTTTGGCCGTAGCAACAACATGACCGGGGGTCATAAAATCTTTTCCGAGTTCCCCTTGGTAGCCAGATACTGCGCGCTCGGCATAACGGCTTATCAATTTAGGATCACTCGAAAACCCTTCATAAGTGCGGCCCCACCTGTAGTTCTGTACTACCGCTAAGGTTGGAGCGAAGTTCCAACTTTGACCAGCCACCCCGAACGTTTGTGCTGTAGCGCTAGCGATATGGTAGATCAGCTCCGGGTTATTGGCAGCGCCCAGCCCTATGTTGTGCGGATAAATGATTGCTCCGACAAACTTGTTCTGGCCGTGCACTGCATCAGATCCCCAGAGAATGGGCACATAACTCCCTGGACGTTGTTTGACGAATCCATAAACGGAGTCGGCATAGCTGACCCACTCATTCAAAGGTATAGGCGTGTATCCGCGTGGCGTCGAATCCCCACCATTCAGAATGGAACCGATCGGGTAGCGGACCAACTCGTCGGGCTTGAAAAAAGGAAGTTCAACCATCAGCATTTGTCCGACTTTTTCTTCAACCGTCATACCTGCGAGCAGTCGTTGGATGGCCGCCTCCATGATAGGATCATTGGGAAAAGGCGACTTCAAGGCCGGCCATTTATCCGGATGTACCGTTTGATTTTCGTTCACGGCGGCATGCGCGAAGGTCAGCGAAAGCATCGAGACAACAACAGCTACTGTCTGCCATTTTCTCGCTCGTCGGGGACTGAAAAATACCATTTTATTATTCCATTAATTGAATTGATACTGCAGGGTAATTGTTCCATTTCTCAGCCCCGTCGCGGCGCTTTTATCGCTATTCCACCACCAACGCCCTTCGGAATAATTGCTGTAACTAATTGAAAAATTACTTTTAAATTGATAATTAAAACTGAATGTATAATCGGGATCCCAGGATTGCTGTTGCCCAGACACAGGATAACCAATTGCTGATAGATATATCTTTAAGGGCGCAACTGTCGCTGGACTGAATGAGCAATTCAACCCCACCGATACTTTACCTGTTTTAGTTTCCGTAACAGTCTGATACTTCGGTGAAAAACCAGCCGATGTGGTGCAACGAAGTTGCTCAATGAAAGGGATATGTTGGCCCACCGCGTTAACAGTCTGATTGGGCAAACTGTAATTTACCCGAAAGTTGCCGGCACTCACACCTCCCGTTCCTCCGCTATGGCCAGGAAAGCGATTCCCCGAGTAATTCGAATAGCCCAGACTGATCTTATCGCCTATTTTATATTCCAGAGCATAGGTATAGTCAGGGTCCCAGGGTTGCTGCTGTGCACTTTCGAGGTAATCATTCAAATTGGCTCGAAATGACAGCGCAGGGGTCACCTGAACAAAACACCCAAGCGACATCACCTTTTTGCCGCGTTTATCCTGATTGCTGGCATTGTCAAAATAACGAAGCGAATAACCGGAAAACAGCCCGCATGAAAACATATTGGCATTGCCATCCTTAACGTTTCGCACCGGAAAATTGGCCTCCTCCAGTGGCATGACAGAAGGCTGCTGACCCTCAACGTGAGCTATCGGTTTCTGCCGAACCTTTATCGGAGTGGCAACAGTGGGAGCCACTTTTTGTAAGACGTCGGCGTTGGCATTAGCTTTTCTAGACCGATGAACCGTGCGCTCATCGGCTACCACCACAGGCTGTACTTTCACGCTAGGAATCAAGACTTTGAGCACCTTCATCTTAGGCACAACTACAGCAGAACGCTCATCATCTGGGCTTGTCACTGTCGAGCCCGCATCGACCACCCCGGCGACCTTATACAACCAAGCAATGTATATTCCAGCGATCACGACCCCCGCGTCTTTTGCGGACTCAGCAGCTAAACCACCCGGCCCTACTTCGATTTCGGATAGATCGGGTTTGATAATGGTACAACCTTTCTGTTTTCTACAGACTACATGAAACACGTTGCTGTCCAGACGAACAGATGGGCTGAACGTCGCATAGCCATCCGGGGTGAATCGATAGTGCCACCCTTGTATGACGCCCGCTTGATAAGTAGACCATACCCATATACTACGCTCGTCGGTGATCTGCTCCCGAACCTCTGCACCAAAGGGAATAGAGGTATCAATGATGACGTCCCTGCTCGGCATGTCCATCTCTCCATTTGCGTCTGCGTGTTCGATCACAGCCACTAATGACGTCAGCGCCATGAGTGCACACATTACAGAACAATTATGCCAATAAATCATGGTTCGGAATGGGTTAGAAAACCGCCCAAACGGTACGCAATGGACTCCAGGATGACACCGTTGGTATTGGCTGTTTCAATATCGTTGGTTTGTCCATTTATTTCATACACTCCTTCAAACCAACCACCTTGTACCTTATTCAACTTCACCGCTCGTGCCAGCATCTGCTTTGTGTAAGGGGTGCCATACAATGCATCGTAAGCAAATACCGCCTTGGTATTCAGGGTGCGTAGATCGTCAAAGCGGTTTCCACTTTCTGAAAGTACCGCCCAGGGTTCCCCGCCGCCGAATACCGTCGAATAGACAAAGCTGGGTTTACGGTTTATATGTCCTTCACTCACCGCCGTCAGCTTGCCAGTGACTTCGTATCGCTTGGCCTGGGCCAGGTAGATCAGTTCTGAAAAAGCCCTAGAGCGAGTATCGAATCCGAACTCCAATCCATCAAGGATGTAGGGTTCGCTTGTGACATAGACCTGAGCACCATGGGTTTTGGCTTCGCGTATGTCACTAGGGACCTTAATCCCCAGTACATCGTGATACACGATATAGTCGTCAGTACGCCAGGCCTCGTAGGCATCGAAACCGCTAAAAATCATCGCTTTAGCGGCATACTCCTCATAACCTATTCGCCCTTCCTGATACCGCTGTACCGCTCCATCAGCACCTCGTGCGGCGCCTACCAACTTTCCATCCTGCAGCATTTGCCCAATGTGCCACTTAGCCAATATTCTATTGATCTGAAATCGATAATCGTCTCCATAGCCTTTAAGAATAGTGAGCGGTACCAATAGCCTAGCAATGTCTAGGGCAGACCATCCCATACCTATTTCAGTGGGATTGTTATCGTAATCGACCATTTTCAGCGTCAATGTGTTGTATGCCTTGTTTGGCAAAACGTCGTCGAACAACGGCAAACGCTCAAGACTCGTCAAGGCCTGCAGGATAATCAGTTTGAATTGTTCATCCTTGACAATACCAATCTTGTTGGCCGCTATGACAGCGAGCAAAAACGAGCCTGTATCCCACATCGTGGTTGAGTAGTATTGATTTGCGGAGTTGGCCAGTCCTGTCGCAGGAACAATATTATTTTCATAGTACCTCCAAGCGATTCTCGCCCACTCAACCTCGTCCGGCCTGAGTATTTCACTCGCAGATAACGGTACTGTTGGCTGCGTTTCAATCAGCGCTTTCGTTTGCCTCTCAGTCAGGCTCGCGGCCTGACCAGGCACGTAACCCACCCGTTCCAGATAAGTAATTAACGGAAATGAAAGCAGCAACACGCTGATGAAGACAATGCGGCTACGCGCCTTTAACAGTCCTTCCTTGAATGTCATTGACCACTCACTCCAGTACACTGCGAACCGGGGGTATTAGCGGGCTGTTCAAGCTTGAGTGACTTGACTTTCGATACATCACAATTTTGAGCAGCAGGTTCTATCTGTTGCGACGCGCAACCCGGATACCATTTTTTAGCGGGTACCGGTTCACAAAATTGATACTCATCTAACTTGAGCGTCAACACAGGTGCTGGCAGGTCGCAGCGAGTTACAACCCGGGTGCAACCGGTTTTCAACGGTCCAGCAGGAATACAGTTTTTTTCTTTAACCTCAGGAATGCCAACGCCTCTATACCAAGACTGTGGATCCGTTATAAATGTTCGTCGATCCAGTATCTGCCCCCGAGCCTTATACAGGAGCGATTCCAATATAATTCCGTTATTGTTGGCCGTTTGCAGTTCAATATATCCATTGCCGTTCTCATAGATGCCTTCATAGAATCCACCGTCCGGCGTATACAAGTCTGCAATAAGCTCAAACAATTTACCGGTATATTCAGTATCCCATAGAGCCCACATCCCAATCGCTGCCTTTGCAGCCACTGCCGCGCGTTCAGGTACGTACTCTTCTTTGGGTGATAGAATGTTCCACGGGTAACCCGAGGCATATATAGTGTCATAAACAAAATAAGGCTCACCCTTAACTTGATGCTCTGAGCGCGCCGTCAGTATTCCGGTGTTGTAGAACCGTTCCTCTTGAACTTTATAAATACGTTGTGCAAACTCTGCTTGCCAGCCATCGGTATGCAAAAACTGATCTGAGTAATCGTCGTCCGGCAAGTCCCAGTTTAACTCGATGCCGTCTAACAGATAGGACTCTGTCAGTACGTAGTTCTGTGTTTTGTAAATACGTGGATCGCGGGTGTCATAGGGCACTTTCACGCCATAAATATCAATAAAACCAAAGGGCCCCGCTTCACTGGCACCTCGCGCGTCAAAGCCCCACAACACAAAACCTTTAGCAGCATATTCCTCGTAGCCTAACCGGCCTTCCTGGTTATAAATGGTCTGGCCTTTGGAGCCGACACTAGCTCCGTATAAACGCCCTTGCGCATCAACAATATTGCAGTATTTCCAGCCCAGCATAATGCCATCAACCGAGTTGGCAAGGTACGGATACTTTTGTTTTAGAATATAAAGCCAGATCATCATCCGCCCTATATCCAGAGCAGAAAATCCAATCTCCCCCGGTGTGTTTGCATAGTTAACTTTCGCACCTGTTATGGTGTTATAGACTTTGTTTGGTAGCTCTTGCCTGAATAAATCCAGATTTTTGATAGTTCCCAAAACCTTAAATACACGGCTATCAAATTCACGTTTATCAATGATATTCAGCTCGCGCGCAGCCACCATTGCGCCTAAATAAGAGGCCGTATCCCAGATGGTAGTAGACGGATAATTCAGCACCGCATTAGCCAAGCCAGTTGAAGCCTGAGTTGAGCTCACGAAGTACTGCCAAGCGGCTTTAGCCATTGCCATTTCGCGATCGGTAAGTTCACCCTGCCTACCAGGATGTAAAGTGTTATCGCGAAACGCAACTACTAATTTTTCTGTGTCGAGTGAATGCTCTGTTTTTTCACGGACGCAAATATCACAATACCCGGTAAACAGCCAATAGACAGTCGCGATAATCGCGATGATGAAAATGATGACCAATATCCATATTTTGCGCAAACCAGCCCCCTTACCCACTCAATCACTTACTGATTCCAACACAATCAGGTCGATTTCAGACTGTAGTGTCCTCAAGTGCACTAAAAGAAGCGTAGTCGAGTCTGATCCGTCACGCAAAAAAACCAGGCTGAAATTTTCGAAAATTTCAGCTGCAGACTGCACACCTTCAAATCCAAACACTCTACTGACTCCTGCCAAGCGATGGGCAATGTTCTTCGCCTTTGCAATCGGTACTTCAAGCTCAATTGCCCCACACAAGCTCTGCTCGCAAGCGAACAGCTCAAGATTGTCATCTCTCAAGCGGTTCAAGTAACGTTTTTTAAGCTCCTCCATCACACTCTCAATTTCATCGCTGACCATCGCGCTTCCCGATCTTCAAATTGAACTCATCAGCTAGATATTGATACACGCAAACAATCGACATTGGCAACCCTTCAAGAACTTCATAAAAATTTTTAAAAAAATTGGACAGCGATTAATTTAGCGTCTATACCGAATGGTCTATATAGAATAGCTGCAGCACGTGAGGCATAAAGCCGAGCAAGCAGAGCTAAAGGTTGCGGTGCATCCTTCGACGACGAGTCGTAAGGTTCGTCATACAGCCGAATAAATTGTACAAAGCTTTTTTTGCGCCCATGAAGAAAGAGATATCGGACGCGTGGTCGCCCGAATATTTTTTTCAAGCTGACTGCCTAGCTAAGTTATCACCAATCGGTCAGACTCAAACATTGAATGAACAAGTAGCAGTTCCCTCATCAGCTCAAGCAAAAGAGGCCAGATCAAGTAGTCCGCCATGACTGAATTTATCTGCTTATTGCCATCAATAAGCGAGGGGGTGGCGACTTTTATACGTATCTGCGGCACCGTCGGAAACGCTATGAAAACAACAATCGGAGGGGCAGTTGCAAAATCGGGCGTCGAAAACCGGGCGCCCTGATGAGTTTGAAGTCCTAAAGCAGTTGGACGGGCGGGGCATTGCTTCACTTATTTGTTAACTTCGTTGTGTATTGTTTTTTTCGGGCAACAGGCGGTCTGATGATAAAAAATCTACTACGCTTTAAAATCCATCATATTTTGCTGGCAACGCTCGCCCTCGGAGTCTTCGCCTCTCTTGCAATAGCGCTGCTATTATTAAATCATAATCAAAAGGCCATACGGGAGTCGTTGGATATTGAGGCTCGTGAGTTGTCAGCGTCTCTGTTGACTCGAATCAACACCTATCAATATGGTCTGCACGCTACTAGAGGGGTCATATTGGTTGCTGGCGAGCATAATATAAGCCGTGACACCTTTAGCCACTACAGCATGACTCTAGATATAGCCAAACAGTTTCCGGGCGCTAGGGGCTTTGGCTTTATTCGTCTCGTGCATGAAGATCAAGTCGATAAGTTTCTTGTCAATTCTAGTGCGGATGGCAAGGAAGACTTTGCCATCACCGAGTTGGCCCCCCACAATGGCGACCGATATGTTGTCGAGTGCATAGAGCCCTTTGAGCCAAATGCTCAGGCAATCAGCCTTGATATTGCCTCCGAACCAAATCGTCGCGAAGCAGCTCAGGCGGCCATGCGCGATGGAGCTCCACGCCTGACCGCCCCCATTACATTGGTGCAACTGTCTGGAGAACACCAGCTGGGCTTTCTTATGTTGTTGCCGATCTACCGCACCTTTACGACGCCTACGCTCGTGGCGGATCGAGAGGCTCAAACCTTCGGCTGGAGTTATGTACCTCTGTCGATCAAAGAGGTGCTAGCCGACATGAACTTTGAAAGCTACGCACTAGACTTTGAACTCAGCGACATTAGTAACCCTTCTTCACCCATTTCCTTCTTTAAGACTAACGCCACTCCTGAGGACTTGGACCCCTCATTGGTTTCCTATGTAGAGAAGGAGGTGTTCGGCCGGCGCTGGCAATTTGTTTTAAGGCCGCAACCGATGCTGATTGAGCGACTGCACCTGCTTTCACCAACGGGCACGCTCCTAGCAGGCCTAGCGCTGAGTTTTTTATTGGCGGCACTGATCAATGTCATTGGAGTCAATCGCCAACGGCATAAACAGATTCTGGCCGAACAAGCGCGCCGCGCATCCATTGTAGATAGTTCGGCTGACGGGATTATCGCAGTGGGTATCGACGGGGTCGTGACCAGTTGGAACCAAGGAGCCACACTGATTTTCGGGTTCACCTCTATGCAAACGGTCGGTAGTCGACTCATTGATCTGCTGGTTCCTGATAACTTGATCGACGAAGAACATCACCTTATCGAGTCCATTTATCGAGGCGAACGAATCACCGGCTTCGAGACACAAAGGCTTAACCAGTTCGGCTGCTTGCTTGACGTATCTATTACTGCCGCACCCATTCTGGTGTCGTCCGACGGTATGGTTGGCGCCTCCATGACGGTTCGGGACATTTCCGTACAAAAGGCTGCACAACTTAGAATTCACGAGCTAAACTCCAACCTGGAAGTCCAAGTTGCCGATCGTACCCGCGAGCTGCGTGAACTTAACATATTGTTGAGTTGTGTGCTCCGCTCTGCCTCTGAAGTCTCGATCATTGCAACAGACGAAAACTGCATTATCCGTGTATTCAATCAGGGAGCCATACATCTACTAGGCTATCCGGCCGAAGATGTTATCGGTCACACGACACCGGTATTGTTTCATGCTAGGGAGGAGTTAGTCTCCAGGGGAGTAGAGTTGAGTGCGGATACTGGCCGACACATCGACGGATTCCGCGCGGTAGTCTTCAAAGCGGAACTTGAAGGCGCAGACACCCACGAGTGGACTTATGTGCGCAAAGATGGTTCTCGCTTTCCGGTCACCCTTGTGGTGACGCCTATGCGGGATGAGGGTAAGCATATTATCGGCTACTTGTGCATCGCCGTTGACATCACTGAGCGGAAAGTCGCCGAGAAGAAGCTTGCTGCAAGCCTAGAAACGACCCGAGCCATCCTAGAAACTGCCGTGAACCCTATGTTTACACTCAGTGCATCAGGTGTTGTGCGTTCATTCAATCCTGCCGGGGAACGCAACTTTGGATACACCAAGGAGGCAATAGTCGGAGAGCCTGTGCAGACGCTAATCGACGCGGAGAGTTGGCCGGCGCTGGCTGAACTTATCGCGCGTATTTCTCAGCCTGGCGTTACCGCTGCATTCAGTGAGAGGGAAATGACTGGGCGACGCAAGGATGGCTCGTTTTTCCCATTTCAAATGTCCATTGGCGTGATGGAGACCACAGATGGCAGCCGCTTCGTCTGCGTCATCACCGACATCTCCCTGCTACAGCAGCAGAGACGGGAACTGACGTCCGCCCGAGACCAACTATTGTTGGCAGCACACGTTGCACAACTGGGAATCTGGAGTTGGAACCTTAGCGACAACCAACTGCAGTGGAACGAGCAAATGTTTGAGCTATATGGCCTATCGCCCACACCCAATAACCAGACCCTAGACTTTGAGCTCTGGAGATCGCGTATTCATCCCCAGGACCTTGAGCGCACCACTGCCGGCCTTGCGGCTGCGGTTGAGGGTGGTGAGCCCTTCGATTGTACGTTCCGGATAGTTTGGCTAGATGGACAAGTTCGCTATATCAAGGTTAATGCTCAAGTTGAACGAAGCGCAGACGCGTTACCGCTGCGCATGATTGGAATCAATCTTGATGTCACCAGTGAACGTGAACTACAGAGACGCCTATTCGAGGCCAAGAATCAAGCCAATGAATCGAGTGCGGCCAAGTCAACATTTCTAGCAAACATGAGCCATGAAATCCGCACTCCAATGAATGCCGTGCTTGGCATGTTGTATCTGGTGCAACAGACCCCGCTCAATGACCGCCAGCGTGACTATATCAATAAGGCCCATTCGGCCGCGACCTCACTGCTGGGGTTGCTCAACGACATACTGGACTATTCGAAGATCGAGGCCGGCAAGCTGGTGCTGGATGTACATCCGTTCGAACTGGAAACTTTGTTGCGCGACCTCGCCATCGTCGTCTCGGGAAGCCAGGGCACTAAACCCGTGGAGGTACTGTTCGACCTGGACTGCAACCTACCCAGTCGTTTAATCGGCGACCAGCTACGACTGCAGCAGGTCCTGATTAATCTGGCAGGGAACGCTCTGAAGTTCACACCCCAGGGTGAAATAGTCATTAGCGTCAGACAGCTGCAACGCGCCAGTGACTCCATCCAGCTGCAAATCTCCATCTCGGACACCGGAATCGGCATCAACCCACAACAACTTAAGAATTTGTTTGAAGGGTTCATGCAGGCCGAAGTCTCGACGTCCCGCAGGTTCGGGGGGACGGGGCTTGGGTTGGTCATCTGCAAGCGCTTGGTGGCGCTCATGGGCGGGGAGTTACAAGTAGAAAGCACTTATGGGATGGGAAGTCGTTTCTGGTTCGACCTAGTCCTGGGAATCGCCGAAGTACGACCTCTGAAGGAATATTGCCTGAGGAGGGAGCGACCGTTGCGTGTACTGGTCGTCGATGACAATGACACTGCTCAGGCACTGTTGATGCGTACCGTGCAGGGGCTTGGCTGGCAGGCCGACTGCTCCTCCGACGGCTACCAGGCCGTTGAGCGTGTTCGTGAAGCAATGCTGCAGGGCCGTTGCTACGACGTTGTACTGATGGACTGGCGTATGCCCGCTCTCGATGGCTTGGGGGCCGCACAGCTTATCCAGAAAATTGAAGGGGATGTTGCTCCTCCAAAAGTCATCATGATCACGGCCTATGGAGGGGAGGTGCTGGCTAATGCATCGGAAATACACACAAAGCCCTTTGAGAGCTTTTTGACCAAGCCTGTCACCCCTCAACAATTGGCTGACGCGGTTCTGGAGGCCATCGGCGAGCTTGAACCAACGAAGATCATCCCTAACGGGAACAGACAAAAGCGTCTTAGCGGTTGGCATTTACTCGTCGTTGAGGACAACGCACTCAATCGTCAGGTAGCGGATGAGTTGCTTAGCGGTGAGGGCGCGACAGTCAAGCTGGCCGAGGGCGGCTTGGACGGAGTAAAAATGGTGCTGGAAGCGACCGAATCGTTCAGTGCTGTATTGATGGATGTACAGATGCCCGATATTGATGGGCTGGAGGCTACTCGACGAATTCGCTCGGACACGCGTTTCGCCAAGTTACCGATCCTGGCCATGACAGCTAATGCCTCCCAAGCAGATCGGGAAATCTGCCTGGCCGCAGGGATGAATGATCACATCGGTAAGCCGATCGACAAGGAAATCCTCATCACACGACTTCTCGCTCAAAAAAACGCGCCTGACTGTACGATGCCCCTAAGCGGCTTAGAAATACTTGGTACACCTAAACTCGCTGAAGGACGTGACTCTATCTTGAGACGTTTTAGCGGTAATTTTGAGCTGATCGAGCGGATACTGAAAATCTTTGAGCCCGACATTAACCTTCAGCTCGCCAAACTGGAAGATCGGCTGCGCCTGCAAGACTTCAAAGGTGCAGCCGCCATACTGCACAGTATAAAAGGAAGTGCCGGCACGATGGGCGCTGACGCGCTATCGGCACGGGCAAGTGCACTAGAGTCTCAGGCAAATCAGCCTGATGCATCGTTTCTATTCTATGGACTCACCAGCAGCACAGTGAGCGAATTAAGGCAGCTACTCTCTCACTCCTTGGTCGAACTGAAAGAGATGCTTGAGTCTCCACGCCCCTTATAGGTTTGTTGTGCGACCATCGTCTCCGCTAACTTTATGGTCTGTTTTTCGGCCTATACAGGTTTTTTGAGCGTCAAGCAGCAAGGCTCTTAAGAATCGGTGGGTACTTCAGGTCTTCCCTAGCTCCAGCGTTGGCTGCGTTCTCGCTATTAGGACGGTTACGTAATGTCGAATAAAAAAATGCGCATATTGATCGTCGAGGAGAAACTTTCCCGGATAATACACATCGAAAAGCTGTTGAATCGGCTGAATTATTATCGGATTGCTCCCGTGCAAACGTTTGAAGAACTTCTGACACTCACTGCTTGTGCGAGCGAGCCCTTTGACTTGCTAATCATGAACAAGCAGTTTTCAGTCAGGGCAAGGGTAGACGTGGAGGCGTTTTGTCGAGCAAGAACACAGATCCTTAATACACTGGTCTATGAGAGTAAAAACTCACAACACCTTGCCGCATTAGTGTATCCGAGCCAATCGGTATATGTCTGTTTGTCCCATATTCCCGATATTGGCTCGATGAAAGACTTGATGAGAATTATAGATCCACCATCTGTTTGAAAGCGCTGCCTTGGTTGCGAGAGGCTGGCGGTCTCATGGACCAAGTGCAACAGTCAGTTGATGATTTCGAGCTTTTTGCGCGCTAATAGCTGAAGGCATTCAACCATTACTTCGACCGGAAATTTCCAGCCCAGTATTTGGCGTGGCCGAGTCTTCAGCAAGTCGGCAATTTCGTCCAGTAGCTCGTAGGTGACCGGACAGCTATCTTTGCTTTTTGGCAAATACTGACGCAGCAAGACATTGGTGTTTCCATTACTCCCGCGTTGCCAGGGGCTGTGCGGATCCGCAAAGTAAATTTTAATGCCCGTGTGGGCCGTGATTTCACTGCCTTGATCATGCGTCATAGTTTTCAGCAGCGAGGCGCCATGCGCGACATCTCTCGGGTATGGCCGAGCGCGACGCTGGCAGTCGAAGCGTCGGGCTGTGCACACTCTTGAATGACCTGGGCCTCGAAGGACTTGGAGTAGGAGCGTAACCGTCCGGCCAACACATCTTCCTGCCACCCTGCGTTTGAGGCTACGGGGTCTGCCTTTGTCGATGTCAGCTACGCGGATCGAGCTTCGGCTCTAGATATATCTACGGAAGCTCTGATGGCATCAATTGCGCCTTGAGCGAGCGCCATAACCATCGTTGTACTGATTTCAATCCGGCTGATAATGTCTTCTATCCGGCCGTGTTTCCAGGCAGCACTTGCGTAAAAAGCATCTTGAGACACTTGGCGATTGCTCTCGCTTTCATAGGAACGAATCAGGTGATAGCTGTCACAATCATGCAATGAGCAGCCATAAGAAACGACATCTATGCCAGCTTCTAGGGATGCTCCGATCAACTTGCTGCGCGGCGGCGGCAAGTCGTAATTTGCACGGCACGCAGCGCTATTTGCTCAAAACGACCTGATGCAGTGCTCATCGAGGGCGTTTTTCGCCCGGTTTTCCATGTTAAGCGCGCAACTCGCCCATACCCATCAGTTGTTTTCGAGCCATCCACAGGTTCGACAGGGCGAACAATGTGGTCAACTGAGCCGTGTTTTTCATCAGCCCACGAAAGCGCACTTTCACGTACCCAAATTGGCATTTGATCACCCGAAACGGATGTTCGACCTTGGCCCGTGTCTGGGCTTTGCAGTACTCAATCTTGCGCTTGGCCTTGTAGAGCACGCTGCGTTTATTCAACTTGGAATAGGTGCTGCGGCGCGCCGCGATTTGCCAGATCACTTCACGATTTTCATGCTCTTCACGCTTCTCAACGCCGGTGTATCCGGCGTCTGCATACACTGCATTTTCTTCGCCATGCAACAGCTCGGCGACCTGTGTGACATCGGCGACGTTGGCGGCGGTGCCGTGGACGTGATGAACCAAGCCGGACTCGACATCAGCGCCAATATGGGCCTTCATTCCGAAGAAATACTGGTTACCTTTTTTGGTCTGATGCATCTCGGGGTCGCGCTTTCCCTCTTCGTTTTTAGTCGAACTGGGAGCATGAATAATAGTGGCATCGACGATAGTGCCCTGACGTAGAGACATGCCTTTGTCCTGCAAATAACCATTGATGACCGCGATGATTGCAGGTGCCAGCTGATGCTTTTCCAGTAAGTGCCGGAAATTCATGATCGTGGTGTCTTCAGGTATCGGGGCGCTCAAGGTCAAACGTGCAAACTGGCGCATGGGCGTGATTTCGTAGAGCGCTTCTTCCATGGTCGGATCGCTCAGGGAAAACCAATTCTGCAACAGATGAATACGCAGCATGGTTTCCAGAGGATAGGGTTTTCTGCCGCCACCGGCCTTGGGGTAGAACGGCTCGATCAGGCCCAGCAGACCCGTCCAGGGCACGACCTGATCCATCTCGGCGAGGAAGCGTTCGCGGCGTGTCTGCTTGCGCTTGCCGGCGTATTCGAAATCGGAAAAGCTCATCTGGCTCATGGGCGGCTCGGATCAGGTGGTCAGGCGTATTTCAGCACATTTGAAAACTTGTTCGGAGATTCCCTAGGGAAGGTCTGAAGTACCCACCGTTTTTTTGATACTCCAACCATTTGGAGTTCAA